>NC_022997.1:1358352-1686279 GCF_000503895.1 Hyphomicrobium nitrativorans NL23
GGACTCGCGGAGAATGGCCAGCTACCGATTACGGTTTCTGACCGGCTTGAGATCCTCGATGCGCTCGGCAATATTCTGCGCTCGCGCAAGCTCTATGAAGAAGCCATTCCCTATTACGATCAGGCGCTCGCCCTCGTCGATAAGCCCGAGCGGCGGCATTGGGTCTATTATTATGCGCGGGGCACGAGCTACGAGCGCATCAAGAACTGGCCCAAGGCCGAGGTCGATCTCAAAAAGGCGCTTGAGCTGTTCCCGGATCAGCCGCTTGTGCTGAACTACCTCGGCTATTCCTGGGTCGACCAGGGGCACAACCTCGACAAGGGCATGAAGCTCATCGAGAAGGCCGTCGCGCTCAAGCCGGATGACGGCTACATCGTGGATAGCCTGGGTTGGGCGCATTACAAGCAAGGCAACTTCGAGGAAGCGGTGCGCTATCTCGAACGTGCCGTGGAACTCCGGCCCGAAGATCCGATCCTCAACGATCACCTGGGCGACGCGTTGTGGCGTGTGGGCCGTGAGCGCGAGGCCCGCTTCCAGTGGGATCAGGCGTTGACGCTCGATCCGGAGCCGGACGACGCCGTGAAGATCCGGCAGAAACTCGAAGCGGGACTGACCGCGCCGCTGCCGGGAGCGGGCCCGGGCAAGCAGGCTGCGAAGTCCGAAAAGCCCGGGCGGGAGTAGTGCCGGTTCGGCGGCTCTGCGAGGCTGCGCCGGCGAAGATCAATCTCACGCTCGAAATTCTCGGGCGCCGGCGCGACGGTTTTCACGAGCTTCGGAGCCTTGTCGCGTTCGCCGACGTCGGAGACACGACTCTCGGCTCGATCCGGCGCATCCGGCGTCGGTGACGGTGAGCGGACCGTTTGCGAGCGGGGTTGTCGGCACCAACAATTCTCGATCGCGCGCTTTGCGCTGCTCAAGGAGCGTGCGCCACATCTCACGCTCGGCGCGGTGCATCTCGAAAAGGTATTGCCGGTTGCTGCAGGCGTCGGCGGCGGGTCTGCGGATGCCGGCGCGCTGCTCCGCGCGGTCCGCCGCGCCAATGGCGATGCTGCGGCGGATGTCGATTGGCACGGCATCGCGCGAGAGCTCGGCGCCGATGTGCCGGTGTGCTTCGAGGCCCGCACGCTCTGGATGGCGGGGCCGGCCATGTCCTTTGCGATATCGAGGGCGGCGTTCCATCGCTTCATGCGGTCATCGCGAATCCTATGGCCGCAGTGCCCGCAGACAAAACGGCGCAGGTTTTTCGCGCGCTGTCGGCCGTGCCGCTCGACGAGGGCGCGTCCTTCGCACCCGCGCCGCCGCAGGTCTTTGCGGATAGGGAGGCGGTCGTTGCCTTCGCCCGTGCGCGAGGAAATCATCTCGCGTCTGCGGCGCAAGTCGTCGTGCCGGAAATTGGCGCGGTTTTGCGCGCGCTTCTCTCCTTGCCCCACGTCGAGCACGTTGCCGTGTCGGGTGCGGGGCCCACTGTGTTCGGGATCTTTCCGGATGCATTCGCCGCCGAAGCGGCGCGCCAGCAGCTCGCCGCTGTTCATCCGGCGTGGTGGAGCGTCGCTGCGAAGCTCGGGTGACAGATCTTCTTTCGTTGTTTTTCGGTACGGCTCAGTGCGCGCGGGAAATGCAGAAAGCGATGACATCCCGCAGAGCGGTTTTCTCGGAGCCGTCCGGGAAGATCGCGAGCGCGTCGTGGGCGATGCTGCCGTAGGAGCGGGCGCGTTCGAGCGTGTCTGCGATCGCGTTGTGCCGCTTCATCAGGCGAATGGCCTCCTGCAGGTCGCTTTCCTCGATCTTGCCCTCGACGATCGTGCGATTCCAGAATGCGCGTTCCTGGTCGTTGCCGCGGCGGAACGACAGGATGACGGGGAGCGTGATCTTGCCTTCGCGGAAGTCGTCGCCGACCGATTTGCCGAGGCGCGCGCTGTCTCCGCCGTAATCGAGCGCGTCGTCGACGAGTTGGAAGGCGAGGCCGAGGTTGCGGCCGTAGGAGCGGAGTGCGGCTTCCTCGTCCGCCGGCCGCTTCGCGAGCGCGGCGCCGACTTCCGATGCCGCTGCGAACAAAGCTGCGGTCTTGGCATCGATGATCGAGAGATAGGCATCCTCTGTGGTGGCCGTGTTCTTTGCGGCTGCGAGCTGCATGACCTCGCCTTCGGCGATGGTCGCGGCTGCGTTCGAGAGGATGCGCAGCACGGCGAGCGAGCCCACGTCCACGAGCATGCGGAACGCCTGGCCGAGCAGGAAGTCGCCGACGAGCACGGTGGCCTGGTTGCCCCAGATGAGGCGCGCAGTCTTGTGGCCGCGGCGGGTGTCGCTCTCGTCCACGACGTCGTCGTGAAGCAGGGTGGCGGTGTGCATGAATTCGATGGCGGCGGCCGTCTTGACGTGGCCTTGGCCGGTGTAGCCGCAGAGTTTCGAGGATGCGATGGCCAGCATGGGACGCAGACGCTTGCCACCCGAGTTCACGAGGTGATGCGTCAACTTGGGGATCAGATCGACATGGGAGACCGCTTTGTCGAGGATGATCCGGTTGATTGCGTTCATGTCCTCGTTGACGAGTTCGAGGAGCGGGGCCAGCCGTTCGCCCGCTGCGCGTGCCTCGTCGAGTGGTACGACAACTCCCACCGGCGACTTCCTTGTTGTTATAGACGTTTCCTGCAATTCAATAGCGCAAGCTATCGGGCGCACCATAGACACACTTGCCTCATGGTGCACCGAAAAAGGAACGCGAAAAGGCCTGACATATGTCTGTCACCGACGACGCCTTCTTGGGGGGACGGCTCAATATTCTGCAGCCGCGCCAAGGCTATCGCGCCGGGCTCGATGCGGTGATGCTGGCGGCTGCGGTCGAGGTGCGGGGCGCCCCGTTTCGTGTTCTCGATGCCGGGGCCGGTGTCGGCACGGCGGGACTTTGTGTCGCGTGGCGGTGCCACCAGGCGCACGTGGTGCTCGTGGAGCGGGAACCTGCGCTCGTTCGGCTTGCGGAGGAAAATATCGCGCGAAACGGCCTTCAGGATCGCGTTTCGGTTGTCGAGGCGGACGTGACGCATTTCACCGCAGCAGGGCTTGAGCGGTGCAGTCTCGCGGAGGGCAGCTTCGATCATGTGATCGCCAATCCGCCCTATCACGCAGAAGGCGCGGGCACGGCAGCGCGCGACGAACTCAAGGCGGTGGCCCACGCCATGCCGGGCGCTCAGCTCGACGACTGGTGGCGCTTTCTCGCTCGGATGGCGAAGCCTGCCGGCAACGCGCTCATGATCCACAAGGCGTCCGCATTGCCCGACATGATCGAGGCTGCGAAGCGGCGATTCGGCGGGCTCGTTGCGACACCTCTTTTCTCGCGCGCAGGAGAACCGGCCCACCGTGTTCTGCTTGGCGGGATCAAGGGATCGAGGGCAGAATTTGGCCTCGATGCCGGTTTCGTCGTGCATGATGCCAAGGGTGCCTTCACGCCAGGCGCGCGGGACGTGCTTCGGCTTGGCCGTGCGCTCCGGGTGGCTTATGGGACATTTAACGAGGCCGATGCGGCGTCTTAGCCGTTTCGATCGCATCGTTCGATAACCGACCGAAGAAAGGACGCAAGAATGGGGTTTTTCAGCCGCGGCGTGGTGGTTCCCGTGCTCAGGTTCTCCGGCGCCATCGGCATGGCCGCGCCGCTGAGGCCGGGGCTTTCCATCGCGTCCCTCGGCGCGGCGATCGATGCGGCGTTCTCCATGTCGCGCGGGCCCTCGGTTGCGGTCGTCATCAACTCGCCGGGCGGAAGCCCCGTGCAATCGAGCCTGCTGTTCCGCCGCCTGCGCCAGCTCGCCGACGAGAAGCGTAAGAAGATCTACGTGTTTTGCGAGGATGTGGCGGCGTCCGGCGGTTACTATTTGGCGGTGGCGGGCGACGAGATCTATGCCGACGCGTCTTCAATCGTCGGCTCTATCGGCGTGATCTCGGCGAGCTTCGGGCTCGATCGTGCGATAGAGAAACTCGGCATTTCGCGGCGCGTCTATACGGCGGGCGCCAACAAGGGCGCGCTCGATCCGTTTCAGCCGGAAAATCCGGAGGACATCGCGCGGCTGATGGCCATTCAGCGCAGCGTCCACGATGTGTTCATCGGCGTCGTCAAGGATCGCAGGCTCGGGCGGCTCAAGGGGCCGGACGGGGAGCTGTTTTCCGGCGCGTTCTGGTCGGCGCTGGATGCTTTGGAGCTGGGGCTCATCGACGGGATCTCCGACGTGCGAACCAAGATGCGTGAAATCCACGGCGAGAACGTGCGGCTCCGGGTGGTGCCGGTGGAGCGAAGCTGGCTCTCCGGCCGGTTCCGCAAACTGCCGTCGGTGTTAGGGCTCGGGGGCGACAGCCAGGGCCTTGCTTTGGCCGACGATCTGGTGTCGGCTGTCGAAATCCGCGCGCTGTGGTCGCGGTTCGGTCTTTGAGGATCATGCATGCCCCAGGTCATCGCTCTGGTGGTTATCGGTGCCGGTCTCTATGCCGGCTACAGGTGGGTGTCGCGGACGATTGCCAAGGGCCAGCGACGCGATCAGCGCCGGGTGACGCCCAAAGATCTCGGGCCACTCGAATATGATGCCAAGTCGGGTGTCTATCGGCCGCGCGGCGAGTGAGGCGGAGGGGCTGTCGCGCAGGGTGACACTTGGTGGCGAATGCGTATAGTGCGCCGCTTGCAGCTATTCGCGACGGCCTCATGTCCAAATCCCAGACGGAATTCCTCGACGCTTCCGGCCTCCCGCCGCTCCGGCCGAAGGAGAGCTTTCAGGATCTGATCCTCACGCTTCAGCGGTTCTGGGGCGCGCAGGGCTGCGTTGTGCTGCAGCCCTACGACATGGAGGTGGGCGCGGGCACGTTCCATCCGGCGACGACGCTACGCGCGCTGGGGCCGCGCCATTGGAACGCCTGCTACGTGCAGCCATCGCGCCGGCCCAAGGACGGCCGCTATGGCGAGAACCCGAACCGGCTTCAGCACTACTATCAGTTCCAGGTGATCATGAAGCCGTCACCCGAGAACATTCAGGAACTCTATCTCAAGAGCCTGGATGCGATCGGCATCGATACGCGCCTCAACGACATCCGCTTCGTCGAGGACGATTGGGAGAGCCCGACGCTCGGTGCCTGGGGTCTCGGCTGGGAGGTGTGGTGCAACGGCATGGAGGTGACGCAGTTCACCTACTTCCAGCAGGTCGGCGGTTTCGACTGCAATCCCGTGGCCGGGGAGATCACCTACGGTCTTGAGCGCCTGGCCATGTACGTGCAGGGCGTGGACCGCGTGTTCGATCTCAACTTCAACGGCCGCGAAGACGACAAGAAGCTGACCTACGGCGATATCTTCCTGCAGGCGGAACAGGAGTACTCGCGCTTCAACTTCGAGCACGCCGACACGGCGCTCTTGCTTCAGCATTTCCGGGATGCCGAAAAGGAGTGCAAGGCGCTGATCGAGGCCGGACGGAGCGAGGGCCAGCACAACCTGGCGCTGCCCGCCTATGACCAGTGCATAAAAGCCTCACACGTCTTCAATCTGCTCGATGCACGCGGTGTTATTTCGGTTACTGAGCGGCAAGGCTATATTCTCCGTGTGCGGGAACTCGCCAAAGCGTGCTGCGCCGCGTGGCTTGAGACTGAAGGAGGCCGTTCGTGACCGACACCCATCTTGGCTTGATCGTAACCGCCGTTCCGGCGCTCATCATCGGCCTGATCCTGCTCAGCCGCTACAAGCCGGTATTGTGGATGTACATCGGCGCGGTTGCTATCGGTCTCGGCTATCTCACCGTGCAGGGCACGATGGAGCGCGTCGGCGAGGAGACGCGCGCATATCTTCCGGCGGAAAAGGCCGCGGAACCGCTCGTCGCGCCGGCACCGGCGCCCGCCGTCGCGCCCGCGCCTGGCGCTGCTCCCGAACCGGCGCCGGCGCCTGCCCCGGCACCTGAGGCCGTGCCTCAGCCGACACCGGCCGCGCCGCCCGAAACTCAGGCTCCGGAGCCTCAGCCTGCGACGCCCTAAGAGTTCGTTCGGACTGACGGGATTGCGTTTTCCGGCCGAGGGCGTGCGTCATGCGTGCCCTCGGCTTGCTTTGCGACAGTCGCGGTTGCCCGACTGAGGCTGGCCCCGTATGTGTTGCCACGCACGACCAATTCGAAAGGCCCACGCCGATGGCTGAACTCTTGCTCGAACTCTTTTCCGAGGAAATCCCGGCGCGGATGCAGCAGCGGGCCGCGCAGGATTTGAAGCGGCTCGTGTCCGAGGGACTCAAGGCGGCCGGGCTCGCGGTCGGGGATGCGCACGCGTTCGCAACGCCGCGCCGGCTCGCGCTCGTCATCGAGGATGTGCCCCCGCAAGCGCCCGACGTCAGCGAGGAGCGAAAAGGGCCGCGCGTGGGTGCGCCGGAAAAAGCGCTCGAAGGGTTTCTGAAAGCGGCGGGGCTCGCGTCAATCGACGAGGCCGAAATCGTCGCGGACGAGAAGAAGGGCGACTATTACGTCGCGCGGATCGAACGGCCGGGCCGCGCTGCTGACGCGATCACGGCGGATGTGGTCGCGCAGGTGCTCGCGAAGTTTCCGTGGCCGAAGTCCATGCGCTGGGGCGCGGGCACGTTCCAGTGGGTGCGGCCGCTCAAGTCGATGATCTGTCTGCTCGACGGCATGATCGTGCCGCTCGAAGCGGCGGGGCTTCTCGCGTCGAACGCCACGCGGGGGCATCGTTTCCACGGAAACGAGACGTTCCAGGTTCTCGACTTCGAGGACTACATGAACAAGCTCGCGGGTCATGCGGTGATGCTGAACGCCGAAGAACGCGCCGACGAGATCCGCGATCAGGCGGAGCAGCTTGCGCATGGAGCCGGGCTCGAACTGATCGCGGACGAGGCTTTGCTTCAGGAAAACGCGGGCCTCACCGAGTGGCCGGTGGCGCTGATGGGGAGCTTCGACGAAAGCTTTCTCGACGTGCCGCCCGAGTGCCTCACGACGTCGATGAAAAATCATCAGAAGTGCTTTTCGCTGCGCGATCCCAGCACGAAAGCGCTCGCGAACCGCTTCATCCTGGTTTCGAACCTGACGGCGCCGGATGGCGGAGCCGAAATCGTCGCGGGTAACGAGAAGGTTATTCGCGCGCGGCTTTCGGACGCCAAGTTCTTCTGGGATCAGGATCTCAAGCGTCCGCTCGACGAAATGGCGCTCGAACTCGCAGGCATCACGTTCCACGAGAAGCTCGGTTCGCAGAAGGCGCGCATCGAGCGGGTCAAGGAGCTGGCCTTCGAGATTGCGGGGGCTGTGGATGCGGATCCGCAGGACGCCCGGCGCGCGGCCGAGATCGCGAAAGCCGATCTCGTTTCCGGCATGGTGGGCGAGTTCCCCGAGCTGCAAGGGTTGATGGGCCGCTATTACGCCGAGAAGGCCGGGGCGAAGCCCGAAATCGCGCGCGCCATCGAGCTGCACTACAAGCCTAAGGGGCCGACGGATGTGGTGCCGAAGGCCGAGGACGGCGATGCGGTGGCGATTGCGGTGGCGCTTGCCGACAAGATCGACACGCTGGTCGGCTTCTGGGCCATCGACGAGAAGCCGACGGGTTCGGGCGATCCGTATCAGTTGCGGCGTGCGGCGCTGGGTGTGATCCGCATTCTGGTCGAGAACGATCTGCGCCTGCCGTTGCTGCGCACGTTCGATGCGGCTTACGGACAGGTCAAGGCCGCCGTCTCGGAGCGCGGCAACCTGTTCCTGTTTTCGAAGGCCGCGAACGGCGAAGCGCAAGAGGAAGCGATGCGTTCGACGTGGGCCGAGATGGGCGAGGATGACGGGTGGAGCCGCGTCTCCGTGTGGTTGGTCGACACTCCGGATGCGTATCTGAAGGATAGAAAGAAGGAGATCCCGAGCGAGGCGTTGGTGGGCACGTATGCTGTCTCGTCTGCGGTCAATGCAGACCTGCTCGCCTTCTTCGCGGAGCGGCTCAAGGTTTACCTGAAGGACAAGGGTGCGCGGCACGATCTGATCGATGCGGTGTTCTCACTCCCCGGCTCGGAGGCCGGGGCAGGCTCCGGGCAGGACGACATCGCGCTCATCGTGCGGCGCGTGGAGGCGCTCAGCGAGTTCCTCGCGACCGACGACGGTGCGAACCTGCTCGCGGGCGTCAGGCGCGCGTCCAGCATCCTTTCCATCGAGGAGAAGAAGGACAAGCGGAGCTACGCAGGCACCTACGATCTCAAGATCCTCAAGGAGAACGAGGAACTGGCGCTGGCGGCCGCCATCGAGAGCGTGAAGCAGGACACGGTGGCCGCGATCAACGTCGAGAATTTCAAGGGTGCCATGAACGCGCTTGCCGAGCTTCGTGGACCTGTCGACGCGTTCTTCGACAAGGTCACGGTTAACGATGCCGATCCTGCACTGCGAGAGAACCGTTTGCGGCTGCTCTCCGAGATTCGCGCGGCCACGCTGACCGTTGCCGATTTCTCGAAAATTGCCGGTTGAGACAAGACCCTCCAGGGTTAAGTAATTCCACGTACATTCAAACCCGGGCGATTCGCGTACCATTTCCGCCTGTGCGCTCCTCGTTCTCAAGGGGTCTGGAATGGAAACGGCCACGCTGCAAAACAGGTTCAGCCTGACCAAAGACGGCAAGTACTACGACGCCACGTTCAGCGTCGAAGGCGATACCGTGTCTGTGCTGTACTGGGCGCGTCAGGGCGTCGTTCGGCTGATCGGGAAAGCCGAGGGCTCTGCGCCCGAGCAGACTGCGCGTAAACTGCTTCGTCAGCTCATCTGAGCGAAAGCTTCGGGCGGCGTCATCGCCGCCTCGTTTCAACTGCGCAACGAGACGATTTCATAAAATCAGAAGCGTTAGGGCTCGGGGGATTGCTCCCCCGGCCGGCGCCGTCATGCGCTTGCGGCTTGCTCCTCGGCGTCTTCGTAGGCGGCGGTGGCGGCGAGCCAAGCGTCTTCGGCTTCCGCAAGACGCTTTGCGGTCTGTCCGCGTTCGAGCGTGACCTGGCTTGCTTTCGCGTTGTCGGCGTAGAGATCGGGGGATGCCAATTTTTCGTCGAGCTTTGCAAGTTCGGCGGTGAGGCGCTCGACGGATTTCTCGGCGGTCTGCATGGCTTTCTTCAGCGGAGCGAGTTCCGCGCGGCGGCCGGCTGCGGCCTTGCGCTGATCGGCGCGGCTGGCGCGCTGATCGGTGGCGGCGGCATCTCCCGAAGCCGAGGGCCGGTCGTTTTTCGGGCTGCGCGCTTGAAGGAGCTCCGCGCGATAGCTTTCCATGTCGCCGTCGTAGGCGCGCACGGTGCCGTTGGCGACAAGCCAGAGGCGGTCGGCGGTCGCTTCGACAAGATGGCGGTCGTGGCTGATCAGGATGACGGCGCCTTCGTATTCGGCGAGCGCGTGGATGAGGGCTTCGCGGCTGTCCACGTCGAGGTGGTTGGTGGGCTCGTCGAGGATGAGAAGATGCGGCGCGTGGAAGGCCGTCAGCGCGAGCAGCAGGCGCGCTTTCTCGCCGCCCGAGAGGTTGGCGCACTTGGTGTCAGCTTTATCCGCGCCGAAGCCGAATGTGCCGAGCTTGGCGCGGCGCTGGGCTTCCGTCGCTTCGGGCATCAGCTTCACGATGTAATCGAAGGGCGTCGCCTGCGGATTGAGCTCGTCGAGCTGATGCTGGGCGAAGAAGCCGACGCTGACGCGGCCTGCGCCGAACACGTTGCCCGTCAGCGCCGAGAGCTTTCCTGCGAGGAGTTTCGCGAACGTCGATTTGCCGTTGCCATTGGCGCCAAGCAGCGCGATGCGGTCGTCCTGGTCGATGCGAAGGTCGAGGCCGGTGAGGATCGGCATTGCGGGATCGTAACCGGCGGACGCTTTCTCGATGCGCATCAGCGGGCTTGCGAGCGGTTTTTCAGGGCTCGGAAGAAGAAACGGCGCGACGCGGTCTTCGACCTGCGAGGCGATGGGCTGCATTTTCGCGAGCGCCTTGATGCGGCTTTGGGCCTGCCGGGCCTTGGTGGCTTTGGCGCGGAAGCGGTCGATGAACGCCTGGATGCGCCGGCGCTCGTCGTCCTGCTTTTTCTTGAGCTTGCCTTCGAGGCTCTGCTTCATGCGGCGCGTTTCCTCGAAGTCGTCGTAGCCGCCTGCGTAGAGCGTGAGCTTGCCGCGATCGAGATGGAGGATGGCGCCGGCCGCGCGGTTCAGGAGGTCGCGGTCGTGACTGACGATGAGCACGGTGTGCGGGTAGGCGCGAAGGTAGCTTTCGAGCCAGAGCGTGCCTTCGAGGTCGAGGTAGTTCGTGGGTTCGTCGAGCAGGAGCAAGTCGGGTTCGAGGAACAGGACGGCGGCGAGCGCGACGCGCATGCGCCATCCGCCCGAGAAGTCGCTGCAGGGACGCCGCTGGGCTGCGTCGTCGAAGCCGAGGCCAGCGAGAATGGCTGCCGCGCGCGCAGGTGCCGCGTGGGCGCCCATGTCGGCGAGGCGAATGTGGATCTCGGCTATGCGGTTCGGATCGGTGGCTGTTTCGGCTTCGCGGATGAGGCCCGCGCGCTCCGTGTCAGTCGAGAGCACCCAGTCGATCAGGCTTTCCGCGCCGCCGGGCGCTTCCTGGGCCACGTAGCCGATGCGCGCGCCCTTGGGCAGGGTCATGTCGCCCATGTCAGGGTGAAGCTCGCCCGCGATCAGCTTGAGAAGGGTCGACTTGCCCGCGCCGTTGCGGCCGACGAGGCCAACTTTATGGCCCGTCGGGATTGCAGCGGTCGCGTCTTCGAGGATCGGTTTGCCCTCGATGCGGTAGGTGATGTCGTTGATGTGAAGCATGGCTCCGAAGGCGAATAGCCGCTTGGAGTGCGCTTGTCACGCGGCAGTGGTGTCCAAGTGTCATCCCGGCCAAGTGGAGCGTAGCGGAACGCGGAGCCGGGAGCCAGGGGACGCTTCTATCGCGAAATGTATCGCGTCTTCGACGAAGTCTTGCGCTGGGTCCCGGCGCTCCGCTTCGCTGCGGCCGGGATGACAGCGGGGGATGGCGGCACTCGCGCCCCGGGACAGTCGCGCGATGTGATGCGCTCAGCCGGAAACGACGGGCTTCAGCGTTTCGAACAGGAGGCGCTGTTGAGAGGCCTGATCCTGGATCGCGAGATGGGCCGCAAACCAATCCTGCAGCATCGAGCAGACGCGTTCTCGCGGGGCCTGGGCCAGCTCGCGCGGATTGGCGAAGAGCTGCATGTCTGCTTGCGTCCAGCCGAGCCGGCCCAATTCGCCTGCCAGCAAATCGTAGTCGGTCTTCACCGGCGCGGTGTGCTGTGCCGGTGCTTTGCGGCCTTCCGCGATGGCCGCAAACACGGCTACGAGCTGGGCTTCGATCTGAGCGCTCTGCGCCGGGTCCTGCATGCGCCGTATGACGATGGGGCTCGTTTCGCCGCGGGAGATGAAGTCGTAACAGCCGTCGCCACCTTCGCGGGCGAGGTCGCGGAGATTGGCGAGGAAGGCCGCGGCGAGATCCTTGTGGCGCGGCGAACTGGCGGCCAGCGCGTGCTGGGCGTTCTCGCGGCGGAGCTGGACGAGCTGATTGACGAGATACGACGTGATGTCCGCGTCGCTCTTCTTCTCGCCGGTGAGGCGCGCGACGTCGGCGACGCGTGACTGGTACCACTCGGGGAATTCCTGCTTCACCGAGACCCAGACGGTCCGGCCCTGGAGCGTGCGGTCGACATCCTGGAGCGTGGGGACGGACGTCGCTTCGGGTGCCGCGGCCGGCGGTGGCGCGGCCTTCTTGTCTTCCGCCTGCGGGGCGAGATTTGCGGTTGTCGTGCCGTTCTCGCTCGTGCTCGCGCCGTCCTGCGGCTGGACGAGAGCGAAGATCTGTTCGGTGTACTGGCTTCCGAGCCAGGCACCGACGCCTCCCATCACGAGCAATCCGACGGCGATCAGCGGGGCCTTGCGGCGGCGCGCCGGTGCGGCGGGTTCGTGATGCACCGACGGTCCGGGGCCGGCTGCGATGCGTGGATCGGGGCCGAGATGGGGACCGGGCGCGGCCATTTGAGGCGCGGGGCCGGAAGGACCGGCTGCGCGCGGGGCAGTGCCGAGAGGGCGCGTACCCGTTGCCGGATCGGGACGGGCGTCTCCGAGGTTGGGTCCGGGACCGAAGTTCGGGTTGGGTCCGAGGTTGGGGCCTGGTCCCGCTCTCCGTATGTCGCCAGCGGCGGATGACGGTTGTGACGGGCCAGCGCCCGTTTGAGGCGCATAGCCTGTCGAGAGCTGGGGCTGAGGCCTCCCGGTGGGTGCGCCCGCAGGTGGCTTGGATTGCGGCCCGGGATGGCCGAGGGATGGCCCTGCTCCCGAGCCAGGAGCCGATGGCTGCACGGGCGCTTGCGGTTTCTGTGCGGGCGCCGACGTTGTCGGCGTAGGGGCCTTCGGTGCGGATGGAGGCTGAGACGGCGCGGCGGGACGCGGCGTCTCGCCAATGGCCGGGAAGACGGATGAGGCCGTTCGCCAATCCGAGAACCCTTGGCGCCAGACAAGGTCAGCCGGTTTCAGGTGCCCAAGCTCCACGAGCTTTTTGAGTTCGAGGTCGGAGACGGGGCCGTGCTGCTTCCCGTCCCGGGCGATGAACCACTGAATGTCAGTCTCTGATCCGGTCATAACCTGTTCAATACCACGAAGTGGGAAGGCTGGTTCAAGTGCTGAGGGTGCCTCGTGGTGCGCCGATCCGCTGCGCCGTGCCCGCTCGGCTCCCGACCTCACCGAGGTTCGGCGGATCCTACACCGTTCCGCGCCGCCGCTTCGTTGGGATCCGGACGACAATCCACAAGATGCCTTTGACTTTCGCCCGACGATCAATCGTTCCACATGGACACGGGGAACGGTCTGTGCAATCTCCGCGCTCGGAGCCTGATCAGACATTGAATCCGGGCTTTTGCAGGGCATTTCGCGCCCATTCGCCTCTGATGCCGGCTGCCTGCGTTAAGCCGCCGCTGAGGGGGAGCGGAGGCGGCGGACGACAACGCGACGCCAATACGAAAAGATCATCCAATATTCAGAGAGCTGAGAGACCAACAGAATGGCCAAAGAGCGCACCTTCTCGATCATCAAGCCGGACGCCACGCGGCGCAACCTGACGGGTGAGATCAACGCCGTCATTGAAAAGGCCGGCCTGCGCATCGTCGCGCAGAAGCGTGTGAAGTGGACGAAGGCCCAGGCACAGGAATTCTATGCCGAGCACAAGGAGCGCCCCTTCTTCAAGGAACTCGTGACTTTCATGACGTCCGAGCCGATCGTTCTTCAGGTGCTCGAAGGCGAGGATGCCGTTGCGAAGTATCGCGAAATCATGGGCGCGACCGATCCGGCCGAGGCCAAGCGCGGCACGATCCGCAAGAAGTTCGCGCTCTCGAAGGGCGAGAATTCGGTGCATGGCTCGGACAGCACCAAGTCGGCTTCCCGCGAAATCAAGATGAACTTCATCGCCAAGGAAATCGCCGGCTAATCCCGGTGTCATCGCGGCCAAGCGAGGCGAAAAGCCGAGCGCCGCGCCGGGACCCAGGAGAAGCTTCTTCCGCGAAAGATTGCGTCTTCGACGAGTCTAGCGCTGGGTCCCGGATAAGCCTCCGGCTTTCCGGGATGACAGCAGCGGGTGGCGACAGAGAAAAAAACGGGCTCCCTTGGGAGCCCGTTTCTATTTCAGAAGCCGTTATCGCGTCGATCAGCTCAGTTCCTGAACGCGGAAGAGAAGACCGCCCCGCGGGGTCAACGTCACGGTTGCGTTGAGGCCAGGCGGTTCGAGGCCCACATATTCCGGGCGGAAGCGGCGGAGCAGGATCGACAGCGCGAGCGTGTTCTCGACCTGGCTCATCGCGCCGCCGATGCAGGAGCGCTTGCCGGCGCCGAAGGGCACGTAGCTGTACTTCACCTGCTTCTGCGTCTTGTCCATCCAGCGCTCGGGGATGAACTCCTCGGGGTCCTTCCAGAAGCGCGGGTTGTGATGGGCGCCGTAGGAGAAGAGCACGATGCGATCGCCTGGCTTGATCTCCTTGCCGCCGATGACGTCGGGCTCGGTCGCTACGCGAATGAGGCTCCACACGGGCGGATAGAGACGCATCGTCTCCTGAATGACGGCGCGGGTGTATTGAAGGGCCGAATAGTCGGCGGCCGTCGGCTCGCGGTCGCCGTAGACCGTTTCGCCCTCGCGGCGGATGCGCTCGGCGGCTTCGGGGTTCTTGGATGTGAGATAGAGCGCCCAGGCAAAGGTCAGGGCCGTCGTCTCGGTGCCCGCCCAGAGATATTGCTTGATCTCGTCGATGGCCTGCTGCTCGTCGAACTCGGGGATCGACGGATCGGCCATGGCATTCTGAATCATTTTCAGAAGCGTCTTCTCGCGCTCCTCGCGCGGGTCGGCCGCGAACAGTGCGGGCGGAACGCTCCACCACGCTTCGACCGCCTTGGCGGTGTCTTCGTCGCCGACCTCGAACAGGGCGTCGGCCTGACGCTTGAGGCGGATGTCCTTATGGTTCGACACGTCCGTGTAGGTCTTCACGCACTTGAACACGAAGTGCGGATTGAACGGCATGTCGCGATCGAACAGCGCCTTGCAGATCATGTCGGCGGCGAGCGTCCACGTCTGCTCGACCATCTCGAAGGTCTCGCCCGTGCGTGCGAACTCCGCCCAGTGGGCCATCTTCGATTTGATGGCTTCGATAAAGTAGGGGATGTACTCGGCGAATGCGTCGGGGTGGAAGGCCGGCTGCTGCGGCATCCGGATCTTCTGCCACAGGGCACCGTCGTGCGTGATCATCGACTTGCCGAAGATAGGCTTCAGGCCGTCGAAATACTTCACGTAATTGTCGACCTTGGTGACGAGCACATGCTTGAACAGCTCAGGCTCCGTCACCAGCACGATGCGCTGGTTGGCCATGTTCACCGGAATCACCGGCCCGTAACGCTCCGCCATTTGCATGAGGAGGCGCATGGGGTTGTCCGGATCCTTGAGAAGCGGCGTCAGGTTGAACCAGACGCTGCTCTCATCGCCGAGGCCGAAGCCAGATTGTTGCGCGGTACTTTCTGCAGTCATACGAAATTGTCTCCGGGTCGATCCGGCTATGGGCGGTGGGCGCCCTACGGGAGAGAAATGGGCCGTGCCTGCCGTGTTCGGCTGGGCGAGTGGAAGGCGCTCCTCCTGGAACCTGGAGCTGCTCCAACACCTTCAAGACTTTCGTCTTATCGCAGCACCGATTCTCTCGTTATCCGGCGATAGTCTAGCACACGACTTTCGCGTGCTTGGTGTTTCAGGGGTTACGGTTGCCGAGCTTTGAAGGATTTATCTTCATGGTTTGGCCTGTCCATGCGGCAGGGTCGCTCCGCGACATTTGGGTTCAGACGACGAAGCGGAGATTTTCAGTACCCGTCGTTCAGAGAGGAGGCGAGAAAACAGCCTCAGCTTGGTTAATGTTAGAAAAATCAGTACGTTGCCAAACTAACCCAGTTTCCGCCATGTGGGCTTGACCCCGCGCAACAACGGCCATCATCGCGGGATAGAGACGGTGCTCGGCCGCGAGCACGCGGCCAGCGAGGGTCTCGGGCGTATCGGCTGGCAGCACGGGGACCGCAGCCTGGCCGATGATGGGGCCCGCGTCCATTTCCGGCACCACGAAATGGACTGTGCAACCCGAAATCCTGACGCCCGCGGCAAGAGCCTGCTCGTGGGTATCGAGCCCCTTGAAGGCGGGGAGGAGCGAGGGGTGGATATTGATCATCCGGCCCTGCCAACGGTTTACGAAGTCCGCCGTCATGAGGCGCATGAAGCCCGCGAGCGCGATGAGGTCGATTTTCGCCAGACCGAGAACGCTCTGCAGTTGGCCCTCGAAATGCTCGCGCGATTCATAAAGATTATGATCGAGCGCGAGGGTGTGGAGCCCTTGGTCCTTCGCCCAGGCTAGGCCTGGGGCCTCGGGCCGGTTCGAGATAACGAGCGCGATTTCTGCCGGGTAATCGGGCGCGCGGGCGGCCTCGACCAGCGCCTGCATGTTGGAGCCGCGCCCGGAAATGAGAACGGCGACGCGCTTCTTCTCTGTCATTCCTGCGATCCAAGCTTCAGGCGGCCCTCGTAGGCCACGGCCCAGGCTTCGCCCTTACCTTTGGCGCTGCTTTTCTCGCCTGAGGGTTCGGTGATTTCGCCAATGACGACGGGGGCTTCGCCCGCTTCTGTAAGGCTCGCCAGAACCGCGTCGGCTCCATCTTTCGCGACGACGGCGATCATGCCGATGCCGCAGTTGAACGTGCGGAGCATTTCCGCATCCGGCAAGTGTCCCGCGCGGGCGAGCCATCCGAATACGGGCGGAGGCTGCCAGCTCGTCAGGTCCACGGCGGCGGCAACCGTCGGCGGCAGAACCCGCGGGAGGTTTTCCGAGAGGCCGCCGCCGGTGATGTGGGCGAGTGCCTTAATGGGGCCGTCGGCCGCGCCGCCCGTCGCTTCGAGGGTGGCGAGCAGCGGTTTCACGTAGATCCGCGTGGGCGCAAGAAGCGCTTCGGCCAGCGTCATTTCAGGGGCAAAAGGTGCGGGGGCGTCCCAGCCGAGGCCTTCTTCGGCCGCGAGACGGCGCACGAGCGAATAGCCGTTGGAGTGCACGCCGGAGGATGGCAGGCCGACGATGAGGTCGCCCACCGCGATGTCGGGCCGGGGCAGCAGCTCGCCGCGTTCGACGGCGCCGACCGCGAAGCCTGCGAGATCGTAATCCGCCCCCTTATAATGTCCCGGCATCTCCGCGGTCTCGCCGCCGATCAAGGCGCATCCTGCCTGGCGACAGCCCTCGCCGATGCCGGAGACGACATCGCGGGCGGTCTCGATGTCGAGTTTGCCGACGGCGAAGTAATCCAGGAAGAACAGGGGTTCAGCGCCCTGGACGACGAGGTCGTTGACGCACATGGCGACGAGGTCGATGCCGATGGTGGCATGACGGCCGGTGTCGATCGCGATCCGGAGCTTGGTGCCGACGCCGTCGTTGGCTGCGACCAGTACGGGATCGCGGAAGCCTGCGCCCTTGAGGTCGAACAGGCCGCCGAAGCCGCCGAGGCCTGCGTCCGCGCCGCTCCGGCGCGTCGATGCCGCGATGCCCTTGATGGCCTCGACGAGCGCGTTCCCGGCGTCTATGTCTACGCCGGACTCGCGATAGGTAATGGGCTTGCCCGGTGAACTATCCGCTGGCTGGCTCATGCGACCTCGGCGCTGACGGGCGGGAGCGCGATGCTCCCTACTTTTGCCCGAATGTGGACGGGAGATGGGCCTCCTACCAGCTCGTGGGCGGGACGGCAACGGACGAGCGGGCGCGGCGAGGGCTGCGGCCGCCGGAGCGCGGCGGCGCTGGAGGGGACGATTTGACTGGGCGCTCCATGAAATTCACGACATACGGCCTCTTTTTCGCGGCCATGCTGGCTGCTTTTGCCGCAGCGGCGCCTGAGGCGGCCGCGCGGGCGGGCAAGGTTTTCACGGTCGCCAACTACCCCGTGGAGGCCACGGCGGACAATGCGGTTGCGGCCAAGGACAAGGCTCATGCCGAAGGTCAGCAGGCCGCGCTCGGGGCGCTCCTGAAGCGGATCGTGCCGGTGACGGCCTACGGACGCCTGGATCGGTTGACTGCACTTCGCGCCGCCGATTTCATCGACGGCGTGGCTGTGCGCTCCGAGAACAACTCGCGCACGCAGTACATCGCAAGCCTCGACTTTTCGTTCCAGGCCGATGCCGTGCGCGATCTCCTGCACCGGGAGGGCGTGCCCTATGTCGAGCAGCAGGCCCCGCGGATGGTGCTGGTGCCCATTCTCGCGCAGCCCGGCGGGGCGGACGGGGCGCGGTTCCGGCCCGCGGCGGGAACGTGGAGCCAGGTGTGGCAGGGGCTCGATCTCGACAATACGCTGACGCCGCTTCGCGTCGAGGCGCTGCAACCCTCGATCCAGGACGCCACGGTTCAGGCCGCGCTCGCGGGCGACGACAGCGTGGAGCGGGTGCTCGGGGGTGCCTACAACGCCGATTTCGTGGTGCTCGCGGTTGCGGAAGTGGATCAGCCGGGGCGGCAGCTCAACGTCATGCTGGCGGGTATCGATCCGGCGGGCCTCATGACGTGGCGGCGAAGCTACCGGATCGCGGACGGCGATGTGGCCTATGCCATGGAATTGGCGGCCGTCGTCACGCACGGCGTGCTCGAAGGGCGCTGGAAAGTCGCGAAGCTCGAACAGGGCGGGCACGGTGGCGGTTATGTGCCGGGCGGACGTTTTGGAACCGGGGCTGGCCACGACGTGAGCATGGCGGTTCACTTCGCCAATCAGGCGGAATGGGACGACATGCGCGGGCGGCTGCTCGATCTGCCGGGCGCCGGCAACATTCGTATCGGGACCGTATCCGCGCAGAGTGCGGAGGTCTCGATGAGCTTTCCGGGAGGTGGCCAGAGCCTTGCGCAGGCGCTCGCGCAGCAGGGTCTTGTCCTCACCGATGGCGGCGGGTTCTGGGCCTTGCGATCCGCCTATTAGAATTGCACTTGGATCCCGGCGCCTTCCGGCGACATTCTGTCGGGATCACGTTTCCCGCATTGACCGAGTTTGATACTCAGGCTCGACGTGGGCGCCCAACCTGTCTAGAGCCGTAGAGCCCTATATAAAAAAAGGGGCGTTGAATTTTTCCTGCGCGCGTCCGGCATGGGCCGGTTCGCGCCGAACCGAATAGAAGGCATGGTGGTTTTTCGCGTTACAAATCCTCGCTACCTCAACGTCCCGAATGTCATCACGTTGGGGCGGGTCATTCTGGTGCCCATCGTATTTTGGCTGCTGCTGACGGGGGAGACGAAGCTCGCGTTCTTCGTGTTCCTGCTTGCGGGCGTTTCCGATGCAGTCGACGGGTTTATCGCAAAGCGGTTCGGTCTCACGACGGAGCTTGGAGCGTATCTCGATCCTCTCGCGGACAAGCTCCTGCTCGTGTCCGTGTTCGTGGCGCTCGGCGTCATGGGCGCGCTGCCCTCGTGGCTCGTCATTGCCGTCGTGTCGCGCGATATTCTGATCGTCATCGGCGTCATGCTCTCGTGGGTGCTCGATCACCCGATGCGCATCCAGCCGCTGGCAGTCAGCAAGGCGAACACGGCGGCGCAGATTTTTCTCGCTGCAACCGTCCTTGCGGATGAAGGGTTTCGCCTCGGGCTCGGTGACGTGCGCTTCCTGCTGGTGTGGATCACGGGGGCACTTACCGTTGCGTCGCTTGCGGCGTATCTCCGGGCTTGGCTTCGGCATATGTCCGGGTAAGAGTGCGCGAAACGCACCCGTTTCGGGCGGCGCGGCCTCGGTGTTCGGAGACGATAGGATATGGCTTCGGAGCGGCAGGTTCTGTTCTGGGTGGTGGCCGCCGGCCTCCTTTTCATCGGCCTTGCGGCTCTCAACGACATTCTTCTTCCGTTCGTCGTCGGCATCATTCTCGCCTATGCTCTGAGCCCCGTGGTCGACATGCTCGAAAAGCGTGGTGTGGGGCGTGGGCTTGCGTCGCTTGGCGTGGTGACGCTGATCATCGTGGCCGTGCTCCTGCTCGTGCTCCTGATCGCGCCGCTTCTCGTGCGTCAGGCGCAGGAGCTTTTTCAGGCGCTGCCCGGGACTATCGAAGCCGTGCGCGGTGCCTTCGAGAACGTGGCAGGCCAGCAGCTCGGACAGGACGGAAAGGGCATCGAGAAAGCGTCCGGTGCCGTTGCCGACAACTGGCAAGGGCTCGCTGCGTGGCTTGCGGGATCGCTGTGGACGGGTGGGCTTGCGGTCGTGAACTTTTTCGCGCTCGCGGTCGTGACGCCGGTGGTCGTCTTTTACATCTTGGTGGACTGGCACCGGATGGTCGCCAAGATCGACAGCTGGCTGCCGCGCGATCATGCGCCGACCATTCGCATGCTCGCCCGCGACATGGACCGCTCGGTTTCGGCGTTCGTCCGTGGACAAGGGGCGGTGTGCCTCATCATGGCCGCGTTCTATGGGATCGGCCTCACGCTGACGGGCCTCAACTATGGGCTTCTGATCGGGCTTATGTCCGGCTTCATAACGTTCATTCCCTATGCCGGGGCTGCGCTCGGCCTGCTCACGGCTGCGGGCGTAGCCGTCATGCAGTTCTGGCCTGAACTCGTGCCGATCGCGATCGTGGTCGGTGTGTTCATGGCGGGCCAAGCGCTCGAAGGGCTCGTGTTGACGCCCTACATCATGGGATCGAGCATCGGCGTCCACCCTGTGTGGGTCCTCTTCGCGCTGTTCGTGTTCGGCTATCTGTTCGGGTTCGTCGGTGCGCTTATTGCCGTGCCGCTCGCTGCGGCAGTCGGTGTGCTGATCCGGTTCGCGCTCGATATCTATCTCGACAGCTCGGTCTACAGAGGGACGCAGCCCGCCGCCGTGCCTTCCGCCACCCATGCGCGCGAGGGCCAGCCATGACGGCGGGTGCGCGCAATGCCATGCCAGAACAGCTTGTGCTCGCGCTTCCGGGGCGGCAGGCGCAGGGGGCCGAGGATTTCCTCGTTAGCCGTTCGAATGCGGCGGCTGTGGACTTGATCGACGGATGGCCGAACTGGCAGCTTCCCTCGCAACTCGTCGTCGGGCCCGCGGGCGTCGGCAAGAGCCATCTCGCGAACGTGTGGCGGCTCGCATCGGGCGCGCCGATCGTTCGGGCCGCGGCGCTCACGGAGGCGGCCGTCCCTGCGTTCGAAGACCATTCCCGGCTCGTGGTTGAAGACATCGACCGCGGAATCGGAAACGAGAAAATCCTGTTTCATCTGCTCAATCTCGCGCGAGAGAAGGCGGGGTCGCTGCTCATGACCTCGCGCATTCTTCCGGGAGAGATCGGCCATATTCTGTTGCCGGACCTGCGGTCCCGGCTGCGGGCGACATCGCCCGTCTCGATCGAGCCGCCGGACGAGGCATTGTTGCGCTCCGTGCTGGTCAAGCTGTTCTCGGACCGCCAGCTTCTCGTGGAGCCGCACGTGGTGAGCTACCTCGCGCTGCATATGGAGCGCTCGATGGAAGCGGCCACGCGGCTGGTGGCGGCGTGCGACCGGCTTTCGCTTGCCCAACAGCGGAAAGTCACCCGCGCGGTTGCGGCAGAAGCGCTCGCTCACGAGCGTTCCGAGCCCGACGACGACGAGTTCGCATTGTGAGACCGATGGTTCATGTTTCGGACTGGTAGGGTCCGAAACGATCATGGTCTAGTTTCTGCTCTTGCTGTCATCATACTGTCGCATGACATGCGCCTCTATTCGGTCCCGCCGAATATCGAAGCCCCCCAGGAAAGACACCATGCCCCTCGCAAAAGGAAAGCCGAGACCTGTCAGGAAGACGGATGTGCCTCAGATGGAGGCGCCGACCGGGCCCGATCGCTTCTACAACCGTGAGCTTTCCTGGCTGCAGTTCAACCGGCGGGTGCTGGAGGAGGCTCAGAACAAGAGCCATCCGGTGCTTGAGCGGCTGCGGTTCCTATCTATCTCGGCATCGAACCTCGACGAATTCTATATGGTGCGCGCGGCGGGCATCTACGGCCAGATCGCGGCCGGCGTGACGACGCCATCCCAGGACGGGCTCTCGCCCAAGGACCAGCTTGTTGAGATCAACCGATTCGCCGCACGGCTCGTGGCCGACAAGCAGACGACCTGGAACGAGATCAAGAAGGACATGGCGGCGGCGGGCGTTACGCTGGTGGAGCCCGAGGAATTATCGGATGCGGAGAAGATCTGGCTCGAACGGATGTTCATCAGCCACGTGTTTCCGATCCTGACGCCGATTGCCGTCGATCCTGCGCATCCGTTCCCGTTCATCCCCAACCTGGGCCTCACGATGGCGGTGTGGATGCAGCGGAAGAACGACGCCAAAGGTCTGAGCGCGCTCATTCCCATTCCGGCCCAGCTCGAACGGTTCATTCGTCTCAGCTCGGATGCCACGGGCAAGGAGGGCGAACTGCGCTTCATCCAGCTCGAAGTGCTGATCGGCATGTTCATTTCGGAGCTGTTTCCCGGCTTCGAGGTCAAGAGCCAGGGTGCGTTCCGTGTGCTGCGCGACAGCGACGTCGAGCTGCAGGAGGAAGCCGAAGATCTCGTGCGCTCGTTCGAGACGCTGTTGAAGCGGCGCCGGCGGGGGCATGTGATCCGGCTCGAACTCGACGCGCGAATGCCGGACCGGCTGAAGAAGTTCGTGATCGGCGAACTCGAAGTCGGCGAAGAATCCGTTTTCATCAAGGACGGTCTCCTGGGGCTTTCGGATACGTCGCAGCTCATCGTGGCGGACCGTCCCGACCTCGTGTTCAAGACCTACAATCCGCGCTTTCCGGAGCGTATCCGCGAGTTCAACGGCGATTGTTTCGCGGCCATCAGTTCGAAGGACATCATCGTCCATCACCCTTACGAGAGCTTCGACGTGGTGGTGCAGTTCCTGCGTCAGGCGGTGAACGATCCCAACGTGATGGCGATCAAGTGGACGCTCTATCGCACCGGGCGCGACAGCCCGATCGTGCAAGCGCTCAAGGAAGCGGTCGAAGCGGGCAAGTCCGTGACCGCGGTGGTGGAGCTCAAGGCCCGCTTCGACGAGGCGGCCAACATCCGCTGGGCGCGCGATCTCGAAAAGGCGGGCGTGCACGTCGTGTACGGGTTCATCGAACTCAAGACGCACGCGAAACTCGGGCAGGTCGTGCGCCGGGAGGGCTCGGGCCTCGTAACCTACTGCCATATCGGCACCGGCAACTATCACGCGCAGACGGCGCGAATTTATACGGACCTTTCGTTGTTCACGACGGACCCGTCCATCGCGCGCGATGTGACGCGCGTTCTCAACTTCGTCACCGGCTATGGCGAGCCTGCGCAGCTTGAGCAGATGGCGGCGAGCCCGCACGGTATCCGCAATCGGATCCTCGATCACATCAAACGCGAGATCGGGCATGCGAAGGCGGGCCGGCCGGGCGCTATCTGGATGAAGATGAACTCGCTCGTGGATGCGCAGATCATCGATGCGCTTTACGAGGCCAGCCAGGCGGGTGTCGAAATCGACCTCGTCGTGCGTGGCGTCTGTTGCCTACGTCCCGGAATTCCAGGGTTTTCGGAGAATATCCGCGTCAAGAGCATCATTGGGCGCTTCCTGGAGCACGCACGTATCTACTGTTTCGGCGAAGGCGAGGGCTTGCCCTCGCCCAAGGCCGCCGTATACATCAGCTCGGCCGACATGATGCCCCGCAACCTCGACCGGCGCGTCGAGGCCATGGTGCCGGTCAACAACGCGACGGTTCACGAGCAGGTTCTCGACCAGATCATGGTGGCCAACTTCATGGACAACCAGCAGAGTTGGGAGATCAAACCGGACGGATCGGCGCAACGCATCGCACCCGCCGCTGGGGAAGAGCCGTTCAACGCGCATAAATATTTCATGACCAACCCGTCGCTTTCGGGCCGGGGCAAGGCCGCGGAAGACAACTTTCCTCCGCGATTCGATTTCGTGCAGAAGGATTAGAGCGATTTCATTCCCGCCTTCATTCCTTCCGCTCGATGTGGCCTTTACGCGCTTTCCTTTCATAGCGAGCGCGTGGTCTAAGCGTGCGCGCGATCTGACACGGCGCTAGGCGGAACAAGAAGGTGGGTTTGACGCACGTGTTCGGCGGGAGATCAAAAGCTCCGGAGCTTGAGCCGATCGGCGTCATCGACATCGGGTCGAACTCGGTGCGCCTCGTCGTCTACGACGGGGCGGTGCGCGCGGCGACGCCGATTTTCAACGAGAAGGTGCTTGCCGGGCTCGGCAACTCGATTGCGACGACGCGCCAGCTCGGGCCTGAGAGCGTTCAGCGGGCGCTTGAAGCGCTGACGCGGTTTCGCGCGGTGGCGCGGGTGCTCAAGGTCAAGAACCTGCGCGTGCTGGCGACGGCGGCCGTGCGCGACGCCGAGGACGGATCGCTTTTCATCCAGGAGGCCGAGCGCGTTGCCGGCGTTCGGATCGAGGTGCTCTCGGGCGAGACGGAGGCGAAGCTCGCCGCCTATGGCATTCGCATGGGGTTTCTGGCGCCCGATGGGTTGGCGGGCGATCTCGGGGGCGGAAGCCTTGAGGTGATCGATATCGCCCGCGACCAACTCAGACATGCCGACACGCTGCCCCTCGGCGGGCTGCGTCTCATCGACGAAACCGGAGACAAGATCGACCGCGCCTTGCCGCTCGTCGACGAGGCGGTGGCGCGAATCGCATGGCTCACGGACGGGCGGGCGCGTCCCTTCTATGCGGTGGGGGGCACGTGGCGGGCGCTTGCACGGCTCCACATGGAGCAGACCGGCTATCCGCTGCGCGTCATGCACGGCTATGCCATTCCGACGCGAGAGGCGATCGAGTTCTGCCAGTTTGTCCGCCGCGCGAAAAAGGTCACGTCGCTGTTGGGTGTCGAAGCGGTGCCGCGGGCTCGCCGCGACATGCTGCCGTACGGTGCGCTGGTGCTGGAGCGGTTGCTCGAAGCCGTCGCCCCGTCGGAAGTGGTGTTCTCCGTTTTCGGCATTCGCGAGGGGCTGCTGTTCGGCCTTATGACCAGGCACGAGCAGGAGAAGGATCCGCTGCTGACCTTCTGCGCGGAGCTGGCGCGGCTTCGTTCCCGGTCGCTCGCGCATGCCTATGAGCTGTGCACCTGGACGGATGCGCTGTTTACGGGCGAAGGCCCCAAGGAGACCGAAGAGGAACGCCGGCTGCGCCATGCCGCCTGTCTCGTCTCCGACATCGGCTGGCGGGCTCATCCCGACTACCGTGGCGTGCACAGCCTCGACATGATCGCGCACGCAGGCTTTGCGGGTATCGACCATCCGGGCAGGATCTTCCTGGCGCTGTCCGTTTATCATCGCCACTCGGGTTCCGACGACGGGCGGCCGGACACGCTGTCCAACCGGCTTCGGCTCGTCGTGAGCAAGCGGACGCAGAAGCGTGCCAAGCTGATCGGGGCCGCCATCCGCGCGGCGCATATGCTGTCCATCGGCATGGCCGGCATCATCGACGAGACGCGGCTCGTCTACGAGGGCCCGAAGTTGGTGATGATCCTGCCCAAGGCCCATGCGGGCCTCAACGGAGAGCGGCTCAGGCGCCGGTTCCAGATCCTCGCCGAGCTGGTCTCGCGGGAAGGGGAAATCCGCGTCGCGGATTGAGCGGTCGCTCGGCAACTTTTTTCACTGGTCCGATGCTTGTCTGATCCCGTATCTATCGGGCTCGCGCTCCACGCTGGCGCGATTTCCGACAGTTCAGCTTCACCGCTGGTGCTCATCAGGATGCACGCTGTTCATGGCCGATGACCTTTACGACATCCTTGGCGTCTCGCGCGGTGCGACGGACGAAGAGGTTCGCCGTGCCTATCTCAAGCTCGTGAAAGAGCTGCATCCGGACGTTAACCCTTCGAAGGCCGCCGAGGAGCGGTTCAAGAAGATCACGGCGGCGCACGAGATCCTGGGCGATCCCGAGCGCCGGCGCCAATACGATGCCGGAGAGATCGAAGCCTCAGGCGAGCCGCGCCGGCCGACGTGGCGCCCTTACGGGGCTGCCGGGGCAGGGGCAGGCGCCGGTGCGCGAGGGCGGAGCGGGCCGATCTTCGAGGATTTCGGCGACGTGTTCTCCGATCTCTTCGCGGGCGCGGGCCGGGGAGCCGCCGGGAGAGGCGGCTTTTCCGTCCGCGGCCGGGACGTCCGCTATACGCTCGATGTCGATTTCCTGGAGGCCGTGCAGGGCGCGAAGAAGCGCGTCACGCTTCCCAGCGGCGGGGTGCTCGACCTTACCGTGCCGGAAGGCGTGACCGACGGGCAGGTGCTGCGCCTCAGGGGACGCGGCGAGCCGAGTGCTGCGGGTGGCGAAGCGGGCGACGCGCTGGTCGAGGTGCATGTTCGCCCGCATCGCGAGTTCCGCCGTGAGGGGGACGACCTGTTGCTCGACCTGCCGATCACCATCGACGAGGCGGTGCTGGGCGGCAAAGTCGAGGTGCCGACCTCGGGCGGCCGCGTGCAGCTCACGGTGCCGAAGGGGACCAGTTCGGGGCAGGTGTTGCGGCTCAAGGGCAAGGGCGTGCGCAATGCGGCAACGGGCGCGACGGGCGATCAACTCGTGACCGTCAGGATCGTCTTGCCTGAGACGATCGACGATAGCCTGTCGTACTTTCTGACGGAGTGGCGCCAGAAGCACCGCTACGATCCGAGGAAGTAGGACGAACAGGCGATGGATGTCCCGGCCCCTGTCATCCCGGCCAAGTGAGGCGAAGCCGAGCGCAGAGCCGGGAGCCAGGAGAAGCTTCTTTCGCGAAATATCGCGTCTTCGACGACTTTTATGCTGGGTCCCGGATAAGGCTTCGGGTCGTGCTGAAAGCACGCAAGCATAGACGCGCCTTCGCCTTTCCGGGATGACAGGGAGGCGAGAGCGGGGCCGCTCAGCGGCCGTTGACTGGGATGGCCAGCACCTCGCCCTTGGAGAGGGTGAGCGCCAGCTCGCCGCGCTTCAACCGCAGCGCGTCCTCGCCGAAAAGCTGGCGCCGCCAGCCCTTCAGGGCTGGGACGTCGGGCTCGGCTTCGCTCGCGATCCGCTCAAGGTCTTCGGAGCCCGCGATGAGGCGGGGCGCGACACGATGACGGGCGGCGGCGGCCTTGAGTAGCACCTTCAGCAATTCGATGATTGCGGTCGCCTCGGCGGAGAGCGGCTGATTGCGCGGAAGCGGAGGCACCGTCTTGGGGTCGCGATCGAGGCCGCGGCGCACGGCATCCACAATGTCTTTCGCGCGCTGGGAGCGGGAGAAGCCTTCGCTTAGCGTGCGTAGCTCCGAGAGCTGGTCCGTCGAGGTCGGAAGCTGGTTGGCGATGTCGTAGAGAGCTTCGTCGCGGAGGATGCGCCCGCGCGGGACGTCCTGCGTCTGGGCCATGCGCTCGCGCCAGGCGGCAAGCTCCATCAGCACCGCGAGCGCCTTGCGGTTCTTCACCCGCATCTTGAGGCGCTGCCAGGCGTTGTCGGGGTGGCTTTCGTAGGTGGCCGGGTCGGTCAGCTCGGCCATTTCCTCGTCCAGCCAGGAGGCGCGGTCGGTGGTGGCGAGTTCGGTGCGCAGATACGTGTAGATGTCGCGCAGGTGGGTGACGTCCCCGAGCGCGTAGATGAGCTGTTTGTCGGAGAGCGGCCGGCGGCTCCAGTCCGTGAAACGCGAACTCTTGTCGAGGTCGCGGCCCGTGACCTTCTTCACAAGGTTGACGTAGCTCACGCTCTCGCCGAAGCCGCAGACCATGGCGGCCACCTGGGTGTCGAATACCGGCGCCGGGATGAGGCCCGCTTCCGAGTAGACGATCTCGATGTCCTGGCGCGCGGCGTGAAACACCTTCACGACGTTGCGTTTCGCCATCAGCTCGTAAAAGGGGCCGAGGTCGATGCCGTCCGCGAGCGGATCGACGATGACCTCCTCGCGCGCATTGGCGAGCTGGATCAGGCAGAGATCCGGCCAGAAAGTCTGCTCGCGCATGAACTCCGTGTCGACGGTGACGAAGTCGCCATCGGCAAGCCTGGAGCAGGTGTCGGAGAGATCGGATGTGGAGGTAATGACGTGCATTGCGGGACGTATATAGACTCGCCCAGGCGGATGCCGCCAGTGCATTCGTCGCAGCATCGCCACTCTTCCGCTTCTTCTTCATGGCTCGCGCGGGGGCTTGCCGCGGTTAACGGTTCGTTATCCAGCATCCTTCCGCGTCTTCGGGCCGCGCCCGGTTTCGGACCCGCGTGGCGCACGAAAAATTTTGCAAGAGTGCGATTTCATCGGGTGCGACATCTAGTCAGGAAATCGGGATTGATGTATAAAATTGTCCTGGCGCGGCTCGATCTCTTTCGCGGATACCGAACATAAGCGGTCTTTTGGAGTTGCCGTCGATTTGGCGGGCAATTGCCGATCGGATTCCCTTATGAGCGCTTCCGTCGATCTCTGCATTTCCTTTGTCGATCCGCCCGGTTGTTTCGGTGTGGCGGCTCAGCCGCCGAGCGTGCTTTCAGCGTGGCGGCCGCGGTGGGCCGCGTAGGAGTTTGGCGTGCTGGAACTCATCAGGCAGAAGACCGTCAGAGCACGGTCGTCGGCGCTGCATACTTATCTCTCCGAGAAACAAGCGTTTGAGCGGGCGTCGCCCGGCCCCGCGGTTCAGCTCATCGCGCGCGACACCTTCGTCGCCGAGACCTCGATCAAGCTCGAACAGCTTGTCATCGAGGTCAAATCTCTCGGTCGCGATCTGCAACTCGTAAAAGGCGACATTTCCGAACTTCGCGACGAGGCGGCGCGCAGCCGTAGATTTTCCGAATTTATCGATCGGGAGTATAAATCCCGGACTTCGAAACTGGATGAGCTTTCGCGGCGATTTGATTATCTCAAATCGAGATTTGACGCGATCGACGGAAATTCGAAGGGCGATTATCAGGCTTTTCGCGATTTCGAGTCCGTAAGCCGCCGATTAACGGAGCTTGGGGCTGTCGAACGCTCGTTTCGGGACGTTTCGAAGCGGCTCAAGATCAGCGCGGCGCTTTTTCTCGCCTCGATCGTCGGTTGGATGATCATGCTGTTCGCGTCTTAAGACGCGGGGCGCGTGTCGGTGTCGCCACGTCTCCGAGGGGCGCCAGGCCCCCAGGGCAGAGGCATTCGTCTCTTCGGCCATTCTCAGCACGGCCCGCTTCAGCCCAGCCGCCCCGAGCCTTGACTTTTGGGCCTCTTCCATGCGCTTGTCCGCCAACTTTACGCGGGGTTCGAGACAGGTTTCGGCACATGGCAGCGGCGAAGACATCGGCAGCAGGTGAAGGCAAGGCGGGGGGCGCGCTCCACCGCTATCGGTCCCACACGTGCGGGGCGCTTCGGCCGGCCGATATCGGCGCGACGGCGCGTCTTTCGGGGTGGGTGCACCGCGTGCGCGATCACGGCGGCGTTCTGTTTATCGACCTGCGCGACCATTACGGGTTGACGCAGGTGGTGGCCGACCCCGATAGCGCGGCCTTCAAGACGGCGGAAGCGGTGCGCTCGGAATGGGTGATCCGCATCGACGGCCTGGTCCGTCAGCGCCCCGAAGGCACGACGAACGCGGAGCTGCCGACCGGCGAGATCGAGGTTTACGCCAGCGAGATCGAGGTGTTGTCCGAAGCGCGCGAGCTTCCGGTGCCGGTGTTCGGCGAGCCGGACTATCCGGAGGACCTGCGTCTCACCTATCGCTTTTTGGATCTCCGGCGCGAGACGCTGCACGCGATCATCATGAGGCGGCTCGCGATCACGCGCTCGATCCGCCAGCGGATGCACGAGGCGGGCTTCAACGAGTTTCCGACGCCGATCCTCACCGCGTCCTCGCCGGAAGGCGCGCGCGACTTCCTGGTGCCGAGCCGCATTCACGCGGGCCGCTTCTACGCGCTGCCGCAGGCGCCGCAGCAGTACAAGCAGCTTCTCATGGTATCGGGTTTCGACCGCTATTTTCAGATCGCGCCGTGCTTCCGCGACGAAGACCCGCGCGCCGACCGTCTGCCGGGCGAGTTCTACCAGCTCGACGTGGAAATGAGCTTCGTCGAGCAGGAGGACATCTTCCAGACGATGGAGCCCATCATGACGGGGGTGTTCGAGGAGTTTGCCGACGGCAAGCGCGTCGACACGGACTGGCAGCGCATTCCTTACGACACTGCGATTGCGAAGTACGGCAGCGACAAGCCGGATCTGCGTAACCCCATCGAAATGCAGGACGTGACCGAGCATTTCCGCGGGTCGGGTTTCAAGGTCTTTGCGGGCATGATCGAGAAGGACCCGAAGGTCCGCGTGTGGGCGATCCCGGCCAAGGGCGGCGGCAGCCGCGCGTTCTGCGACCGCATGAATGCGTGGGCGCAGAAGGAAGGCCAACCCGGTCTCGGCTACATCTTCTGGCGTGAGGATGAGGGTGCTGCTGGCGCGGGTCCCATTGCGAAGAACGTCGGCTCGGAGCGGGCGGCCGCCATCCAGGAGCAGATGGGGCTAGCGACGGGCGATGCCTGCTTCTTCACGGCGGGCGATCCGGCGCGCTTCTACAAGTTCGCAGGTCTCGCGCGCGACGAAGTCGGACGCGAGTTGAAGCTCGTCGACGAAGGGCGTTTTGCGTTCGCGTGGATCGTCGATTTCCCGTTCTACGAGTGGAACGAGGAAGAGAAGAAGATCGACTTCTCGCACAACCCGTTCTCGATGCCGAAGGGCGGTCGGGCTGCGCTTGAGGCCGCGGAAGCGGAAGGGCGCGACGCCCTGCTGGCGCTCAAAGCGAACCAGTACGACGTCGTGTGCAACGGCTACGAGATCGCGTCCGGCTCGGTGCGTAACCACATTCCGGAGACAATGGTGAAGGCGTTCGAGATCACGGGTCTCGGGCAGGCCGAGGTGGAGGATCGGTTCGGCGGTCTCTATCGCGCGTTCCAGTATGGTGCGCCTCCGCACGGCGGCATGGCGGCGGGTCTCGAACGCATGGTGATGCTGCTGACCGGCACGCCCACGGTGCGCGACGTGGCGCTGTTCCCGATGAACCAGCAGGCGGCCGACCTTCTGATGGGCGCGCCCTCGGACGTGACGCCGAAGCAGCTTCGGGAACTCTCGATCCGCGTCGTCGCTCCGGAGAAGAAATAGACCATGATATACGTTGACGCCGATGCCTGTCCGGTGAAGGACGAGGCATTGCGCGTGGCCGTTCGGCACGATCTCGAAATCGCGTTCGTCTCGAATGCCTGGATGCGGCTGCCGGAAGGGCCGAACGTTCAACGCGTCATCGTGGCGGAGGGTGCGGACGCCGCCGACGACTGGATCGCGGAGCGGATCGGCAAGGGCGACATCGCGATCACGGCCGACATTCCGCTCGCGTCGCGCTGCCTCAAGGCCGGCGCGCAGGCGCTTGGGCCCACGGGCAAGCCGTTCACGGATGCGAGCATCGGCATGGCGCTTGCCATGCGCGACCTCAAGCAGCATTTGCGGGAGACCGGCGAGAGCCGCGGGTTCAACGCGTCTTTCACGCCGAAGGACCGCTCGCGGTTTCTCGAAGCGCTGGAGCTGGCCGTGCAGCGGGCCAAGCGCGGGCAGGCGTGAGGATCTCCGGGCCGTCGTAAGCCTTCGTGGACTTGGAGACGCATCTGGGCACCGGCCTTCGCCGGTGTGACGTAAATCGGGGCAAGCGGCTCGCCAACGCACAACGCCATCCGGGCCTCATGGCGGCCATGCTTCGCATGCACGGCCGCGATGCGGACAAGTTTGCGGGCGCTGTACGGCGGCTTTCAGGACGGGAAAGGCTCAGCGGCGGATGGAGCGCAGCTCTTCGGCGATACGGGCCGACTGCGAGGGCCAGCTTGCCGCGAGCCAGTCGTCGGTGCCGAACAGCCAGTACCAGAAGCGGTTGCGGCGGTAGTAGCGCTCGACGGTGACGCGGTGCATCCGCTCGACCGTGCCGGAGAGGGCGTCCAGCATCTCGACGGGCTTGGCGGTTGCCTTCTCCAGACTGTCGATGCGCGTGGCGAGAATGCCGAACGCGTTGGCCGCGTCCTGCGCCTGGGCGTCGAGCGCGGTGGCGATGGTGTGCTGGTTGCCGTTGACCTTGGCGAGACCGATGTGCAGCTCGCTCAGCTCGTTCGAGAACGTTTCCGTCAGCTTGCCGACGCCGTCCTGTGTGTTGAGGAATTCGAGCGCGAGCGTGTCGCGCACGGCGGAGAGGCTGTCGCTTACGGAGCCGAGGTCTTCGGCGGTTTGGCCATCGGCGGTCTCGGAGCGAGTTGCGTGTTCGCCGAGCGCGCTTTCGAGCGCGGAAATGCGTTCGCGCGCCTGGGCGAGATCCTCGGCGGTGGCGGAGCGGCTGGCCTCGATCCGCTCGATCAGTGCGTCGAGATCGGTGTCGGGCTGGCGTGCGAGGGCGTCGAGCAGGGCTTCGTCCGCGGCTTTGGCCCGCTCGCGCTCGTCCTCGACGGCAATTTCGAGCGCCTTGAGGCGGTGATCCGTTTCGCGCGAGAGGACGGCATCCTCGATGACGGCGATGCGTTGCGCCAGCGGGGCGAGGTCGGGGCCCGGGCGGGAGGCGAGCGCCTCGATGGCCGTGCGGGTCTGTACGATCTCCGCCGTCAGCGTGCGCTCGATGGTTGCGAGGCGCTCCTGGATGCGCTCCTGATATTCACCGTTCGGCGGTGTGCGGGCGGAGAGGAAGGCCTGCTCCAAACTTTGCAACCGATCACCGATCACCGATTGGATCTTGTCCTGAGTGAGGCCGCCGGGGCGGGCTGTCGTGTCTTCGCGCTGGGCCATAAGCTCTCGCTGCAGGTCGTGCAGCACTCCCGATATTGTTTTTCTTTCGTCTGCCAATTCGTTCGTCAAATTGCGGATCGACTGTTCAAGGGCGTCGATCCGGGAACTTTGCGTGTGCGTCTCCGCCGTGCCGCTGCTCGCCAGTTCGTGGGTGCGCTGGGGCTGCGGCGAGGCTTGAGCGGGCTGCGGTGACGGCGCGGGGCGAAAGCGCTCGCGGACGATGCCGTCGTCGAACCCGGCATGGACGGGCTGGGCCTGTTGGAGCCGCCCGAGCAGGCGCTTGAGGCTCGTGAATTCTGCGTCGCTGTCGAACAGGGCGCGGATAATGTCGGTGACGTTGACTGGGGCCTGGCGGCGATAGGCGATGCCCGACGCCAGCCTCAAGACTTCCTCCAGCGCGTCGGTCCGGCTTGGTAATGTCTTGCCGCTGCCGGGGTCTGCCGGAATTTCTGTCGCGATGACGGTTGCGGCTTCACGGCGTAGCGCAACGGCGCGGATGCCGCGCGCCTCGAAGGCATCCGCAGCTTCGGGCACGCGGGTGAGCGCGTAGATCAGGTGTTCCAAGCGCACTTCGAGTGCGCGATGGGCGGAGGCGACTTCAAAGGCGTGATTGCAGCAATCGAGTGCCGTCTGGTCGACCCAGATGGGGCCGCTGCGTGCGTTGGCACCCGACCGCGACCGCGATGGGGGTGCGAACATCTCTCCGCCATGCGGGAGGGCTAGATCCGACGGCGCCGCTTGAGGCGTTCTCAGATCCAGATCGTCGCCACGATAACTCATCCCACTCTACTCCCCGTTACGCACTGCCGGCGGGATACCCCCATATTCAGTTTGCCGGAACTCAGGCAGCATGTCCGGCCGGATCGTCGTCCGCCGGGTGCCTGTGCGTATCCCCGCGAAGAGGATAGCCTGTTCCTGGCCGTGCGGCGAGGGGGAGCGGACTTGCCCCGAAAACGTGGTAAATGCAGCGAAATTGCCGGGTTGGCGCGGACGGTTCATACGGTCATCCGGCGGTCAGAATCGGTGCTAAACTCGGGACTTAGACGAGAGCGAAGCCGATGCAGGTCCTCACAGTGCCATCCGTCATTTCCTCCGAGCCCTGGGGGCGTCCCGCTCGCGGGCGGTTTCGGCGTGTCGTGCTTGGGATTGCTGCGGTTCTTGTCGGCGCCTGGGCCTTCGCGCTGGCCGGTGCCGATCCTGTTCGGGCGCAAACCGCCGATACGAAGCCTTATGACGAGCAGCTTTTGCGCCTCGCGGAGATTCTGGGCGCGGTGCACTATCTGCGCGAGTTGTGCAGCGCCGACGACGGTCAGCTCTGGCGCGACAGGATGAAGGAGCTTCTCGATACCGAGGGCGCGACCGCGCTGCGGAAGGCACGTCTTACGCGTAGCTTCAATCAAGGCTATCGCAGCTATCGGCGCACGTATGCAACGTGCACGCCAACCGCGCAATCTTCCATCGAGCGCTTCTTGGTTGAAGGAATCGAGATCGGCGATGGGCTTGTGAAGAACGCGCGCTAACTCCGGCGCGAGATCAAATTGCGCAGCGTTTCATGCTGCTCACATGAAAACGATCCGTTAGCGCATTGATATCTTACTAACAAAAATCAATGTCACTCTAGCGAGTTTACTGTGAATTGTCTAAGCATCTGGTCGGGCGCTCTCCGCGTGCTAGGTGTACGCTCGGGAATGGAGAGAGTCGCGCGGCGAGGGGGCCCGTCTCTCGCGTTAGGCTTCTGGGGGAAGGACCGACATGACAGCGCATATCGATCTCAAATCGTCTGAGGATCTGAGTTTTCGCGCCCTGAGCCTCATTCTGGCGGCGTGGGACGAAGGGACCGAGAGCGGCGTTGCGCCCGAGCAGATGGCCTACGCCGCGCTGTTCACCGCGCTGACGGATCTCGTTTCGCTTTACGGCGAAGACGCCGTGAAGAAGCTCGCGTGCGGGCTCGAACAGCGGATCGACCTGGGCGAATTCACGCTCGACCGCAATCTGCAGTAGGTCCCTGAAGGCGCACGCGCTGGGAACGCCGGTCGCGCGGGGTGTTCGGCTTGAGGGATCAGGCCTGAAGCCACGCCACCGCCAGCTCGCCAATGAGCAGTCCGCCGATCACGATCAGAAGGGCGCCTGCGACGAGGTTCGTGTAGGCGAGGTGGACCGGGCTGAAACGGTGGCGCAGACGGCCGATCAGGTGCGAGAGGCCGAGCCACCACATCAGGCTTCCACCCATGATCGCCGCTACCATGGTGAGCGCGTCGACAACGCTGTCGACATCCACGAACGTCGATACGCCTCCGAAGATCGCAAACAGACCCAGCACCGCGGCGGGATTTGTGATGGTGAGAAAAAACGTTTTCGGAATATCCCAGGCGTAGTCGCGCAGTGTGGCGGAGCCGTCGATTTCCGCCTCCACCGTCGCAATGATGGGAGGCGCCAGATACAGTTTTATCCCGACTAGAACGAGTGCAAGGCCGCCCACGATCTGGATCGTCTGGCGGTGGTATTCGATGGCGCCCGAGATCGCGCCGACGCCGAGGCTTGCGAACAGTGCGATCAGCCCATCGCCCAACGTCGCGCCGATGCCGGCGGCCACTCCGCCCCAGAAGCCGCGCTCGATGGCGCGTTGGATGCAGAGGACGTTGACGGGGCCTACGGGAGCCGCGACAAGCACCCCGATCACGATGCCAACGGGGATGATGAAGAGATTGGGCACTAGCTGCATGTGCGCCACCGCGGCGACAGCGCTTGATCGAAGTCCGGCATTGCACCTCAAATGGGAGACCCGGTTCTCCGGGTCATGGAAGGGGACGCGAGCGTCTTATGACATATGATACGCAGCGGTCTGATTTCGAGGGGACGCGATACGCTCATTTCTCGCGGCCTGCGACACGCGCTTGCGTTGTGCCGACGCACGTTGCGGCAGGATGTTCCTCGCCTCTGGTGGCATTCGCGCCGACAGGGCTCGGCCAAGCGATCCGTCGGATGCGCCGACCGTGCTGGATCGGCACTCTGGCCTCGGCCCTATTGGTAGCCGTGGTCCTGGGTGATGTCCATGGCGATGGTCTTTCGTCTCGCGCGCTTGCGGCCGAACCTGCTGTCCAGGATCGCGCTGCGATCAAAGAACGGGCCTTTCACGGCGAGCTTCCGGAAAGCGTGATCGAAATGCGGGAGGACATTCTCGCGGCGATCCATGCGGGTGCGCTCGCGGATCTGGACAAAGCGGCCCGTTGGAGCGAGGCGAGGAGCGGCAGGCCGGTGGACTTCGGCGCTGGACCGGATGCGGATCACGTGGGCCACTGGAAACGTCTCTCGCGGGATGGTGCGGGCCTCGAAGTGCTCGCGATTGCCGCGAACCTTCTCGCGCTGCCGCCGGCGCGGCTTGCAATCGGCAAAGATCCTGAAAATACGTTCGTCTATGTCTGGCCCTATCTCGCGGAAGTGCCGGGCAACACACTGACATCGACGGAAACGGTCGATCTCTTGCGTCTTGTTCCGGCGGAGACGGCGGAGGCGATCCGTAAGGGCGGAAAGTGGCCCTGGTGGCGGATTGCGATCGGGGCCGATGGAACTTGGCTGGCGTTCCGGCGCTACGAGTAGGTGAGGCTTGCGCTCCGAACGAGAGGGTCAATTCGGAACGAGATATTTCCCATAAAATTCAACCGTGTTCTGCTGCGGCGTGTGGACGGGTGGAAGGTTGAGCAAAGTGGGCCTATGTTCAGGGCGATCTCCTCGCCGGGGTGATGCGTTTCGGTTAGCGGTTAGAGGTTTGTGATGATGTCGGGTGTTCGTGTTTCTGCGTTGGTTCTCGGTGCGGGATTTTTGATGGTCGGGAGCGCCGCTCCCGTTTCGGCGCAGGGGCTCAGCCAATACGGCATGTGGGGCAGCGGTCCGCCCACCAGCCGCTCCCCCTCGTTTCTTGGCGCGGCGCCAGCAGCGCCTCAGGCGGCGCGCGGTGCGGAGCTGGCACAGGGTGGCGGCCGTCCGTCCATAAGCCCGAAGTCGCCCAAACGCGTTTCCTTCGACAACAGATTCGAGCCGGGCTCGGTAGTGATCGATACTGCGGGCCGCAAGCTCTACTACACACTTTCGCAGAACAGCGCCTATGTGTACCCGGTTGCCGTGGGGCGGCAGGGCTTCACGTGGACGGGCATGGAGCGTGTCTCCCGCGTCCAGAGCTGGCCGGATTGGCATCCGCCGGCAGAGATGCGCCGCCGCGATCCGCGTCTGCCGGTCAAGATGACGGGCGGCGTCCGCAATCCGCTCGGCGCGAAGGCGATCTATCTCGGCAATACGCTCTATCGCATCCACGGCACCAACGAGACGCGTTCCATCGGCACGGCGTCCTCGTCCGGCTGCTTCCGGATGCATAATGGGCACGTGGTGCATCTGGCCGGTCTCGTCGATGCAGGAGCGCCGGTTTACGTGATGCGCAGCCTGCCGAAGTCCGGCCCTGCGACGCCGCCGGGTGGGTCCAAGCCCAAGCAGCCCGCCGTGCAGGAGGTGTCTGTCGAGAGCCCTGCTCCGACAGCCGGGGATGCGGACACGGGCGCCGGGGAGAACGGTGCCGGAGCGGCAGAGCCGGCCGACGCTGCGGACGATCAGGCGATCTAACGAGGCCTGACGCGTTTCTTAATTCTGGACGGGGCGGTGATCCGCCTCGTCCATTTCGCGTATCGAGGTCGGCCGCTGTGGCGGAGCGGTGTCGCTTCGTCCGGATCTTCCGGCCGGGCCATGGACGGCCGCCGCAATCCGGTGGTACGCGGCAGCCAAGTGCAATAAGCTGCGATTCTGACCACCTCGCGGGCTCATGTCCGCCGGGATAAGTCGCGCAGACAGCGCTTATCGGAACACACGAGGTCAGGACACATGAGCAATAACGCGATCTCCCTTGAGCTTCTGGCCTTCAACCTGAAGCTGCTCGGCCGCCAGCGCCGCAAGAACATCTTGATCAGTGCGGGCCGCCGCGAAGACAAGAAGCGGATGCTGGCCGCGGTTCGGCGCATCCTCACGCTCGATGTCGAACTCTACGCAACGCCGGGTACCTACCGCTTCTTCAAGGAGAACGGCATCGACAGTACGGAGATCCACAAGATCACCGATGGCCGTTCGCCAAACATTCTGTCCTTTCTCAAGGCGAACCGCTTCGACCTCGTCATCAACGTGCTGACGGGCGACGAGGATTACGACGAGGGGTCGGATGCGCGCCTTATCCGCAAATTGTCGATCGAGAACGGCATTCCGCTGATCACGGACGCTGATGTCGGCATCGCGACGCTCGAACAGATTATCATCGACGCGGAGCGGGGCACCTATCGCTACCGCCTGGCGGACGACAGCGAGCCGTGGAACCTGCGCTTGCGCTTCCTGGCCGCGGCGGAGAAGCATGGCGGGCTTGCGAACCATCACGCCCATTTCGACAAGGCCTATTTGATTACGCATGAGAACCTGCGCCTCAGCCAGGTCGATATGCAGAAGAAGTGGGAACTCTACCGCTATCTGAAAGAGAACTACACGCACGACGACCTCGTCGAGCGGATCAGCCGCGGCCTGGAGATGATGATCCAGCAGGGGGTCACGTACTGCCGCACCATGGTGGATGCGGACAGCACCGTGGGGCTGTTGCCGATCAAGGCGGCGATGGACGTCAAGAAGCGCTATGCGGACCGCATTCACTTCGAGGTCGGTGTGCAGCCGCTTCAGGGCGTGCTCGATCCGGCGTCGTTTGCGCAGTATGCGGAAGCGTGCGAGCTTGCCGACTATTGCGGCGGCCTGCCGTCGCGCGACCGGCCGACGCCGGAGAAGCATCTCGACGTGATCCTTTCGCTCGCCAAGAAGCTCGGCAAGCCTGTGGATGTGCACATCGACCAAGAGAACAATCCGCTCGAAAACGAGACGGAGCTTTTGGCCGAGAAGACCATCGAGCACGGGATGCAGGGGCGCGTGTTCGGCGTGCATGCGATCTCGCTCTCCGCGAAAGAGGATCGCGAGCAGGACCGCATCATCGAGAAGGTGCGCGAAGCCGATCTTGGCATCATCATCTGTCCGTCGGCGGCGCTCAGCATGAAGCAGCTTCCGATGTCGGGTCCGCTGCACAACTCCATCGCTCCGTACGTCAAGCTGCGGGATGCGGGCGTGCGTTGCTATCTCGGCGTCGACAACGTGCACGATCTTTTCATGCCGATGGTGGACGGCGACATCTGGACCGAGTGCCGGATGCTGATGGAGGCGACGCGTTTCTACGACATCGACGCGGTGGCGGAGTGGGCCTGCGCCAAGCCGATCACCGCCATGGCGGGGTTAAGCGCGATGGACGAAGCCGCGCCCGCGAAGAAGCGCGCCGCCGGCGTCTGATGACAGGGGCCAGCACCGGACGAGGCAGAGAAGTGCCTGAGGGGCGGTCGTCATGACGTATGCGACACTTCTGGAAGACCGAGGTTTCGTTTCTGTGACGGGGCCGGACGCCGAGAAGCTGCTCGGCGGCTTGATCACGAACGAGATGTCGGTGCTCGACGCGGCGCCTGCGCTCTATGCGGCGTTGCTTGCGCCGCAAGGCAAGATCCTGTTCGACTTTCTCGTGGTGAAGACGGCAGACGGTTTTCTGCTCGATACGCTGCGGGCCCGTGCGGGGGAACTCGCCAAGCGGCTTGCGATCTACAAGCTGCGCGCCGCCGTCGAGATCCGCGACGCATCGGCGGATTTCGTTGCGGGCGCCGTTTGGGGTGGTGCTCCCCTGCTGGAGGACGGAGCGCCGTCTGGTGTGCAGGTTTATGCGGATCCGCGTTTTTCTGCGCTGGGCCATCGCGTGATCGCGCGCGCGGGGACGACGGCGGGCGATCTTGCTGCCGCTGTGGGAGGCGTGGAAATCTCTTCCGATGCGTATCATGCGCACCGCATCGGGCTCGGCGTGCCGGAAGGCGGGCGCGATTTTGCGTTCGGCGATACGTTTCCGCACGAGGCCTTGCTCGATCAGCTCAACGGCGTTTCCTTCACCAAGGGTTGTTTCGTTGGGCAGGAAGTCGTGTCACGGATGCAGCATCGCACGACGGTGAGGAAGCGCGTTGTGACGGTGGTGGCGGATGCTGCGTTGCCGAGGGAGCCTGTGCCCGTCGCTATCGGTACGGTTGAAATCGGACGACTGGGCTCCGTCGCAGGGTCGCGCGGGCTGGCGCTGGTGCGGATCGATCGCGTCGCGGAAGCGATCCGCGACGGCATTCCGTTGACTGCCGGCGGCACGGATGTGCGCGTCGAAGTACCGTCGTTCGCGACGTTCCGCATCGAGGTTGCCGCATGACATCGCGCAAGGCCGAGGCGGCACTCGAACGATGCCCGTGGGTCGGGATCGACGATCCGCTCTATGCGCGCTACCACGACGAGGAATGGGGCGTGCCGCACGCGGACGACGTGCGGCTGTTCGAAAAGCTCGTGCTGGAGGGATTTCAGGCCGGGCTTTCGTGGATCACGATCCTCAAGAAGCGCGACAACTTCCGGCGTGCGTTTCATGGGTTCGACGCGGCGCGCATCGCGCGTTACACGGAGCGCGACGTGGCGCGGCTGATGGCGGATGCCGGGATCGTGCGCAATCGCTTGAAGATCGAAGCGACCATCGACAACGCGAAGACTTATCTCAAGCTGCGAAAAACGCAGACGCTTGCGTCGTTTCTCTGGAACGCGGTGGACGGGAAGGCCGGCGCCCATCGCCATGCCGCGTTCGGTGACGTGCCGGCTGCGACCGATGTTTCGAAGCGGCTCTCGAAAGCGTTGAAAGGCGCAGGCTTCCGCTTCGTCGGTCCGACGACGGTTTATGCGTTCATGCAATCGACGGGGATGGTGAACGATCACCTCGTCGGCTGTCCGCGCCATGCGGTGTGTGCCAAGCTGCAGGCCGCATTTGTTCCGCCGCAGGTTTGATGGCCACGATATGAGCGCATCCCGATCAAGGTCAGACGTAGCCGCGCCCGCGCGGGCCTGGCAGCGCATGTTGTCGGGGCGGCGTCTCGATCTTCTCGATCCTTCGCCCGGGGACGTCGATATCGACGACATCGCGCATGGGCTTGCGCGCGTGGCGCGGTGGAACGGGCAAACGCAAGGAGCGCACGCGTTTTCGGTGGCGCAGCACGTGCTGCTTGTAGAGGAGATTGCAGGTGCGCTCAACGCTGCGTGGCCGGCGCGCTGGCGGCTGGCGGCGCTTCTGCACGATGCACCCGAATACGTGATCGGCGATCTGATCAGCCCGTTCAAGACTGCCATCGGGTTCGACTACAAGGCTTTCGAGTTTCGGATTCTCGAAGCGGTGCACGTGCGGTTCGGGCTTCCGCCAACGTTGCCGGACGAGATTCAAAGCGAGATCAAGCGGGCGGATCGTGTGGCGGCCTATTACGAGGCGACGCGGCTTGCGGGCTTCGCGGAGGACGAAGCGCTCATTTATTTTGGGCGGCCGGAATTGTCCGAGGCACACTTTTCCAACACGCGAGATTTGCTCGCGCCGTTGCCTGCGCCCGACGCGCAAAAGCTCTTTTTGCAGCGCTTTTCGGATCTCGGAAGCGAACTTTAATCGATGTCTCGGCGTTGGTTCCGAGCACGTTCGTTTTTATTCCCTCTTTGGTGAAAAATATCTTGAGTTGGCGGTTCGGAAAATCGCCACGATCCGACTTTAGCCGGGCTCCGAGGAGCACACGCCATGATCACGGATGGGACTGTCAGGCATCGGGTCCACGAGAGTGGAATCGACGCAATGGAAACGCACCCCGCTGTTCGTAGCGAACCGGCGGGAGTGGAGATCGGACTCAACGCGGCGATTGTCGCCGTGGTGGACGACGAGCCGGTGGCTCTCGTCATCCGCAACGACGGGGATGCGGTGGACGGCTTGCCGTTCGGCCCGTTCTCGCCCGTTGCACACCGAACGCTCGAAAGCGGATTGCGCTCTTGGGTGGAAGAGCAGACGGGGCTCGGGCTCGGCTATGTCGAGCAGCTCTACACGTTCGGGGATCGCGGACGACACGCGCAGCCGGACGACCCTTCCTTGCACGTGGTGTCGATCGGCTATCTCGCGCTCACCGAGCGGGGACATGCGCGCGATCTCGAACATGGGACGTGGCGGAGCTGGTATCAGTATTTCCCGTGGGAGGACTGGCGTAAAGGCAAGCCGGATATTCTGACGAGCGAGATCGAGCCGCGGCTCAGAGAGTGGGCCGTGAAGCCGGCACTTCGTTCTGCGCCGGTGCGGCCCGTGCCGCGCGAGGATCGTATCCGCATCTGTTTCGGCCTGGACGGGGGCGCGTGGGACGAGGAGAAGGTTCTGGATCGCTTCGAGCTTCTCTATGAAGCGGGTCTCGTGGAGGAAGCGCGACGCGACGAGCGCGAGGCGGCTTCGCTTTGGAATGGGCTTCCGCGCCTCGGCCTGCCGATGCGTTTCGATCATCGACGCATCCTGGCGACAGCCATCGGGCGCGTGCGCGCGAAGATCAAATACCGCCCCGTGATCTTCGAGCTGATGCCCGATAACTTCACGCTCTTCGAACTGCAGAAGACGGTGGAGGCGATCCTGGGGCCGCATCTTCATAAGCAGAACTTCCGCCGCCTGGTGGAGAGCGCGGGGCTCGTGGAGCCCACGGGCGAAGTGAAGACGCAGACGGGCGGGCGGCCTGCCAAGCTGTTCCGCTTCCGCCGCGAAGTGCTGCTGGAGCGGCCGGCGCCCGGCGTGCGCGTTAAACCGGCGAGAAGCTGAAGACGTATGTCGTTCCTCAGTCGAGCGTACGTGGAGGAGCCGCGATATGCGGCTCTTCAAAAAAATCGGTGAGACTCTGGAAATTGAGCAGCAGTTACACTAAATTTAGTGCAGCCGCTCAATGCTCTAGTCGAGCATAACAAGGGGAACCGAACGGTACCAAGAGCGTAGAAATAACTGGCCCGAAACGGCCGGTATTTTTCAGGTCCCGCATATACTCAAGTGGAGTATATGCCAACATGGGGAGGTCTCAATGGCGCTTCAGGCCCATTCGACTCTCACTTTGACGCCCGATGTTGATCGCGCGGCATGCGCGCCGCGCGCCCGGACGGCTCCGATCGTTCCGCCCTTCGCGTTTACGCCCGCGCTCAAGCGTGAGCTTGCGCCGCTCTACGAGCGCGTGAAGGGCGTCGTGACGCCGATGGAGTGGGTGCACTACGCGCCGCTCGTGAAGGCGATCAACGAGCTTAAGCGCGAGCGGGGGGCGGTGATCCTCGCGCACAACTACATGACGCCGGAGATCTTCCACTGCGTGGGCGATTTCCGCGGCGACAGCTTGCAGCTTGCGAAGGAAGCGGCGCGCACGGACGCGAAAGTGATCGTGCAAGCCGGTGTGCACTTCATGGCCGAGACGTCGAAGCTCTTGAGCCCCGACAAGACGGTTCTGATCCCGGATCCGCTGGCGGGCTGCTCGCTCGCATCCTCGATCACGGCGGACGACGTGCGCGCGTTGCGTGCCGCTTATCCGGGCGTGCCGATCGTGACTTATGTCAACACGAGCGCGGCGGTGAAGGCCGAGTGCGATATCACCTGCACCTCGTCCAACGCGGTGAAGATCGTGGAAGGGCTTGGCGCGCCGCGCGTGCTGCTCATTCCCGATCAGTATCTCGCGAAGTATGTGCAGACGCAGACGGACAAGGTCGAGATTATCACCTGGAAGGGTTCCTGCGAGGTGCACGAGCGCTTCACGGGTGATGAAATGGAGGCGATGCGCGCGGCCGATCCCGGCCTCAAGATCATCGCGCACCCCGAGTGCCCGCCGGATGTCATCGAGGCGTCCGACTTCACGGGCTCGACCGCTGCGATGATCGATTGGGTGAAGACCAAGCGCCCGGCGAAGGTCGTGCTCGTCACCGAGTGCTCGATGGCGTCGAACGTCGCGGCTGAAGTGCCGGACGTCGAGTTCGTGCGGCCGTGCAACCTGTGCCCGCACATGAAGCGCATCAGCCTCGAAAAGATTTATGAGGCGCTGCTCTACAACCGCTACGAAGTGACCGTCGATCCGACAGTCGCGGAGAAGGCGCGCCGCGCCGTGGAGCGTAGTCGGTCGACGGCGTCGGGGCTAAGGTCGTGAACTCACAAATGGATGGGACATTGATGAGCCAATCAAGCCCAAGGGCCAGGGAAATCGCGTCACGCCGGAGGCGTGCTTCCAGCACGACGCCGCCGCCGCCGTTGGGCTTGCTTGGCTCACCCCGGAGGGGCGCGGTCCTTTCGCGCTTCCGGTGCGTCGCAAAAGCTTGCAAACCATGGAGGTTTGCTGCGCTTTCGCTCCTGCCGGATGCACAAAAGTCCTCGCGTCAATGCCCATCGATTTGTGAGTTCACGACCTAAGGTCGTCGGCGCAGGTGCGAACGTGCCCGCGCCCTTGCTTCCGTTTCGTCGGAACGCTTCGAAGGAGGTCCGGCCCATGGACTCCGCTGTCTCAAATCCTCTCGTTCACGGCTTTGCCGATCCGAACCGCGCGCTCGGAAGCGGCGACATCGTCGTCGTCGGCGCGGGGCTTGCTGGCCTCTTCGCGGCGCTTCGCCTCGCGCCGCTGCCGGTGACGGTCGTGGCGGCCGCGCCACTCGGTGAAGGTGCGTCGAGCGTTTGGGCCCAGGGCGGCATCGCTGCGGCGGTGGGGGAGGGCGACACGCCCGAGCAGCACGCGGCCGATACGATTGCGGCTGGCGATGGGCTCGTCGATCCCAACGTCGCGCGCGTTATTGCAGAGGAAGCGCCCGCCCGAATCGCGGATCTGCTTCGGTATGGCGTGCCGTTCGACCGCGATCTAGCCGGACATCTCGTGCTCTCGCGGGAGGCGGCGCATTCGGCGCGCCGCGTCGTGCGTGTGTCGGGAGACCGCGCGGGCGCCGCTATCATGCAGGCGCTCATCGCGGCGGTGCGGGCAACGCCCTCCATCCGCGTGCTCGAAAACTACGAGGCGCTGGATCTCATCCTCGATGCAGGCTCGAACGCTGCCGGGCGGTGTGCGGGCGTCCGTCTCATTCGGCGCGATGCTGCGGGATCCGGCACTTTCGATTTCATGCCGGCGTCGGCTGTGGTGCTCGCCACGGGCGGTGCGTCGGCGCTTTACGCCGTGACGACGAACCCGATCTATGCCTGCGGTGAAGCGCTCGCGTTCGCGGCGCGCGCGGGTGCGGTGATCTCGGATGCCGAGTTCGTGCAGTTCCATCCGACGGCTATCGATGCGGGGATCGATCCGGCACCGCTCGCGTCCGAAGCCTTGCGCGGCGAGGGCGCGACGCTGATCAATCGCAGCGGCGAGCGGTTCTTGCTGCAACTGCATCCGGACGGAGAGCTTGGTCCCCGCGATATCGTCGCGCGCGGGGTGTTCTCCGAAATCGCATCCGGCGATGGCGCGTTCCTCGATTGCCGGACTGCGATCGGTGCGCGGTTTCCGCAGGCGTTCCCTACCGTTTATACTCATTGCCTCGCGGCCGGAATCGATCCCGCGACACAGCCGATCCCGGTGGCTCCGGCGGCGCATTATCACATGGGCGGTGTCGCAACCGACCTTTCGGGACGGACATCGCTGGAAGGTCTTTGGGCGGTCGGCGAGGTGGCGGCGACGGGGCTGCACGGCGCAAATCGTCTTGCGTCCAACTCGCTGCTCGAAGCCGTCGTGATGGGCGCGCGCGTGGCTGCGGACATTGCGGCCTTGATCGCGCCCGAAACGGCGCGGCCGGTGGCGAAGACCTATCGGGTTGCAGAGGAGCGTGCGCTGGACAGTGCGTATCGCGATTATCTGCTCGCGCGCCTCAGGAACACCATGAGCCAGCATGTTGGGGTCGTGCGTAACGGCCCGGACCTCGTTCGCGCGCTCAAGATCCTGAGAGAGATTGGCGTGGAGGCCGTTGGCGACCGCTCGCTCGTCAATATGGCGCTTGCGGCGGAGATCATCGCGGGGTCAGCGCTGTTGCGGCGAGAGAGCCGCGGGGCTCATTTCCGTTCGGATTTTGCGGAGCCGGTCGAGGCGCTGCGGCAGCGGAGTGCCGTTACGCTCGACACGATCCGGTCGGCCGTTGCTGCGGCGCCCGATGCCGGCGGGCCGGCCGTCGCGGCCGCGTCATTCGTTGCGGAGCTCTCGCTGTGAAGTGTGCTTCATTCGACGGCGGACTGCCGTCCATTCTCATCTCCCGTGCCGTTTCGGACGCGCTCGTCGAGGATCTCGGGACGCGCGGCGATATCACGACGCTTTCCACCGTGTCGGCCGATGCGCAGGCGGTGGCGGCATTCGGCGCACGGCGCGCGGGCGTGATCTCGGGCCTCGATGTGGCGCGGGCTGCGTTCGAAGCGTTCGACGGACGGGTTGCGTTCGAAGCGCTCGCGCGGGATGGCGATCGCGTGGATGCGGGTGCCGTTGTGGCGCGTGTGTCGGGAGCCGCGCGCTCATTGCTCACGGCGGAGCGTGTTGCGCTCAACTATCTTTGTCACATGAGCGGGATTGCAACGCTCACGTGTCGGTTCGTGGAGCGGATTGCGGGCACCAATGCGCGTATTGTGGACACGCGCAAGACGACGCCGGGTCTGCGCGCGTTCGAAAAGTATGCCGTGCGCTGCGGCGGCGGGCACAATCACCGCTCGGGGCTCTACGACGCGATCCTGATCAAGGACAATCACATCGTGGCGGCGGGCGGCGTGGAGGCCGCGATTGCAGCGGCGCGGGCCCACGCGGGCCATATGGTGAAGATCGAAGTCGAAGTCGGCTCTCTCGAAGAACTCGAAGCCGCGCTCCGGCATCCGCTCGACGCGGTTCTGCTCGACAACATGACGTCCGAAACGTTGAGGGAGGCCGTCCGCATCGTGGACGGTCGTATCACGACGGAAGCCTCCGGAGGGGTATCGCTGGAGACGGTTCGCGCCATTGCGGAGAGCGGTGTCGATCTCATTTCTGTAGGCGCGCTGACGCATTCGGCGCCTATTCTCGATCTCGGGCTAGATTTCTCGGCGTAAGCCGGGCGCGATGACGCGCGAAAAAATCCGACGCTTAAGCACGAAATCCACGTGCAGCTTGATTTGGCCGCACTCGCACGGCATGTCTCGCTTGTTGCGTCGGATTGGCTGAGCTTTGAGGAAAAGGGGGTCGCGATCATGACTTGGATCGTCGCCTGGGGTTTGGCGGCCATGGCTTCGGCTGCACTCGCCGGCTTTCTCGCCGCGTGGAAGAATCGCGACTATTCGTTCTGGATGGCGTGGTGCTTCATCCTGCCGCCGCTGCTCTTGTGGCTGGCGTTCATGCCGAAGCATGTGGGCCCGCGTCCGCGCCGCCCATCCATCGACGAACTCGAACACATCGAAAATCGCGATCTGATGCACTGATCGCGGCTGCTCTATTTTTTTGACGAGACCGATGATTCACGCTTCGGACTGATAGGGTCCGAAGCGATCATGGTCTAGCTCGTGAGTTTGGCGCGAATGACGGCCTGGGCCGCCGCGAGGCGCGCGACGGGCACGCGGAACGGCGAACAGGACACGTAGTCGAAGCCCGCTTCGTGAAAGAACGCGATCGACTGCGGATCGCCGCCGTGCTCGCCGCAGATGCCGATCTTGAGGCCCGCTTTCACGCCGCGCCCTCTCTCGACACCGATCTTCACGAGTTCGCCCACGCCTTCGCGGTCGAGCGAGGCGAAAGGATCTTCCTCGTACACCTCTTGCTGCGTGTAGGTGGAGAGGATGGGTGCTGCGTCGTCGCGCGAGAGGCCCAATGCGGTTTGGGTGAGGTCGTTGGTGCCGAAGGAAAAGAAATCCGCGCCATGCTCGCCTTCCGCAACCTCCGCGGCGCGAAGGCAGGCGCGCGGAAGCTCGATCATCGTGCCGAGCTGGTATGCGAGGCGCGCGCCGGTTTCCTTTTCGACGGCATCCGCTGTTTTTCGGATGACAGCGGCCACGATGTCGAACTCCCGCCGATAGGCGACGAGCGGGATCATGATCTCGGGCTCGACGCGCGTGCCGAGGCGCTTCTCGGCCTCGATGGCCGCCTCGAAGATGGCGCGCGCCTGCATTTCCGGAATCTCGGGGTATCGAATGGCGAGGCGCACCCCACGCAGGCCGAGCATCGGGTTGAACTCGCGCAGCTCCGCGACGCGCGACTTGATCTTGCCGACGTCCGTGCCGAGCGCTTCGGCGAGGGTTTCGATCTCGTGGTCCTGCTGGGGCAGGAATTCATGCAGCGGGGGATCGAGTAGGCGGATCGTGACCGGGAGCGCGCCCATGATCTCGAACAGCTCGACGAAATCCGCGCGCTGCATCGGCAAGATCTTGTCGAGCGCGCGGCGACGTCCCGCTTCGTCGGGGGCGCAGATCATCTCGCGCATTGCAAGGATGCGTTCGGTATCGAAAAACATATGCTCGGTGCGGCAGAGGCCGATGCCTTGCGCGCCGAAGCTATGCGCCTGGCGTGCGTCTTTCGGCGTATCGGCGTTGGCGCGGACGACAAGGCCGCCCGCTTCGTCCGCCCACGCGATGAGCTTGGCGAAATCGTCGGACAGCTGCGGCTGGCGCATCGGAACGGCGCCTGCGTAGACACGCCCGGTGGCTCCGTCGATGGTGATGATATCGCCCGTGGCGAGCTTCTTCGGGCCGATGGCGAGCGTGCCGGCTTTCTCGTCGATGCGGAGCGCGCCTGCGCCGGATACGCAGGGCACGCCCATGCCGCGTGCGACGACGGCGGCGTGGCTCGTCATGCCGCCGCGGGCCGTCAGGATGCCGGCGGAGGCGTGCATGCCGTGAATGTCTTCGGGGCTCGTTTCGGTGCGCACGAGAATCACCGCGTGGCCCTGCTGTTTCTGCCGCTCGGCCTCGTCGGAGGAAAAGACGATCTCGCCCGATGCGGCGCCGGGCGAGGCGGGGAGGCCGCTGGTGAGAAGATCCTTTTCGACGGTGGGGTCGATGGTGGGATGCAGAAGCTGCGTGAAGCCGCCCGGTTCGACGCGGAGCACGGCTTCTTCGCGCGTGAGAATGCCTTCCTCGGCGAGTTCGACGGCAATTCTGACAGCGGCTTCGGTGGTGCGCTTGCCGGAGCGGGTCTGCAGCATCCAGACGCGGCTGTTCTGGATGGTGAACTCGATGTCCTGCATGTCTCGGTAGCGCTGCTCAAGCTTGTCGAAGATGCTTCTAAGCTCCGCGAACGAGTCCGGCATTTCCTCTTCGAGCGACAGGTTGGGGTCTTCGGCCTCGATGCGGGCTTTCTTCGTCAACGGCTGCGGCGTGCGGATGCCGGCGACGACATCCTCGCCCTGCGCATTCACAAGGTATTCGCCGTAGATCTCGTTGGCGCCCGTCGACGGGTTGCGCGTGAAGGCGACGCCGGTTGCCGACGTATCGCCCATGTTGCCGAACACCATCGCCTGGACGTTAACGGCCGTTCCCCAATCGTCGGGAATGTCGTGCAGGCGGCGGTAGGTGACGGCGCGCGCGTTGAGCCATGATCCGAACACGGCGGCGATGGCGCCCCAAAGCTGTTCGCCGGTGTCTTGCGGGAAGGGCTTTCCGGCGCCGTCTTCGATGGCGGCTTTGTAAGCGGAAATCACTTTCAGCCATTCGGCTGCGGTGAGCTCGGTATCGAGCGCGTAGCCGTTCAAGTTCTTGAAGTTGTCGAGGATGTCCTCGAACACGGAGTGATCGACGCCGAGCACGACATCGCCGTACATCTGAATGAAGCGGCGGTAGCTGTCGTAGGCGAAGCGTTCGTCGCCCGAGCGGCGCGCAAGGCCCTGCACTGTGCGGTCGTTGAGGCCGAGGTTCAGGATCGTGTCCATCATACCGGGCATCGAGGCGCGCGAACCGGAGCGCACCGCGACGAGCAGCGGGTTCTCCTCATCGCCGAAGCGTGCGCCCGCTTCGCTGCCGATGAGGCCGAGCGCCTCTTCCACCTGGACTGCGAGCCCATCCGGCAGGCGGCGCCCATTCCGATAGTAGAGCGTGCAGACTTCCGTGGTGATCGTGAAGCCAGGCGGTACAGGCAGGCCGAGGCCCGCCATCTCGGCGAGGTTCGCACCTTTGCCGCCCAGCAGATCCGTCATGTCGGCGCCGCCTTCGGCTTTGCCGGCAGCAAACGTATAAACCCACTTTGGGGCTTGGTCGTGCGATGACCTGGCTTGTGCCAAAAGCCCTCTCCTTGGATTGCAGCCGGGAAGGCCGGACTGTGGCATATGCGAAGGGGGCGCGCCAACACCCCCTTTGACTGATTGAGCCCGTTCGCGCACTCTCCCGCCTCCCATCCTTAATGCGACAAGGTTTCCGACATGACGGATCTCGTGCCCCAGGTTCTCGCCCGGCTGGAACGCAATTTCGATGCCGGTCTCGAACGGCTGTTCGAACTCATCCGGATCGAGAGCATTTCGACGGACCCGGCCTATGGCGCGCAGTGCCGCCAAGCCGCCGACTGGTGTGCCGAGACGCTGACGGAAGCGGGCATCCCCGCATCCGTGCGTAAGACCAGCGGCCATCCGATTGTCGTTGGGCATGACCGCAAGAAAGTGGCCAAGGGGACGCCGCACGTCCTGTTCTACGGACACTACGATGTGCAACCTCCCGATCCGCTGGAGCTTTGGACGAAGCCGCCGTTCGAGCCGCGCATCGCCAACGACAAGCTGAACGGAAAGGTGATCGTTGCGCGCGGGGCCGAGGACAACAAAGGCCAGCTCATGACCTTCCTCGAAGCGGCGCGCGCGTGGACGGAGGTGGCGGGCGAGTTGCCGGTTGCCGTGTCGGCGATGATCGAAGGCGAGGAGGAGTGCGGCTCTCCGTCGCTGCCGGGGTTTCTTAAGAAATCGGGGCGGGAGATCACGGCCGACCTGGTGCTCGTCTGCGATACGGGGCAGTGGGACAAGGATACGCCGGCGATCACCACCATGCTGCGTGGGCTCGCGGGGCTTGAAGTGATCGTGAAGGGGCCGTCGCGCGACCTGCATTCGGGCCTCTATGGCGGCGCGGCGATGAACCCGATCCGCGCGCTCACCCGTGTGCTCGGCAAGATGTACGACGACCGCGGCCGCATTCGCGTGCCCGGCTTTTACGACGGGATCCAAAAGCCCTCGGCCGCGCAGCTCAAGCAGTGGAAAGCGTTGAGGCTTGGGCCGGATCAGCTTTTGAAGCCGGTGGGCCTTTCGGAGCCCGCGGGCGAAGCGTCCGCCTCTCTCATCGAACAGCTCTGGTCGCGGCCGACCCTTGAATTCAACGGCATTACCGGAGGCTATCAGGGCGCAGGCTCGAAGACGATCATTCCGGCGCAAGCGTCGGTGAAGATCACGTGCCGGCTGGTTCCGGGGCAGGACCCGGAGAAGGTGCTCAAGGCCATTCAGCAGTTTGTGCTCGACAACTTGCCGAGCGATTGCTCGGCGGAGTTTCTTGGCGTGCATGGCAGTGCGGCCATCGGGTTCGATACGTCGGCCCCTGCGGTCGGTGCGGCGGCGCAGGCGCTCAGCGATGAGTGGGGCGTGCCGGCCGTGCTGATGGGATGCGGAGCGTCGATCCCCATCGTCACGTCGTTCAAGTCCGCGCTCGGGATGGACAGTCTGCTCATCGGCTTCGGCGTGGAGGACGACCGCATCCATTCGCCGAACGAGAAATACAACCTGAAGAGTTTCAAGAAGGGCGCGCGGAGCTGGGTGCGCATTCTGGACGCTCTGGCGCGTCAGGCGGCTTGAAATGGCACAACCGAAACAGATGTCCCTGCCGGGGCTTGTGCTGCTGCTGATCGTTGTGGCTGTCCTTTATTACTTCGACCAGTTGCCGGGCGGGGAGCAGGCGCGCGACACCACGTCGGCTCAAAAGCAGACGACGCAGCGAGACACCGCGGATCGGAGAACGGGCCGGGAGCGCTCTAGCGGCGACGGGGCCATTGCGACCGGCGCGTTCGACTATTACACGCTCGCACTCTCGTGGAGTCCGACGCATTGCGAAAGCGCAGATCATGACCGCGATGCGCAGCAGTGTGCACCCCGGCACGGGCGGCCCTATGGTTTCATTCTGCATGGGCTCTGGCCGCAGTATGCCGACGGATTTCCCGAAAGTTGCGAGACGCGCGAGCGGCCGTTCGTGCCGGATCGCGTGATCTCGGAGATGGCCGACATCATGCCGAGCCGCGGGCTCGTCATTCACCAGTATCGCAAGCACGGCACCTGCTCGGGACTTGGGCCCGAGGCGTACTTCGATAAATCGCGAGAACTCTTCCGCAGCATCACGGTGCCGGACAAGTTTCGCAATCCGCGAGAGACGCAGTTTCTCAGTCCCGACGATGTCATGGCTGCGTTCGCTGCCGCCAATCCGAAACTCGATCGCGACATGATGGCGGTGGTTTGTGCAGGTCCCGGCAATCGGTTCCGCGAGCTTCGCGTCTGTTTCTCGAAAGCGGGCGAACCCGTTCGATGCGGGCGGAACGAGGCGCAGCAACGGCTTTGCCGCACGCAGCGGATGCATGTGCCGCCGCTGCGCGCGGCGGCGCGTAACTGAGGCTCTCTGCACAGTCTGTGGATAAGTTGCCTTCCGCCCCGATTGCGCCACTTGTCGCCGCGGGCCACGGGCCCCAAGCTTCGAGTCGTACTGCGTTCGGTCGTCGTCCATGCGGAAGTGGGGCATGCGGGGATTTGCAAACGAGCGCGGTCTGCCGCCATTGGCAGAGGGTGGCTTTCCGAGGGCGCAGGACGTGGGGTCTACGTCGCTTGCGGCGAGGCGTGACGGTGCGCGTCGCTTTGAGGAAAGCCGTGGCGCGCAGCTTCGTGCAGCGCGGCGGGTGCTCGACGGCGTTGGCGGTCTCGGTTGGAGCGTGATCGGATTCCTGCTAGGCGCGCTTTTCTGGCACTTCGTCGGCTTTTGGAGCTTCGTATCGGCTGTGGTGCTCGCGGGGCATCCGTCCGGCTCGGTCGATCGTTCGCGCGCCGAGGCGCCTGAGATCGAAGCCTCCCAGACCGCTGCGGAAATTTCGGATGCGCCGCTGGTGATGGCTTGGTGTACGGCGCTTCAGCTCGACCGGAAGACGGGGGCGATTTCGTCGGGCGCCTGCGGACAGGATTTTTCGCCTTCGCACGGTGCTTCGGTCAAACAGCGCGAAGATCGCGCGGGAACGAGCAACGACGGGGCCGCGTGGGCCGCTCCGGAGACTCCGGCGCGCGCGCTCGGCCCTCGGCGCCCGTAAAATTCCGTTCGTGCGACGATTTTCCTCGTGCTGCGTCTTGAGCTGCGAGCGCATTTGAAAATCAACGCTTTCTCTGGCGACGCGCAGAATCGAAGCGAACTTTGCCGATTGGCGCGCCCGAAAGCTGCCCCGATGCCCGCGTATCAGCGCATCGCTCGGCTCAAGTCTTTGAGCCATTTCTGGATTTTGTGGAGTCGTCGAACATGGACCTTGTCGCCGGACAAAGCTGGAGCTATCGCGCCCCTCGGGGCTTCGAGACGTCCCGGCTTTTGATTGGAGCCATCGCGTCCTTCGGTGACGATCAGCACATCGTCTGTGCGGCCGCCGTTCATGCGCCGCGACGCCACGCCGATGGTCATCTCGAACGCGTGACCATTCCGTTTCTACCCATGACGGAAGCGGCCTTCCGGTCCAGCATCGTCGATCGCGACGAAGAGGCGGCGCCGTTGCCGGCCGCGTTCGCCGAGAAGCTCACGGCGTGGCAGAACGATCCGAAGGGGCTCACAACGTTCACGGTTCCGTTCGAGGGGTTTCTGGATCAGATGATCGCGCAACAGATGGCCGAGATCGCAGGTCTCTCGGCTGCGTAGCGCCGCAGACCGCATCAAGCTCCGATTAGCCAGCTTTTTTCATGCCGGTTTTGTTTGCGCGTTCCGGTTTCCAGGATGCCGGGGCAAGCGCGATCAAGCCCAGTGCAGGCGTTGGGATCTCGACGTTTTCGAGGCCGCTCGGATCAATGCTCCAGCGTTTGGCTAGGCTGAGGACGTGCTTTTCGGTCGGATAGAAGACGATCTCGCCGCCCGCATCGCCCTTGCGGCCGCGGACACCTCGGAAATCGAACAGCTTGAGGCCGAGGCCGCGCTCCTCTCGCGTGATGCGTCCCCGGTTCCACATGATGCCGGAATCGGTGATGGCGAAAGCGCGGACCACGCGGCCATCGAGCACGCGCGCCCAGGCGAAGCAGTCGATGGGCGGATAGGCGAAGAAGTATTGCACCTCGACGAAGCGGTCTCCCAGGCGCCGCAACATCGGCATCGCCTTGTCGGTGAACGTGCGGCCGGCGGGAAAGGGAAGCGCGAGGCCGACGACGAACGTCCATCCGTTGACGGGCGGGGAGACGAAGACGTGATCGTTGCCGAGGTGGTTGTCGTAGACGGTGCCGATGCCGGATCGCCAGTTGCAGGGTTCGGGGGCGACGAGCCCAAGCTCTTTTGCGACGGCCTCCGTATCGCGGCTTCGCACCGCGAGCCATGCCATTCGGTAGCCGAAGGGGGATGGGTGGTCCGGGCTTTGCTCGAACAGGACGCGATCACCCGCAAGACGCGGCGCGAGCACGCGGGCCGCGATCGCGACGGTGAGAGTGACCATGATGACAATTGCCAGAATCACGGCATCTGCTCGATTCTCCCTCAATGTCTCTTAGGGCGCGCTTTGACCGGCGATCAAGCGCGCGTCGCGAAGAATACGGGGAAAAAGGGAGGCGGCTCGCAGCGAGGGCACAAACGAGGCCAGCCTGGCTGCCGATTGCCGGTCGCGGGGTGCGCGGCGCGAGACAGACAGGCCGGCCTCTCTCGTGCCGCTCAAGACCGTTGCCGGTCCGGGCGGGCGGCAGGAGACGGGACGCGCGAAACGAGGGCGGGCGACGTCCCATTACCGTCCTCTCAATGGATTGCCCGAGCGAGGCAACCACACCCCGGACGCGGGAGATGGGGTAAGAGGACTGGTCGAAGTCTTCGACCACAAGCGTGAAAAGCGCTCGTGGTTTCTCATGAGACCGACGGTTCACGTTTCAAGCCGATAGGGCCTGAAACGATCATGGTCTGCGCGGAAGCTATCGGTGGTTCGTGACGTGGTGATGAAGGAACTGCAACGGGTTCGTGGCAGGCGCACACGAGCGCACACCGCGCGACGGCCGGCTGCACGGCGCGGGGTGCTCAAGACGTATCGATTGCAGAGGGCCGATCCGAACGAAGCGCAGCGCGCGCTTCGTTGATGGATCAGGGCAGCGAGACGGTCGTCGTGAAGACGAAGCGCTCGTCGGCCAAGCCGTCGGCGCCGCCGCGGACGTCCGAATCCCAGTAGCGGAAGTCGAAGGTGAAGTTCTCGACGGCGAGTTCGAGGCCGGCGCTCCAGTAGGAGTAGCGGTCCTTATTGTTGGTGCCGAAGACGAAGCCGTCTTTGCGATCTCCGTAAGATGTGCCCCAGACGCCGCTGATCGCGGGCTGGAACATGCCGACCTTAGGAAGGGCGTAGGAGGCCGCGCTCTCCAGCGTGAAGACACTGCCCAGCTCGCCGCTGTAATCCGGTGTCCAATAGAGCGTGGTGCCGCTGGTCAGGCCTTTGATCCAAGGGCTTTCCAGGCTGTAGCTGGCCTTAAGCTCGACGAAATCCAGCTCTGCCCCTGCATCGTTCGCGCTGGGGTAATGGTAATAGATGGCACCGAAGTCGAAGGTGACGGGCCCCCAGACCGGCTTGACGCCGGTGTAGTAGTTGATTTCCGCGTTGGCATCGGAGCCGGGGCCAAAATCGACATTCGATCCCCAGATGCCCGCGTAAAAAATGCCATAGGCCAGGTCGACCGAGCCCTGAACGGCGGGGTTTTCCATATTCTGAGAGAAACCGCGCCAGACGTAATCGTTGGTGCCGGTGAGGGTGGCCGAAAGTTCGAGCTTGCGGCTTTCTACGGGCGCATCCTTGAAGCTGCCGCCGTGCCAGCCATCGGCGAGGGCGGTGCCGGGCATCGCTCCAACGGTCAACACGATCGCAGCGGCTGCTGCCAGACCTGCGCGTGTGGTCCCCACCAACATCGACATGGACTTTGCCCCTTAGATTCCCCGGGCGCTGTCGGCCGTCGCCGGACATGCGCGATTCATCAGGATACAAGACCGTAGCCGTCGGACGGAGACAAGGACAAAGACGGGGTTTTCCCTTTGTCGCCGGAGCTTTGTGGCTCCGCGGCAACGCGTGGCTTGCCGGTCTTCAAAACGAAAACGGGGCCCGCGAAGGCCCCGTTCCGTGGAAAAGGTCTTGGTCTGGTCGATCAGGGCAGCGTGATGCTGGCCGTGAACACGAAGCGCTCGTCGGCAAGGCCGTCGTTCGAGATGTCCGTGTCCCAGTAGCGGAAGTCGAAGGTGAACTTGTCGACGGCCAGAGCAAGACCGGCGTTCCAGTAGGTGTATTCCCCACCGCCGAAGTTTTCGGTCCAGCCGACGAGGCCGCTCAGGGTCGGCGTAAAGACGCCAACGGAGGGCAACTCGTAAGCAAGCGTACCTTCGACCGTCGAAGCTTCGTCGGAGTTGCTCTGGTCCGGCACGTAGTAGTAGGCGGGCGAGAACGTCAGGTTTTTGACGGGCGACCAGTCGAAGGCGGCCTTCAGCTCGATAACGTCGCTGTCGCCGGAGTTATCGGCCCAAGGATAGAAGTAGTAAACGATGCCGAAGTCGAAGGTTACCGGGCCGAGAACCGGCTTGATGCCCGTGTAGAAGTTAAGCTCGACGGGTTCGTAGCCCTGGCCGTCGACCATGGTGCCCCAGAGGCCTGCGTACCAGATGCCGTACTCGACATCGATGGACGCCTGGAAAGCCGGATCTTCGTTGTTGAGCGAGAGGCCGCGGAAGACGTAGTCGCTGGTTCCGGTGCCGGTGACCGACCACGAGAACTCGCGGCTCTCAGCCTGGGCGGAGCCCGACAGGGCGCAAAGCGCGAGGCCCGCGGCTCCGACCGTTGCTCCGATGAATTTCTTGAATGATGCTGATGTCGACATCGTACCTCTCAACCCCCAAATGATCCCACGCCCGAATTCTCTCTGGCGCCCGCGTCCCGATCCCGGCTCCCCTGTCCGGGTGCCCACCGAAGATCAGCGTGCCGACCCAACGGCGCTGCTGATCTAAAAAAACGGAAACTCAGGTCGAAGTACAAGTCAGAACACGTCCAAGAGGTGCGCGGGCAAAAGGGGTGTCTCATCTTCGCAACTTTGGTCCCGATCTGGTCATGTCTTGCTCAAAAACCGCCCGTTGAGCAGGCATTTGCTGTCAGGTCGTGTAAGAAAACCGGGCAGTAACTGCCTAAAATTTGTGCGCCCCTCGTTGGGAAATCGATTCGCGTCGATTGAGCACCTCTTCCCCGCGACTCGTTTTCGATGCAGGAAGACCTCATCGGCTTCTCAGGGACGGGCGGGCGAGCGCTTAATCTCGTGTTTGCGTCCTCTCCGGGATCAACTCATCAGGGATCAAGTTCATGTCGCGTGCGATGGCGGCGTCCGCTCCCACCGTTCTCATTACGGGAAGCGCCCGGCGGATCGGGTGCGCAATCGCGCGCGATCTCGCCCAGAACGGATGGCAGGTTTGCGTCCATTATCGCCGCTCTGCTCAAGAGGCTGAGGCGCTGGTCGAGGACATTCGGCGCGCCGGGGGGACGGCTGCTGCGGTTGCCGGAGATCTTGCGGTGGAGGCGGACGTCGCGAGCCTGGTGCCGCGCTGCACGGAAGCGCTCGGCGCACCGGTTTGCCTGATCAACAACGCGTCCGAGTTTCTCGTTGATACGGTCGCGACGATGGCGCCAGAAACATGGGACACGCATCTCGATATCAACCTCAAGGCCCCGGTGTTTCTCGCGAAATCTCTTTTCCTCGCCCTTCCGCCGGGTGCGGTTGGCAATGTGATCAACATCATCGATCAGCGGGTTTGGAAGCTCACGCCGGATTTTTTCTCCTACACCATTTCGAAAGCCGGCCTTTGGACGGCCACGCGGACGCTCGCCCAGGCTTTAGCGCCACGCGTCCGGGTGAACGCGATTGGCCCAGGTCCTGTGTTGAAGAGTGTTCACCAGACGGATGCGGACTTTGCCAAGGAAGGCGCATCGACGCTTTTGAAGCGTGGCCCGACGCCCGAGGAGATTGCCGCCGCGGTGCGCTTCATCCTGGCTTCCCCCACCCTGACGGGGCAGATGATCGCGCTCGACGGCGGGCAGCATCTGACGTGGGGCTCGGAAGAGTAGCCGCGATCGCCGCTCCACGACGCCCTGGCCGCGCGGGGGCGCGCGGCGCTCGGCAGCAGGCGCCACAATTCCTCCCTCTGATCCCCCCACTCGCGCCCTAAATATGAGGGACGGGTAGGGCACGTCCTCTTCAACTGAATCACCCGTAAACCCGCTCTTAAACTTAAGGGGTTATGAACCGATGCTCGGATCGGCGGGGGCCAGACGATAGCGGCATCCGGAGCTTTCGGTCCTAAGCGTTACTCATGGTCTCGTGCGCGTGAGTGGCGAGGCGAACCGTTCCCTCGGGTGGGGATCGGCACGCTTCTGGCGCTGCGTAGAAAACCTGGGGTGTGTCCATGACTTGCCGATTTCGGCCCCTTCTCCTTGCCGGCGTTGCTTTGTCGGTTTCTCTCTTTCCTGCTGCCGCTTCGGCTGCCAATCTTCCGCCCATCCGCACCAGCGCGAGCAATGCGGTGGCCGAATGCGCCACGCCGGGCCGGTTGATGGCGTTCCTCAAGGAGCGCAATCCGAAACTCGATTCCCGGTACGACGAGCTTGGCAGCCACTACATGCGTCATGGCGAGGCTCTCGGCGTGCGTTGGGATTACGCGTTCTTCCAGATGATCCTGGAGACGGGCCATCTGACGTACAAGGGCGACGTGCGCGCCGATCAGAACAACTTCGCCGGTCTCGGCGCGACGGGAAAAGGTGCGCGGGGCGAACGGTTTTCCGATATTTCGACAGGCGTGCGCGCGCATCTCGAACATGTCGTGATGTATTCGGGCGAGCGGGTCGAGAACCCCGTGGCCGAGCGGACGCGCAACATTCAGGACTGGGGCGTGCTCACCTCCTGGCAGAAGGGTTTCTCGCGGCCGATCACTTACACCGATCTTGCCAAGAAGTGGGCGCCGGGAAGCCGCCGCTACACGCGTGACATGCAGACGATTGCCACGCGTTTCTTCGAAGGGCCTTGCCGCGAGCCCGATCCGAGGCCGGAACTGGTTGCCGAGATCCGCGGCACGAGCGGGCAAGCCGTCGCGCATAAGAGCGCGCCGCCAGAGACAACGGTCAGCACGCTTCCGAGCGCGCCCGAGGCCAAACCCGACGTTGTCGCGAAGGTCGAGAAAAAGCCGCCCCAGGTGCAGACGGCTTCCATGACGCCGTCCGTCACGCTGCTCAATCCGAGCGAGGCCGACGAGCCTGTGAAGGCCGTGGAGGCTTCCGTTTCCGTCGTCGAGGAGGCCGTTGCGACGGTCGACGATCAGGCAACGGTCGAGGTCGCGGCGCTGCCCAGCGGTGCCGCCGCAGGTGCGGCCGTCACGCCGCAGAAGGATGCGCCACCTGCCAAGGCCAAAGGGAGTTGCCGCGTCTGGACGGCAAGCTACGGCGGCAGCAAGGCGATCATCATCAAGGCCGTCCAGGATGCGACGACCAACTATACGGTTCTGGATGTGAACGAGGGCGCGGAGAAGCGCGAGGCGGACGCCTACATCAACGCATACGCCAAGGGCGGGGCGTCGGTCGGCGAGTTTTCAAGTCAGTCGCAGGCTCTCGAAAAGGCCTTCGAACTGTGTCCGGAGGGGTGATCGGACGTGAAGAGCGTATTCTGCCGTAAAGTATTTCCGTTCTGCGTCTCCGTGCTCGTCGGCGCCGCGCTTGCCGGCGTGCTCGGCGGGGAGGCGCTCGCACAGGCGGCAAGGTCGCCGGAAATTCGATTGTCGCAGCGGAACGCCGTGCCTCAGTGCGTGACGCCGGATCGGCTGATGGCGTTTCTCCGCCAGCGGAACGGCAACCTCGATCCGCGTTTCAAGACCATCGCCCATTACTATCGCCAACACGGCGAAGCTTGGCGCGTGCGCTGGGACTACGCGTTTTTCCAGATGGCGATCGAGACCAACTTTCTCAGCTATCGGCGTCCCAACGGAAAAATGGGCGACGTCGATCCGCGCCAGAACAATTTCGCGGGCATCGGCACGACAGGCGGCGGCGTGCCGGGAGACAGCTTTCCGGACGTGAGCACGGGCGTGCTGGGGCAGATCCAGCATCTCGTCGTGTATTCGGGCGAGCAGGTCGGCGAACCCGTCGCTTCGCGCACGCGGCTCAAGCAACACCACATCCTGGCTCTGTCGCGGAAGCTGAACAGGCCCGTGCTGTTTTCCGATCTCGCGCGGCGCTGGGCGGTCGATCCGAAGTATGCGAGTTCGATCGAGTGGGTGGCTGGGCGCTATCGGGAGCAGTTCTGCCGGGGCAGCGACAACGTTTCGGACGAGGTCGAAATTCTGCCGTGGCATCGCGGGCCTTCGCAACGCACGGGCGATGCCGGAAAGCCGCGCAATGTCGCTGCGCTGGAGTTGCCGAAGCCGAAAGGGACGGTTGCGATTTCGACAGTCGAGGAGAGCGGCGACGCCTTGGAGCCGGATTCGACGCAGGCCGTCGATGCTCTGCCCGCGCCGACATCGGCAGAAAGCGATGCCGCTGCGATCGAAACCGCGTCGGTTGACGCGCCTTCCGTGTTTGCCCTGTTCTCGCCTCCTGCCGGGTTTGCCGGAGCGCTGACGCCGGAAGCGGTTGCGAGCCGCGATCTGCCGCAGCCGGTCCTCGACGCGAGCGCGACCGCGCAGGCAGATGCGCGCGACGCGTCCGAAGTGCCGGTCGTTTCCGAAGCGCCGGCCGATCCGCAGGCGGTCGCGGGTGCGTCCGTTGGCGGGTTTCTGATTGCAGGGGCTTCCTCGGCGTCCGATGCCAAGCCGGCATTCGATCCGCCTTCGGGCCTTGGTATGAAGCCGCCGCCGGCTCCCGTGGCGCAAACAGGGGGCTGCGTGGTGGAGACGGCGACGTTCGGCGGGCAGACGACGGTGCTTGTGCGGACGCCCAAGGGCGACGCGATGCATTACGTCGCGCTGTCCGTTCTCGACGGCTTCGAGGATACGATGACGAAGAGCTTTCTTTCGGCGCAGCCGAACGGAGGCGAGGCGGTGGGCACATATCTCTCGCGCGACGAAGCGCTCAAGCAGGCCCGGACGCTCTGTCCCGACGGGGGCTGATTCCTGCCTTTTGCGACGGGATGCTTAGGGGGCGGGCGCTAGATATTTGAGGGCGGCCGACGAGACGGCGCCGCCCACGACGCACGGAATTCCGAACTGGACCTGCCCCGTTGCCGCGGCGGCCACGCAGCCGAGCGCGAACGTCGTCTGCCCGACCTGGCCCCACCATGCGAAATTGCGGGAGCTTTCCGGCCCTCTCGCCTTCAACTCCTCGACGGCTGCGACGGCCTCTTTGCGGATCTTGCCCGTCTCGAACGTCTCGGCGGCTTCGATCACCTCGCGCAACGGCGTTCGCACGTCGTCGGGCTGGCGGTTCATCTCGTCGTGCAGGATGTCGAGCAGATCCTTCTCGCGGGAGGCATTCGTCGCAAGCGTCCATTTCGACATGGAGCCGATGGTGAGTTTCTCGACGCTGTTCTTGTCCGTGCTCCATGCGAGTGTCGCGACGATGCGGCGGACGGGCTCGGGGTTGCCGGTTGCGAAGTAGTTGCCCCAGAGCAAGTCGATCACGTAGCCGTCGTCGGGTTCGAGTTCGGCAAGCGTCTTGCCGTCGCCGTAGAGGTATTTTCGGATCAGGACCATGCGCGCGGGCATCCGCTCGACGAACAGGCCGAGCAGGCCTTTCCAATCGGGCAGACCCGAATAGGCGATGGCGCGGATGAGAACGACTTGATCCTCGGGCGGCATCGGGAACATGCGGGCGACCAGACGCTCGGCGCGTTCCGGGTTGGCGCCGATGACACCTCCGATGAAGCCGATGTAGACGCCGGCCGAGTCAAGCTCGCGAAATAGACCGAGGTTGCCCATTGCGCGGACCATGTCGGGCAGTTTGTCGGGCGTTGGAGCCTGGCGGTAATCGTTGATCCATTTCAGGATCTGTTCGGAGCGGGTGATTTCCGGCTGCGTTGGAGCTGCCCGTTTGCTCCGATCCTGAGCGAGGGCAGGGGTCAGCAGCAGGGTGGCAACCAGGACTGAAAGTACAACTCGCATAGGGCCTCGCCTCCCGGATGCAGCCGGGTGCTGGTCGTGATTGCGCGCATCGTTTCGATTTTCGGCCCAAGGGCACCAAAGTCCTGGGCGGTTTTGTGGCAGGAGGTCCGGCGCGGCGCTTGACGGGGCGGGTTTCGCCGCCAATGTTCGGCCCATGTCAGACACCGACGACACCTCCCACGACCGTCCGGCTTCTGCGCCGCCGGGCGCGGAAGAGGCGTTGGCGCTTGCCGCCGTCAAAACGGGGCCGGAGGTCATTCAGGGCTATCTGAAGACGCTGGGCACGGGCCCCGGCGTCTATCGGATGCTGGATCCGGCCGGGACCGTCGTCTACGTCGGCAAGGCGCGGAACCTCAAGGCGCGCGTGACGAGCTATACGCGGCTTGCGGGGCTTGCGAACCGCACGTTGCGCATGATCCAGTCCACGGCGTCGATGGAGTTCGTGTCGGTCCGTACGGAAGCGGAAGCGCTGCTGCTGGAAGCGAACCTCATCAAGCGTTTCCGTCCGCGCTTCAACGTGACGCTGCGCGACGACAAGTCGTTTCCCTACATCCTGATCCGGCGCGATCAGGATGCGCCGCAGATCCTCAAGCACCGCGGCGCACGGACGATCAAAGGCGAATATTTCGGGCCGTTCGCGTCTGCGGGCGCGGTCAATCGCACCATCAACATGCTGGAGCGGGCGTTCCTGCTGAGGTCGTGCTCGGATTCGGTTTACGAGAGCCGCACGCGGCCATGCCTGCTGCACCAGATCAAACGATGCGCGGCGCCATGCACCGGAGAAATCAGCCTCGAAGATTACAGTCTACTCGTGGACGAAGCCGTGCGCTTCCTGCGCGGCGAAAGCCAATCGGTGCGGGAGATGTACCAACGGCTGATGGAAGAAGCGGCGGAGAAGCTCGAATTCGAGCGGGCGGCGATGCTGCGCAACCGGCTTTGGGCACTCGCTCACGTCACGGCCGAGCAGGCGATCAATCCGGAAGGGGTGGAGGAAGCGGATGTCTTCGCCGCCTATCAGGAAGGCGGGCAGACGTGCATCCAAGTGTTCTTCTTCCGTGTGGGGCAGAACTGGGGCAATCGCGCCTATTATCCGAAGGCCGACCGTTCGCTTGCGGTCGAAGAGGTGCTCGATAGCTTCATCGCGCAGTTTTACGACGACAAGCCGGTGCCGCGGCTGGTTCTGCTTTCGCACGAGATCGCCAACCGGGATGTGCTTGCGGACGCGCTGTCCATCAAGGCCGACAGGCGTATCGAGATCCGGGTGCCGCAGCGGGGCGTGAAGTCCGGGATCGTCGAGCACGCGCTTTCCAATGCGCGCGAGGCGCTGGGACGGCGGCTTGCGGAAAGCTCGTCGCAGCGGATGCTGCTCGCGGCCCTCGGAGAACGTTTCGGATTGTCGCGGGCCCCAAGGCGCGTCGAAGTTTTCGACATGAGCCACATCATGGGCACCAATGCGGTGGGCGCGATGATCGTGGCGGGGCCGGACGGGTTCGCGAAAAACGCCTACCGGAAATTCAACATCCGTTCCGAGACGCTGACGCCGGGCGACGACTACGGGATGATGCGGGAGGTGCTGGAGCGGCGGTTTCGGCGGCTTGCGGAGAACGAGGCGGAGGCTCCGCCCGAGACATCCTCCGAGGCGCTTTGGGAGCATGTCGCCGAAGAAGGCGGTGTCGTCGAGGAGGAGGACACTGGTGTATTCCCGGATCGCCCCGATCTCGTGCTCGTCGACGGCGGCGCGGGGCAGCTCACCGTTGCACGCGAGGTGCTGGCCGAACTCGGACTGACCGACATTCCGGTTGCAGGTGTGGCGAAGGGGCCGGATCGCGATGCGGGCCGGGAGCATTTCCACATTCCGGGGCGGGCGTTCTTCATGCTCGAACCGCGCGATCCGGTTCTCTATTTCGTGCAGCGGCTGCGGGACGAAGCGCATCGGTTCGCCATCGGCACGCATCGGGCGAAGCGCGCGAAGTCGCTCGGCGCAAATCCGCTCGACGAGATCGCGGGCATCGGGCCCACGCGCAAGCGGGCGTTGCTCAAGCACTTCGGGTCGGCAAAGGCGGTGTCGCGTGCAGGCGTCGAGGATTTGCAGGCGGTGGCCGGGATCTCGGCCGAGATGGCGCGAAAGATTTACGATTTCTTCCACGAGCGCCGAGTTTGAATCACGTGTTGTCGATTCCTTAGGTCCATCAGCACTGAACCCATGCTGCGAGATGCCGGATGGCCGATCCGCCGCACCAATGGCGTTGTATTTTTCCTCTTTATCAATGCTTTGAACATCCTTTTTAAACCGCTTGAGATCATAGTCGAAGGTCCGCGGGGAGGATGGGTTTCGAGCCCTGGCCGAGCCTGCGGACGCGCTCAAAAGCGCGGACCACGACGGGGAGCCAAGGACAATCGTTATGCGTACGAGTGTGGAGTTGGGAGGGCGTGGTTTGTCCCGCGCCAACAAGAATACGCGCACCGCGACTGCCAAGAAAACCGCCAGCAATGCGTCGAAGGCGCGGGGGGGCGGCCGAACGGCGGGGGATCAGGCGAAGGCCAAGCGCACCAAGCCGCGCGGCCGCAAAGAGGCGCCTCTCGGTACGCTGCCGATCCTTTACATGCTTTCTCCGCAGAAATTCATGAGCCCGTTCGACTGCAACATGGCGGTCGATTCCGGTTTCAAGGTTGTGCTTCCGTACGACAACGTTGCTGTCGGCGATGTCGCGGGGCTGGTTCAAGATGCCATCTTCTCGCGTCCGCCGGGCGCCCGGACGGGTGTATTCATCGGCGGCAAGGACGTCACGCTCGCGCTTGATATGATGAAAGCGGCGCGTGCGGCGATGGTGCCGTCGTTCGAGGTGTCGGTGTTTGCCGATCCGGGCGGTTCGTTCACGACAGCGGCTGCCATGGTCGCCTGCGTCGAGCGCGTGCTTAACCAGAATTACGGCCGGGGCCTGAAGGGGCTCCGCGTCACGGTGTTCGGCGCGATGGGCGTCGTCGGGTTTTCTTCTGCCGTTGTCGCGGCCCTCGAAGGTGCGAAGGTGCGCATTGTGGCGCACGACACGCTGGAGCCGCTCGAAGAGCTGGCGCGGTTGGCCAAGGAGCAGTTCGGTGCCGAGCTGGAGCCGGTCGCCGGGCAGACGGATACGCTCAAGAGCACGTTGCTTGCGGTGTCCGATGTCGTGCTCACGGCGGGGCCTGCGGGAGTAAACATTCTGCCGCGGCTTCTGCTGTCGCGCGCGCCGGGCGTTCTGGTCGCGGCGGACGTCAACGCGGTCAGCCCGTTCGGGATCGAGGGCATGGATCTGTTCATGAACGGTGTGCCGCTTCCGGGCTGTTCGACGCTTGGCGTCGGCGCACTCGCGATCGGTGACGTGAAATATAAAACCCAGGCCGGTCTTTTCCGGCGCATGATCGCCAGCAAAGAGCCGCTCGATCTCGATTTCCGCCATGCGTTCGAGTTGGCGCGGGAGATCGTGACCGAGCAGGCCGCGAACAAGCGGGCGCCGAAGGCTGCGGCGGCGAAGCCCCGCAAGGCGAAGACACGCCGGCCCAGGGGCCGCGCTGCCGAAACCGTCGCGCTGACGGCGGCTTGAACCGCCTGCCTGGCGCGTGAAACAAAAAATGAGCGGAGCGGGAGCTTGCTCCCGCTCCGCTCACACTTGCGCCCGTTTTCCAAAGTACGCGGACACTGAACGAGCGCTTGCGACCAAACAGTCGGCGACGCAATACTTACGACCGCTGCTTGACGCTTCCGTGAAGAAGAACGGCCGCGGCGGCCATTTCTTCCCGATCCTTTTCGATCTCCTGTGGATAAGATGTAAGGACGCCTCTGGGCCGGGCGGTTAGGCCTATTTTCTACGATTGGTTCTTAACCGCGTCCGGGTACCCCATTGACTGGGGTGCGTGCGAGTGGTGTTAGCTTGGCCCTTATGGATACGCCCGTTACCTCCCGACCGCCCGTGGCGACTGTGCCGAACGTGCTGACGTACGCGCGGATCGCGGCCGTGCCTGCGCTCGTCGCTTGCCTTTTCATGGGCACCGAGGGCGGGCGCTGGGCGGCGTTCTGGCTGTTCGCTGCGGCGGCCGCCACCGATTGGCTCGACGGGTATCTCGCGCGCCGGCTGGAGCAGCAGTCCACGCTGGGGCGGATGCTCGATCCGATTGCGGACAAGCTGATCGTGGGCGCCGCGCTGATCATGCTGGTTCATGACCGGACGCTCGACGGGTGGTCCATCTGGGCGGCCATCGTCATCCTGTGCCGCGAGATCCTCGTCTCGGGGCTGCGCGAGTTCCTGGCCGAGCTCAACGTCAAAATCCATGTGACCAACCTCGCCAAGTGGAAGACCGGGGTGCAAATGGTGGCGCTGGCCGCACTTATTGCGGGGCCCGCTGCCGACAAGATCGTTCCCGGGGTCTCGACGGCCGGGATGGTTCTGCTCTGGATCGCGGCAGGGCTTACGCTCTGGACCGGATATGACTATCTCAAGGCCGGTATCCGCCACGCCATGGAAGGATAAGGCGATGTCCAGCACTACGATGACGAGCGGCGGCGCAATCGCGGCAGTCGCCGCCGAACAGCGCGTAACCGTGCGTTATTTCGCATGGGTGCGCGAGCGCGTCGGACGTTCCGAGGAGCAGGTGACGATCCCGCCGAGCGTTGCCACCGTGGGCGAGTTCGCCCGCTGGCTCGCCACGCGCGGCCCGGAATATGCGGAAGCCTTCAAGCGCGCGGACGTGGTGCGCGCCGCGCTCGACCAGGTGCACGTCAAGCCCTCGGCGCCGCTTGCCGGTGCGCGTGAGGTTGCGTTCTTCCCGCCCGTCACCGGCGGGTGAGGGAGGAGAGAGGCCCCGTGGCGGTCAGGGTTCAGCACGAGCCGTTCGATGCGGTAGCCGAGGTCGAGGCATTGACGCGCGGGCGTATCGACGTCGGCGGCATCGTGACGTTTACCGGCCTCGTGCGCGGAGACGTGGACGGGCGTCCGCTTATCTCGCTCACGCTCGAACACTATCCAGGGATGACGGAGGCCGAACTCGGCCGTATCGAAGTCGAAGCGCGTAAACGGTTCGACCTTGTCGATTGCGTCGTGGTGCACCGCGTGGGCGAACTCACGCCCGGCGAGGGGATCGTGCTGGTGGTTGCGCTCTCGCGGCACAGGCAGGCGGCCTTCGAAGCGGCCGAATTCCTGATGGACTATCTCAAGACCCGCGCGCCGTTCTGGAAGAAGGAAACGTTTGCGGACGGTGCGGGAAATTGGGTCGATGCGCGCGATAGCGACAGCCGCGCCGAAGCGCGTTGGGGCGGGGAATCGGCAACACAAAAGTAACCATAGTCGATTTGTCAGATCATTCTCATACTGCTTTGTATTTCCTTTCTTTTTTGGCCCCTCTCGCACAATTGACGAAACCCCGTTAGGTCTTTGTTAACCTTTCACATTTCATAACTTTGCCCTGATGGTGTCCCGTAAAAGGCCATCATCAGAAGGTTAGATTTTGACCGTCCCGCCAAAGGACCGTGTTGCGTAGACGGGGGTCACACAACGATGACGATAGGGTATTTGCGGCGCTTTGCGCTGCAACTCGGCTGTGCGCTCATGGCGCTCGCTTTCCCGCTCGCGGCCTCCGCGACGGGGGGTGGGGGTACGCCTGCCGCCATGCCGCTTCCGACCCAAAAATCCCTCCATCAGGCCAAGAGCGCCGGGACCACGGCGCGTGGCCTCACCACGGGTGCGCTGTCGGCTGCTGCAAAAGCGAAGCCCGGCGCCGATGCGGCGCTCGGCGGCGATGTCATGCGCACGCGGTTTTTGATCGGGCTGCCGCGTGAGACGGAATTCCAGGTTTTCTCGCTCGCCAATCCCAATCGCGTCATCGTCGACGTATCCGAGACGGCGCTGCAGCTTCCGCCGCAGCCGGACGAGAACATTGCGGTCGGGCTCGTCCGAAACTTCCGCGCCGGTCAATCGGGGCCGGGCAAATCGCGCGTTATCATCAAGGTGACGCGGCCCGTCATCGTCGAGAGCGCGAGTATCGTACCGTCGGCCGACGGCAAGGGCCATCGGCTCGCGCTCGACATCGTGCCGGTGACCGCGCCGGCGGCGGCTGCGAAGGCGACGAAGAAAGCCATCGCGAAACCGTCGTTCTCCCTTGGCGCGGCGAGCGTCCAGCCGCCCCTCCCTGTTCCCGCGACGCGGCCCGATAGACTCGCGGAGCGTTCGTTCAAGCCGATCATCGTCATCGATCCCGGCCATGGCGGCCACGACTCGGGCGCAAAGAAGCATGGCGCGGTCGAGAAGGACGTGGTGCTGGCGTTCAGCCTGATGCTTCGCGACAAGCTTGAGGAGACGGGGCGCTACAAAGTCTTGATGACGCGCGACACGGACGTGTTCGTCGCGCTCGACGACCGGCGCCGTTTCGCCGAGCAGCACGGGGCCAACCTTTTCATCGCCGTTCACGCCGATTATGCGCAGCGGGCGGCGGCGCGGGGCGCCACGATCTACTCGTTGCGCGAGAACGTGGCCAATTCGCTCAAGCGGTCCGCCAAGGGCAAGGTTTCGTCCAACGTGCTTTCGAAGGACGAGGTCGAGACGATGAACAAAGTCAGTGCCGACGGAGACTTGGCGGCGGTGCGCAGCATCCTTGCGGACCTTGCGGGCCGCGAAGTGGGCGCTACGCAGGAGCGCACCAACGTCTTCACGCGTTCGGTCATCGAATACATGGGCGCGAGCACGGAAATGCGCGCCAAGCCCGATCAGCAGGCGGCGTTCCGCGTGTTGCGTACGGCACAGTTCCCGTCCGTGCTGATCGAACTCGCTTACGTCACCAACAAGCAGGATGCGGCGCTGCTCAAGTCCGATTCCTGGCGCGATAAGGTCTCGGATTCGATCATGGACGCGATCGAGAACTACTTCTCGAACCAGATCGCAAGGTTGCCGCTGTAGTTTTCGCTCACGCGCCGTACCGCGCGCCAAGAGGCGCGCTGGCGCTCCGCGGGGGCGCGACACTTGCCGCGGGTCGCCTTGCTCCCGGGCGCCTGCGGCGCCGTAGAGATGCCGCTTTCCAGTTGCTCGAAAACATAAAGGCCGGTCCTGTGGGACCGGCCTTTGTTTGTGTGGCCGGCTTCCGGGTCGCACACCCTGCCGGCACCGTCTCAGTTAGAGTGTACTTGGAGGATGCTTGGTTTTGAGGCGCCAGAGAAAAACGAATTTCCAGTCGATTTCGTGCCGAAGCTCATGGATATGAGCGGTGCTCTCCGAACAGGACGCGTCGATTGACAACTGACGAAGCTGCTTCAGCATGGTGCACTCCATCTTCGAGTTGGGGCCGCGTCCGAGCTCTGGAGACGTGCTCCCCGACAACCGCGACACACATCACCTGCTGCCTGGGTTGGCGGCACGAGACGACGACGGTGCTGACGGGGACGGAGCGGATGCGGCGATCCTGGACGGATGTGGGTGCAATGCGGGCCCGTAGAACGCTCCCTCTGGCTGCTCCGTCCGGGGCTGCCACGCGTTCTGCCGGGCTCGATGACCAGCTCGGTCGTATTGGCTCAGAGGATCTCAAGGACTCCTGTCCCAAGGCTCTGACGCACGCACCCTATGCAGACGATAATTAGGCCGAGGCCGCAGGTATCGTCCGGCGAGGTGAAATTTTCCCCACGGCGCAAAGATTACGCGATTCGATGACATTGATGTGTTGGCCGCCCTAACTATCGAGGCGGCGTGGCCCGCGCGACTCACTCCGCAGGTTGCGGCTCGCTCTCAGGCGCATCGCCGCAGGACGCAAACAGCGATGTGATGCAGGTCCAGGTATTTGAGGCGGCCTGGCCGATCGCGCTGCCCGCTTTGCCGATGCCCTCGCCCGCCTTTTTCGCGGAGCCGCCGATGGCTTCACCGGCCTTCTCCAGCCCTTCCTTGGACGAGCGTACGGTTTGCCCGGCCAGTTCTTCCACGGTGCGGGGGACCTTCGATGTGGGCTCCGCAGGGGCCTTCGCCGTATCCGCTTCGCCTTCAGGACCCGAAAGGGTGTCTTGAGGCGACTGTGGATCGGGATAAGGCGCGGCGTGGTCGGGATGGGCCGGGCCATCCAATTGCGGCTTCACGAGCGCTGTCAGCCCAGGGCATGGGAAGGGAGCGCCGCGGGACACCGCGCATCGCTCGTGCTTGCCCTGTCTGGCCATCTCGGAAATGCAATAGATCGATGCGCGCGGGTCCTTGCCGGGGCCTTCAGCCTGCCCGTCGATGACGCAGCGGTAGAGCGCCGGGGGGCCCTCGCACGTGACGCAATACTCGGCGGCGCCGACGGCCGCAGACAGCCCCACGGTGAGGCACACTCCAGTGAGGATCGGTATGTATTTCTGCATGACGCCCCTCTGGCGCGAAGACGACGCCCTCTCCAGGCGAGGCACAGGCTCTGCCACCACTTAAAGCCGTTCCGATTTTGGTGGAATCGCGGAGCGGCTCTAAGCTTTTGTCTGGTCGTGCTTCTTATCGGAAAACCGTTTCCCACTTTTCCCGGAAGCACTCTAGCACAGGGCTTGTGGCAAACCAATGAAGCGGTCGGCGCGTCCCCACCGCAGGCTTCGGTTCGTTCCCATGTGCGGTGTGCTTGCAAACGGCGGAACCCACCTCTATACGGGTGCTCGCACCGATCCGGAGACGTGGCCGAGAGGCTGAAGGCGGCGGTTTGCTAAATCGTTATACCCCTAAAGGGTATCAGGGGTTCGAATCCCCTCGTCTCCGCCAACTGTTACCCCTTTAACGTATTGATTTTATTTGATTTTTGTCGAGATTTGCTCGTCCACCCCGTACCATAGTACCCATTCAGGGGTAACGGATTGCGCAACAAGTAGCCCCTCCGCTTCCGCCGTTCAGGCGGCGTCGATGACGAGCTACCTACCCACCTCAGCATCCGTTCCAGTCGTGTCGGCGCGCTCTACGGGCGGCCGTCTGGTGTTCCTTGGAAGGGAGTGATTGCTATGAGCAAGGCAAAGACGATTGGTGGCCGCAAACAGAAGTTCGATAATGGCATCGCCGATCGGGTCGAGGCCGACTTGAATGTTTTGGCTTCGGTCGATAGCGCTCAGCGAGTTGTGAGCGGCATGGCGTGTTTCGCCACTCAGACTGTGGGGCCCCACAAATGGACGCATCTGATCCACGTTCCGACTGGCCGGAGTGTTTACCTGTTCGAGACCCGCGAGCTTGCGCAGAAGGCGGCTGGTGTATTGGCGGAGATGGATGATTGGTCAGAGGGTATTCCGAGTGATTTGGACCGGATAATGCACGGCATCCTTGATGCTGGTTTCTATCCGTCAGGTGCTTTTGACGGCTCAGGGAGCCATGTTTGGTCGTGGTATCGCCGTGCGGCGACAACGGGGCGGAGCGAGGCGGCGTAGTAACTGTCGAATGTAGGGGAGCGGCGCTCGGCGCCCTCCCTATGGTGCGTCGGGGGGGCGTGAATGGGCAAAATCAATCCGCACAAGCGCAAGGGATACTGGCACCTTGTCAGGCGTGTCCCGGCTGCTATGCGCCACCTCGACGCTCGATCATTCGTCCGGATCACGACGGGCATCAAGATCGTTGACGACCCGCGCGGCGCTCGCGCCCGCCTCGTCGTTGCCGACCTCAACGCGCAGCTCGAACAGGACTGGGCCGACCTTGTCGCCGGGCGACAGCCGGGCCACGCGCGCAGGTACGATCAGGCGCGCGCCAAAGCGGCGGCCTACGGCGTCCAATACGCCCCGGCCGCCGACATAGCACTTGAGCCGCTTGCCGAGCTGCTACGGCGGCTCGCGGCGCTTGCGCGCGGCAACGACGGCGGTTCCGATCCGAAGGCTGTGGAGGCCGTTCTGGGCGGCATTGGGCCGCCCCCGCTTAAGCTGTCGGGGTTGGTCGATGCGTTCGAAAGCGAGCAGGCAACGGCGCTGAACGCACTGTCGCCCGATCAGCGCCGGAAGGCGCGCAACCCGAAGGTCCGGGCCGTGACCAACCTCATCGCCGTAATCGGTGACAAGACCCTGACCGATCTGTCGCGCGCCGACGCGCTCGCCTTCCGCGATCATTGGAAGGATCGCGTCCTCGAAGGTGAGGTCGAGATCGGAACGGCGAACAAGGACTTCGGCCACGTCGCGAAGATGCTGCGTACAATCGAAGACGCGCGGCGGCTCGGCATATCCCTCGAAGCCTTCGCGAAGCTAAGGCTCGAAGGCGAGGAACAGGGCCAGCGAACGGCTTTCGATCCTGACTTCGTGCAGAAGGTCATCCTCAAGGACGGCGCGCTCGACGGGCTCAACGACGAAGCTAGGCGCGTCGTGTACGTCGTCGCCGATACTGGGCTGCGGTTGTCGGAGGTCGTGAACCTCTTGCCGAACCATATCCACCTCGACGCGGAAGTCCCGCATGTGGAGATCGTCGCCGAAGGACGGAAGCTGAAGACGCGCCATTCGGCGCGGAAGATGCCGCTGGTGGGCTGTGCGCTGGCGGCGATGCGGCTTCAGCCGAAAGGGTTTCCGCGATACCGCGACAACGCCTCGTCGCTATCCGCGCTCGTGAACAAGGCGATGGACGCTCGCGAGATGCGGCCGACGCCACGGCACTCGCTCTATTCCCTGCGCCACACGTTCGAGGATCGCCTCACGGCGCTCGATCCGCCGGACAAGATTATCGCGGTGTTGATGGGTCACAAACACCAGCGGCCGAAGTATGGATCGGGTCCGAGCCTTGAGCACCTGAAGGGATGGCTCGACCGGATCGCGTTCACGCCGCCACGAACAATCTGACGGAGATGGGAACGATGAAATATGTAGGACTTCTCGACGGTAGCGGCGACGTGTGGGGCGTAATGATCCCCGACGCGCCCGGTGTTCACGGCGGCGGCGCTACGCCGGAGGAGGCTATCGCGGACGCGACGAGCGCCTTGAGTGAAGTCGCAGCGATGATGGCTGCTGAAGGAAGCCCGATCGCAAACCCACGCCCGCTACCGATAGTTCTGGCCGATCAGAGTGTCATTGACCATGTCGCCTTCTGTGGCGCGACAACGGTCATGATCCCGCTTCTTTCGGACGCGTAGCTGACGCGTTCACCCGCCTTGGCTGCCTCGATCACCCTCGTGGGACGAGCGCGCTGGTCTTGCCGTTGCCGTTCTTGCCGGTGATCTGCACCACGGCGCCGGTCGGCTCGATCTCTACGGCGACGAGGCGCTTGATGTTCTCGGCAGTCAGTCCGATGATTTTCATTGTCCGTCTCCGTTCAAAAATTGCGCGATGGCTTCGGCGTTGCTCTTGACGAACTGCCTCCGCCCCTTTTCGCCGCAACCGTTCCATGCGGATTGAAGCGCTGCGGCGTCCTGATCGGCTTGACGCTCGCTTGCGCGCCGTGTTTGCGGCTTCGGCGCCGTGCGTTGCTCAAGGGCAGCGACCTGCGCGGCGGGGCTTGTCTTCTTCGCCGCCGTGAGCAACGCCTCCTGATTGTCATCGAGCTTCAGCTTTCGGGCCTCGGCTTTTGCCTCGGGAGAGAGCTTCGCGATCTTGACAGAGCGGCGTAGGTCGGTCGGGGGAACGCCAAGTTCGCGGGCAGCTTGATTGATGCCGCCGGTCTTCCCGCGTCCACCCTTCCCGGAAACCGCGCCAACTTGGCGGGGTTTGTCTGCGCGCTTGGTCTCCTCAATCTGCCGAACTTCGGCCGATTGAGCATCACGCTTCCGCGCCCCGATGATCTCCACCCACGCCGCCTGAAGCTCACTGCGTTCGAGCGCCGTGATCTCCCGCCTGTGCAGGTTTTCGGCGATCTCTGCGAGCTTTGCGATGGGCGCCGCGTCCTCCTGCTCGTCGAGCTGGGGAAGTTCGATTACGTCGATCGTTTCCCATCCAAGCTCGATCGCGGCCTGAAGCCGGTTCCGGCTTGCAACGAGAAAAGGCCCCCATCACGGCGCCTTTCCAGGTCATGAATGAAATCGGGAAGCGATCCTTTCGAGGTCAACCCGGACGGAAGGCGCGGCCCCGACCACATCGCCGTCGTCGGCGTGGCTCTTCTCAAATTGTTCCAGGTAGTGAAGCGCCTCAGCGATCAGGTCAGGCCAACGCTGCCGGAGAATGTCAGCGCACTCGTGAAGAAGCGCTTCGTCTATTTCTCCGGCCCTCTCACGATCGGTGGCCGACATGGTGTTCGGATCATTGTCTACCTGGTCGAGCAAGCTGTACGAGCAAAAATATTCCTCATCAGCAAGGCTTTCAGCGACTATTCCCGCAACACCCATAAGCTGCTTGTTGCGCCCATGTAGGCGCGGAAAAAAGGAAGCTCGACCGCGGATAAGCTTCTTGTCTAGAGGGTGAGCGTCTTCGCAGAGCCAGATATCGGCAAACGACTTTTCGACCCCGACATGATCGCCAACGATCAAGTGGCCGCACTCGTGAATTAGGGTGCCTCGGAGATCGAAGGCGATCAGCTTGTCGCGCGGCGGGACGGTTAGTGCGCCCACCAAGTCGTCGTCATGGTCCCAAACGGGTGCTAACTCAGTCATATCGCCCCCCCCTTGCTGCTGTTGTGGTTGATCTGACGCGGTGCTTCGCCTGTGAGCTGGATCGGCTCGGCCAGGGCATTCTTCGCCCTGAACTCCTCAAGGATACGCTTCGCCCGTGCCGTCGCGCCGTTACGGCGCGCGGCTTCGACTTCACGCTCAAGGCGGTCGAGGATTGGGGCATAGACCTCACCGTGGCGCAGCACGATCTGCGCCACGAAAGCGAGGGCTTGCTCAAGCTTTTCCAGAGAGGGAGGAGATTGCATTTCACCCCGAACTGATCGCGGGGATGGCTGCTCGCCGGTCCCCAGAACTGCGCCTAGGGATAGGATTACTAAATGACATTCGGCGAAAAAGTCAAGCGATTTCTCAGTCTGCGCACCGTCGTAGCAGTCGCCGCGTAGCGTTCGCACGCGGGCGATTTCGCAATGTCGGTAGTCATCGCGGATCATGGTAAGTCGGCGGTGCTCGCCCGTGTACGGGGCAGCATCCGCATGAGCAATGCAGCTTGATCATGTCGCGCGCGCCGATACATCATGCGGAACACATCGGGAACGCAAGCCTGCCAACATTTAGTTTGACAATTATCACGGTTTAATTTTACAATTATCTCGCTAGTTCATAAGGCTTTTTGCGTCAGGAGTGCCCCATGGCCCGTCCGGTCAAGGAAGAAATACTTCGCTTCGTTCTCGACAACGTAGCACAGCACCCCGACACGATCGTTCAGATGGTCGCCAAAGAGTTCGCGGTAACGAGACAAACCGCGACTAATTATTTGGTGCGAATGATTAGGTCCGGTGAGATTGTTGGAAAAGGTACCACTAAGGGGCGTACCTATCACCTTAAGTCGATCGTGGACATTGTGCAGGAGGCTCCTGTCACCAGCGATATGGCTGACGACGAGATCTGGCGAGAACAATTGCTTCCGGCCGTAAAGCCGTACCTTGCGCGCAACGTGCTGGACATTTGCCAGTACGGCTTCACAGAGATGATGAATAACGTCATCGATCACTCTGAAAGCCCGAAAGTCCTTTACTGGTGTGAACTGAATGCATCGTACGTAATTCTCGGAATTAAAGATTACGGCGTCGGTATTTTTGAGAAAATTAGGAAAGCATTCGATCTGGACGATCGGCGACATGCTCTTTTGGAGCTTTCAAAAGGGAAGCTGACGACCGATGCCAGAAGGCACAGCGGGGAGGGCATATTCTTTACGTCTAGAATGATGGATCGATTTTCAATTACTTCGATTGATCTCTTCTATACGAAGGAACGCAGCGATGACGGCTGGTTGATCGATATCGTAGAAGGTCCAGTTGACAACGGGACGACCGTTATCATGCGAATGGCGAGAAACTCGCCGCACACGAGCAAAGAAGTGTTCGACAAGTTCAGTACGGGCGAAGATTACGGATTTGCTAAAACGCATGTGCCCTTGCAGTTGGCGCGATATGAAGGAGAAAGCCTTGTCTCTAGATCGCAAGCAAGGCGCCTCATGGCCCGCGTTGAGCGTTTTCAAGAGGTTATTTTGGACTTCTCTGGTATCGACACGATCGGCCAGGCGTTTGCTGATGAGATTTTTCGCGTCTTTGCCAGCCAGCACCCAGAAATTCGGATAATCACACTCCGCACAAATCCGGATGTCGATAAGATGATTGCCAGGGCGAAAGGGGGCGCTTCCCTCGATCCAAAGCTTCCCGGATTTTAAGCTGTAACCGACTTCTCTTGCTACTGATGAAGCTACTTTATGTGCACCGGCTCCCGCGGAGGTACCCGATCTAAGCTCCGGGCCGGGCAACATCGATGATAAAACGGCGGTTTCCGAAAGATCGCCGATCAATCGAACGGTGGGCGCTGACGCGCTCGCCAGCCTTGGCCCTGGCGATCACCTCGCTCTGCTTCTCGTCTGGAAGGTTCACGAGCGCATCGAGTTCATCACCCTTGTCCAGCGACGTGCCAACCACTTCGGCTATCTTCGGAATGAGCCGAGCGCGGGCCGCGTCCCGACGAACCTTGCGTTCGGACTGGCCGGTCTTCGCGGCGGTATTCTCGACGAATGACGTAATGGCCAACTTGGCCGTTACGTCGCCCTTACCCTGCTTCGCATTTGCCGCTCTGGCAGAGTTGGCTTTCGCCGGTCCATTGACGCGCTCGTAAATCTCCTTCCGCCGCTGAACGTGGATGGCCCGCTCGGCCGGGGATAGGTCGCCCCGCGATGCTCTATGGCTGCGGTCTGTGCTTCAGGCGTCTTTGTGTTCGCCGCTTGGGAGCGCCTTACTTCCAGGTCGCGCGCCACACGTGGCACTTCACTTTGATCCACCCTCGATTTTTTCCGCTGACGTAGGGCTGGTCAGTGCGTTTCGACACCACGCCTTCGAGCCCGGCTTCATCGAGCGCCTCCAGAAGTTTCAGCGGGTCGGGGAATGGTTCGGAAAGGCGCAGCACTTCGCTACGGGCCTTTTTCAGCAGGGCGCCGAGCCGCAGGCGCCGCTTGACCAGTGTCAATTCCCGCAGGTCGCGCTCGTCCACAACGAGCAGATCAAAGCACCACGCAACGCGGTCATGCTTTTGCCCCCCGGCAAGGGCTCTGAAATCAGGACGACCGGCCGCATCGAGGGCCACACCCTCCGCGTCGATTACGCAGCTTTTGACTGGCAGCCCTGAGACCGCTCTCGCGATATCACGAAAACGCGCCGTGAAGTCCTTTCCGTTCTTGGAGTAAATCGTGACCTCCTCGCCGACCTTATGGAGTTGGAGGCGATAGCCGTCGAACTTGACCTCGTGGATCCAGCCCTTGCCGGTGGGCGGCGCGCTTTGCTCGATGGGCTCGGACGGCCGGATAAACTCGTCTATCGCGTCTCGTGCGCGGCGATCCAGATGGGTCATCGCTTTGCGCCTACGAGGCGGCGGATCGCGTCCTTCAACGAGCGGGCGCCGCTGTCGTAGTCACGCCATGCTTCGGATCGCGCGATCAACTTCGGCACAGTGCGGAGCGTGAAGCGCGAGGGATCAAGCCCGCGACGCACTTGGCCCCAGGTGAGCGGCATCGACACGAGCGCGCCGGGCCGCGCGCGTGGAGAGAGGGGCGCCACGGCGGTCGCCATGCGGTCGTTGCGCAGGTAGTCGAGAAAGATGCGCCGACGTCTCAGAGACCTCGTCATCTTGATCAGGTAACGGTCGGGGCTGTCATGGGCCATCTGAGCGCAGACGGTTTGAGCAAACATCTTGGCTTCATCCCACCCGATGCCGTGAGAGCGCTTCGGATCGAGTGGCACGGTGACGTGCAGCCCTTTCCCTCCCGTGGTCTTGCAGAAGGGCACGAGGCCGAGCTTTTCTAGCCTGCCGCGTAGCTCGATCGCGGCAGCAACAACGTCATCAAATGCGACGCCCGATCCCGGATCGAGATCGAAAACCAGTCGGCCGGGAACGTCAGTTGCGTCTGGGGCTGAATTCCAAGGATGAAATTCGAGCGCCGACATCTGCGCCATGCCTACCAGACCTTCGACACTGTCGATCTGAATGTATGGCTTTCTGTCGCCGCCGACCTCCACCTCAGTCACACCCTCGGGCGTTCGTTGCAGCGCGTGGCGCTGAAAGAAGATTTCACCTTTTATGCCGTCCGGCGCCCTCACGACCGAGCACGGCCGACCCGCGAGATGGCCGATCATCCACGGCCCGATCGCTTCCAGGTAACGCGCGAGATCCCGTTTGGTCGTCGCAGGATTGGTCTTCGTGCGGGGCCACAGCACTCTATCGGGGTTTGAAATCTTCACGCTGAGCACGGCGGTTGCATCCTGCGACCGTGGCTTCTCAATTGGCTGTGAATGCCAAATCGCATCGGCCTTTCCACGCCGACGTCCGTCGAGCATGAATGCTTCGGGCGCGCGCCCGGTGCCTTTCGCGATTTCGGCCATCGTTCGATCCGATGCCACGGAACGATCCTGCTTCAAGAGCGCATCGTTATCGCCGCCCCGCGCATAGATGTCGCGATGCTTTATGAAAAGCCAGTTGTTGCGCTTGCTTCCGGTGCGGTCGCGCTTCATGCGCACCAGCACCCACCCGCCTTGAAGTTTCGATCCTGCAAGGACCAGCTTAAGTTCGCCGTCGCGAAGCGCGTCTCGCACAGGCTTGTCGCCCTCCGGCAGCCAGAACCCTCGGTCCCAAACCATTACCGTGCCGCCGCCATACTCGCCCTTCGGTATCGTGCCCTCGAAGTCGCCGTAGTCGAGCGGGTGATCTTCAACCTCAACCGCTAAGCGCTTCTCACCTGGATCGAGAGAAGGGCCGCGCGTCACCGCCCAACATTTGAAAGCTCCGTCGATCTCAAGGCGAAGATCATAATGAAGCCGAGTAGCGTCGTGTTTCTGGATCACGAAGCGCGGGTACGAGCCTGGGCGCACGTTCTGAGCGCCGCTCGGCTCCTCAGTTCGGGTGAAGTCGCGCTTTGCACGATATGGCAGGAGCGTGTTGCGGGAGCGCTCCGACTTCCTACCCGAGCGCGCCATGTCAAGCTCGCTTCTTGGCGCCACGGCGCGCGGGTGAGCTGCGACGCGCTGTCTTCTTTGGTTTCTCTGCGCCCGATGCGCCACCCCGAACGCTCTTCTTCAAGGCCTCCATGAGGTCGATAATGTTGCCGCCTCTGGGGCCATCCTCTTCGCGGGCGACGATCTTGCGTCCCTTCAGCTTGTCTCGGATGAGCGCCTTAAGCGCCGTCGCATAGTGGTCCTCGAACTTCTCCGGGCGGAACGGACCCGACTTTTTCTCGATGAGCTGGACGGCGAGATCCACCATCTCCTTATCGGGCTTTGCGTTCGGCACTTCGTCGAAGAAGTCTGCGGGCTGTCTCAGCTCCTCCGCATAGCGGAGCATTTCCATAACCATGCCGTCTTCGAGCGGCGCGATGGCGACCAGCCATTCGCGCCCAGAGATGGTGATCTGGGCGATGCCAACTTTACCTGTCTTCCGAAGCGCATCGCGAATGACGACGAAGCCCTCTCCGGAGAGCGGGTCCGACGGCACGATGAAATAGGGGCGCTCGAAGTAGCGGTAGTCAATGTCCTTGGCGTCAATGAACTGCACGAGATCGATGGTCTTCTTACTGTCGAGCTTGACCGCGTCGATCTCCTCCGGGTCAAGGGTGACGTAGGTGTCCTGATCGACCTCGTAGCCTTTAACGATATCGGCGTTGTCGATAACGCCTATCCCTTGGACGATTTTTTGATAGTTAACACGCTTGCCAGAGGGCTTGTGGATCTGGCGGAACGAGATGTCCGCTTTGCTCTCCACCGCATTGTAGATCTCTACGCCGATCGTCACGAGAGACAGTCTGAGAAACCCCTTCCAATATGCGCGGGCTCTCTTAGGCATGACGCAAACTCCAACATTAGGGGCCCGAAACGGGCACGACCTATCGTTGGAAACGCCTGATTGTGTCACAAAGTTTCCGCCGGACTTCGATGAGCGGTGCAATCCGCCTTCCGGTCAAAGGCTGAAACCAGTGGCGTCTGCCGCCTCACCCAGCAGATCAAGCTTTTCTCGCCGCTAGCCTCCGCAGGACACGTGCGCACGAGCCAATACGCCTCTTCGGGTGTCCCCGTCAGCCACGTCTCGGAAATCGCTCTCATCCGACAACAGCACCGGCATCCGGTCGCGCACGTTCGTTACCGGGTTCGGCGTGAGGCCCAGACGATCGTCGTTGCGCCGACCACGGCCCGAGAGCGCCTAATCCGCTGCCGCACGGGGGCGAAGTGCGACAACGACAGCATCGACACGCTCCTTCGGCTCCGGCGGCGCGCTGGCCTTCCGAAGCGCGTCTTCGATATCGAGCCCTTCCGCGAGGAGCCGAACTACTTCAGCCTCGACGCCGCGAGACCGAGGATCAGTCAGAGCGATCGCGGCCCGGCGGAGCGCTTCAGCGACGCCAAGGACGTATCCCGCGGCGAATGGTACGCGCTCGCCCGGACATTCCTCGTCCGCCCCAACGAAGGCGACGTACGCGCGCGTAGCCCGACCCAAAGCAGCTTCCGAGAACACAGTATGGAACTGGGCTGCGCCTTCGCGGGCGACCACCTCCGCCATCGCCTTTTGAATGCTCATCGCGCGCTCCCGTTAGTAGCCAAAGCCAGTTCGCGCGTCGGCGAAGACGCCGCGGAAAACATCTTGTGCCGCCCGCTCCATTTCACGCCTGATCGTTGCGAGCAGCGACGAGGGATCGGTCGCTCCATTGATCGTGAAGTGCTGCGTGACGTTGATCGGGCCAGAGCTACCGCCAGTACCAACACCAACGTCCGTGCGCGGGTGAATGTAGCCACTCGATCCGGGCGTAAAGATCTCCGGGCGCTTCTCGCCGACGATGTACGACCGTCCCCGCGACACAGGTCCGCCGCGAACGCGTGCCGGAGGAGCCGCGCCACCACTCTGCGCAGAAGGCGCAGCACCGCGACCGCTCGGCATGGCAGGGGCACTTCCGCCACCCCATGAGAGTGCATTTGAGATCGCGCTGCCGAACCGGACGGCCATGTCGACCGCCGACGAGAGGAAGCCGACTACACGTGACAGCGCGCCGATTACGGCGTTGACGCCGCTGGCTACGGTGCCACCGATCGTTTCCCCCCACGATTTCCACATCTCATCTGAGGCTTGCAACGGGCCGACTAGGCCAGAGATCGCGGATGAGATCCGTTCGGCGAAGTTGGCGATCGGTTCGAATGCTTTCGCAGCCGGTCCTAGTCCTTTCGCGAAGCCGTCCGCGATGCCGGAGAACATCGCCTTGATCCCGGACCAGTTCTGGTAGATCGCCGTCCCGGCCGCAGCGATGGCGCCGACGGCCAATCCGACGCCGCTAAACATGAGAGCGCCCTTCAAGACGGCAAAGGCGCCAGCAAGCAGCTTGGCAGGGGCGAGAAGCGACACCAGCGACGCTCCTATCGCTTTGAATGCACCACCCTTCCCGAGGATCGCAGCGGACGCGGCGAAGCCTACCATCGCGGTGCGGGCCGCGCGGAGCGCGGCGGCGAGTGGAGCGATAGTGACAAACGCCAGGGCGCGTCCGACGAATAGGGCCGCGTTCGCGATCGACAAGAGCCCGCCATATGCAAGGCGCCCGGCGATCCCGAGACCGAGTAGGCCGACGCGCAAGCCGATCAGCGCGGCCGCCGCGCCGAGCGTTGCGACGATGACCCCAGAGTTGGCTTCCGAAAATTCGGTTAGTCGCTTCGCGAACGGGCCAAGGAAATTCAAGCCCTTCTTGAGGTTCGGGAGCAAAGTGCCCGCGAGCGCGAGCCCGATGTCTTTCACGCGGTTCTTGAATAACCGCCACGCATAAGCCGTCGTTTGCGCCCGCCGCTCAAATTCCTTGCCCACACTGTTTGCGTATTCTTGCTCTTCGGCAACGAGACGCAGCGCATCTTGAAGAAGCTCGACGTTGTTCAGCAGCGGCGCAAGGGCGCGCGCTTCATCGCCGAACAGATCGGACATCACCGACGCCTGCATATATTCCGGCAGCTCCCCGAGCCGCTGGATCACGTCAAGCGTCGTGCCGACCGCATCCTTCTGCATCGCCTTCGCGACGCCAGTCGAGGTCAGACCGAGCTTCTTATAGGCACTCTGCATCCGCTTCGGAGCGCTTGCGCCTTTGGTCAATGCGCGGCCCATGTTGCGGAAGCTCGTCGCCGCCACTTCGGACTGCGCACCCGCGCCGATCATCGCGGCGCCGAACGCGAGCGTCTGTTCCTTTGCAAATCCGAAAAATTCGCCTTGGGACGCGACACGCCTCGTGTAATCAACTAGGTCGTGCGAGCTTGCAGCGGTATTGTCACTGACGTGATTGATCGCGTCAGCGTAAAGAGCTGTCTGCTTGTTGGTGAGACCGAGCGCTGCGCGGATCTTCGCGAGGTTCTCGCCCGCCTGCTGTCCAGTCATTTCCCAAGCGACCGCTGCCTTAGCGGTCATTTTAGTAAAGCCTTCTAAGTCAACCTCCGGCACACCGGACTGTGCGGCGGCGGCAGCGAGGGCGGCAAGCTCATCGACAGCAACAGGTATCTCATCGGTCGCGATGCGACGGAGCGACTTCCCGAATTTCGCAAGCTCGGTGTCATCGAACGAGGTGACTTTGGCCACGTCGGCAAGAGCGCTTTCGAACGATACCGCCGGGCCGACGACGCCCGTGAAGCCGCCTTTAAGAGCCCACGCACCGGCCGCCGCCGCGAACATCTTGTTCTGAAGACCGGCGATCGCGGCGCTGTTGCGCTTGCTCGCCTCGGTGACCCGCTGCTGCATCGCAACGAGCCCGCCACCGATTGCCCCGTTATTCGAGGCGCGGTTCAGGCGACCGAGGGCGCCCGCTGCGGCACGAGCCGGGCCGGAAACGCCGTCGATCAGGCGGACGATCAATCTTGAAGTCAGATCAGCCATCACGCACCCCCAGTCACCTTAGAAATCCGAACCGCCTCGTCGTGCCACAGCAGAACTTCGGACCATTCCATCTCAAGGACGTCGGTAAGCGGCGTGCGCAGGACGCACGCCACCTCCGCGATTATTCCTCGCGGGCGCCCTTGAACTGTTCCGGCAAAAAATCGACGACCATCGCGCCGACCTCGATCATGTCCTCGGCGTCGATCTCGCCCAGGTCGTCGAGCGACATCCCATTCACGCTCGCGAGGAACGCCAACGTCACGCCGGTATCGCTACCGCCGCGCTTCAGCTCCTCCTCGAACGCAAGGATGTCTTTCGCGCGGGCACGGCGAAACAGGATCTCGGTGACCTGCTTTCCGTCCGCAGTTGTGAAGGGGTGCTTCAGGTGATGGGTCCTTTTGGACGGACCTGCGGATACGGTCTCGGAAGTGCTCGTCATCTTTTTTTCCTTGTTGCGGTGGTGGGGCGGCCCAGTGGGGCCGCCCCGATGGCGCAGCGACAAAGGAGAGGGCCGCCGCGCCAAATGCATTCGTGCGACGCGACGTGGCCGCGCGGATGGCGTGTTCAATCAGAACTTCACGCCTGCACATTCAAGGGAGACGCGCGCTGCACCCCACCCCGGTGAACCTTTGCACGGCTGCAATGAAGTGCACGCAGCCACGCCGTGCCAAATGATGCCACTCGGCATAGGAAAGGCGCGAGGATCGACCTCCTCTATGTACAGTCCGTACCCACCTTGCACCGCCTTCTCATTGAATTTTTTCACTCGCTCCTCGGCCTCCATGAGGCGTTCGATCAGATCGATGATTTCTCGGCTCGCTCGCGGGTATACCCTTTTAAGGTCAGCGGCGACGCTATTCGCCAGCTTCTCGATCGCTGCTCGCTCGGTTTCAATAGCGAGTTCAGTCTCCCGCTTCTCCGCCTCTGCAATCTTTGTCGTCAGAGCCTCGGTAGCTGCGCGGCCTCGATCGAGATCACGGTGCGCCATCGCGAGAGTGGCTTCTGCGCGCTCCAACCGCTTTTCGTCTCCGGAGAGTAGTGCTTCATCACGTGATGAGGTCGCCGCCTCAAGTGCCGTGGCGAGCGCCGCTTCGTCGATTGAGGCCAGTGCGTCTTGCAACTCCGCGGCAGTTGCGGGACGTGATGCGCCCGCCAGCTTCTTGAAAATCTCGATCATGTACTTCTCCTAGATGGTGATGCGACGCGAGCCAAACTCAACGCCGCTGGTTTCGATGAGGCGGTGGGCAGCGGCACCGTCAACCGTGCCGATCTCCATTAGGCGGTCTGCGAGTTTGCGAATGACGGCTCGCGCTACCGGCTCTCTGAGGAAATCGATGGTGGCGGCCTCTACCCGGCGGTACGTTGCGAGTAGGTCTGCGTCTGACGGATCGAAACCGCAGTAGCCGAACATCGCGAGGGCTGCGTTACACTGATCGCAACCGCCCATCCGCAGCGCTCGAACGATGTTGAAGGTCTCCAGCACGGCGTCGTCGTAGGGCCGAAACTCGCAGCGCTCGATGATGAGACGTTCGCCATGGCCACCAGCAAGCGCGATGGCCGCCCGGTCTATGTGACTTCCAATGGCAGCGTGGAGGCAGTGGGCTTGGCCGTCCGCCGTGATGGACAACAGTTCGTGACCAAGCACATGAACCATCGCCGCGTGTGAGGCTTCGTGTGTCGCGACGCGCAGCGTGCGATCCGGAGCTGCTGTCGGCACTGCGCCTGCCACAATTTGTGGTCGTTTGTACTGAAGCACTTTGAGCGCGTACTCTGCATCTGCTGGAGCGAGATATCCGCCAGCGCCGCACCGACATTGCGCAGCGAGGTAAGTCGTCTCCGTCACGAGCGCCTCCATGCGTTGCGGTACTCGGACCCGGCTTCGTCAACCTTCCGGCCGATATGCTCAACGATTTTTGAGATGCGTTGCTGCTCGTGCGGATCGCTGGTCACGCTCGCCGGAAGCTTGCGAAGACGCTCCATGAGTGCACCAACGACAGCGCTCGTGTAGGCAATCACCTCGTCCGTCGGCACCAACGAGGCTTCCTCGCGTGCCGTCCGCAGTTCGATCTCACGAGCCCGTGCGTCGCGGATGCGGTTGTCGGCATTCCGCTTTTCGGCGCGCGCGATCTGATCGTCGCGGAACGCGATAGCGCCTTGGACAACTTCCTTGATGGCGTACTCGCCGCGTTCGGATCGCTGGATCCAACCGTCGCTGACGAGCTGGAAAAAACGACGTCGGGAAACCTTCAGCAAGGCCGAGGCGACATCGACTGAGATCGTTCCAGGGGTGGGAGATTTGATTTTCATGTGCCCTTGAAAGTGAAGTGCAACGCGGATCGGGAAGCTTCAGAAACGCTAAAATATCGGGGGTTGGCCGCCGCAGTGGCGAGGAGGCCCTGGAAAGAACCTAAGCGCCCCGGGGGAGGGGTGCGGGACGGGGCCTGGGCGGCGCGACGTCGGGGCGTGTCGCGCGCGGGGTATCCTGGCAAGGGTTTGCCGAACCCCGATGTGACTACCCGTGTGTCGGCCAGGGTTGCGGTGAGCCGAGCCAAGGCGTGGCGCACCGTGGACCGTGGGCGCCGCCCGCCCCTGGCGCGGCGCGGACCCGCACTGTACTCGGCGCTGCCGGTGGCGAGCGGCGTCGCCTTCTACTGTTGGGTCCGTGTTTGCCCTCTGGGTGTGAGAGGGCCAGTCGCCCGCGATCTGACGCGCGTCCCAACGCTTCTCGCACGACGAACCGTTCGCGCCGCTCGCTGTCAGATCGCCAGGACTTTTCGGATTTTCAAAACCGGGGAGGGATCCAATCATGCGCGCGCCTTCTCGATATACTCGGTCGTTGATCTGAACAGGCGCTCACGCGCCCACTCGTTCAAATCGTCGGCACGATACTTGACGAGACCCCCAAGCTTGAAGAAGCGAGGGCCGGTTCCAGTGATGCGGTGCTTCGCCAAGGTGCTGGCCGACAGACCGAGATGCGAGGCCGCTTCTCGCGGCGATAGATAGGTAGTCTTGCTCATCGCTGCTCCGTCGCGCGGCACGCTGATCACCGCGTCGGAGCAAGAATGCACGGATATCGCTAATTGCGACAAAGGACGGAAAACGATGCAAAACTCGGAACGCGCCGATGGCGCTATCCGGCTTCCACTTCGCAAAGTGGGATCACTTTGCGATCCATATCAATCCATTGAAGGGAACGATACGGCGGAGGGACGATGCCGAATTCCAGGATGATGCTACAGGCGTAGCGCCCGTCGCGAACAGCGTCGCGCAACGCGCGTTCGCCGAGATCGCCAGCAGATGCTCGTGCGAAGCGAACAAAGGGGCCGGTAACATCGAACAGCGAAACAAGGTCATCGTGGCCGTCGAGGAATTGTTCTGAGGTGCTCACCTTAGGCAACTCACCGAAGCGGCCGGTGAATTCGTAGCTAAGGTGGAGTGCGAGGAAGAACTCGGCGCCCCTTCGTCGTCCCTGTTTACCCCTCGTGAAGTGGGCGTGGCTTTCGAGGGAGCACGCGATCTGGTCAATTACTCGCGCGTCGAGGGGATCGCGTTCAATGTTCAACAGGCTCGGCAAGCAATCAACACGAGATGGGTCACCGTGCCCCTCCGCCCGCGCCAAGAGGCGGCCAAGGCCGCCCGACGCAACGAACGCGACCCAATCTCTTGGGCCAAGTCCTCGATTGATTTGCACCTTTCCAATGAGGCGGAGAGCGGTGTTCAGGTCGCGGTGGAGGGCGCACTGGGCGCAGTGTTGTGCATGATCAGCCTCGGCTCGCGCGCGCAAGGCGCGCAGGGCATCTGCATCAAGCGGCTCCGGATACGACACGGCCATCGCACCTCGTCTACCTAGAATGGTACAAACTCTAAAATGCCGAGATCGAATAGATCTTGGTCGGGCTCGTGAGGCACGCCTGTATCTTCTAGAATTTGCCCAGCGTAGTGGCGAGCTTCATTGATTTGTTCCACCGCCTCGACGGCCGCGTGGAACCCGCGTTGTTCGTCTCGGATGAAGCGAAGAACTTTCGCGATCTCTGGTAAGAACTCCTCATTCGTGATCACCCGGTAGACCGCTGCCGCCAGCGCTGCGCGAGAGAACGGGCGCAAGTCGTTTTCCATCAGGAGTACCGCGAGCAGTGCATCGACGTACCCGGCCTTGCGAGATGGATCAAAGCTGGCGCGAGATTGAAGCATCACGCTGACGATCGACGAGATCGCCGCCTTCGACGCTTGGCTCTCGGCGGCTGTCTTGAGCTTCTCAAGGGCGTCGTGGGTATCGATGAAGCGCGGCGTTCTGTTCCAAACGTGCAGCGCTAGATCCTTCAGCTTGTCACAACTTGCCGGGGTTCCATCATACTCGATACACAGTTTTCGAACCTCAGCGCCAGCAAGGCGCAGCACAACCTCGTATCGATCGCGAACCGCCCGTGCATCGACATGGGCCGTCAAGAAGGCAGCCGGGCTGTTCGGCTGCGCAGGCACGTTGCGCGCACGTTGTGCAACTTCAGTTTTCATCGATTGCCTCCAAGGAGTAGCCGAGCTGGCGGATGACATCGTTGACGTGAACATGTGGGGTGGATGATCTGCGAGATTGCGCTTGCGGTCGCTTGGTCGGTTCCTTGAGCCAGCAGCGTTCTCGCAGCCAATTCGATGCGAACTTCGTAAACTGCTCATCCTGGCCTTCACGAGCAGCCGCGTAGCGACCCGCGCCTTCGATGATTGCCTCGGGATCGGCGCCGTTCTCGATTGCCTTGTCGAAATGGCACCGGGCGAGGTCGTACCCAGCACGTTTTGGGTACACCGCCCAAAACCGGTTGAACGGCTCCCCTTGGCGGTTGGGGGCCGTCAGGCCCCCCAAAGCAGACCCCTCCCCCCTCTCTTCTTTCTGGAGTTCTTTAAAAGAAGTTGGGGCCAACTCCTGTTCGCCCTTTTCCGAACTACAGTTAGCCCTTTCAGCCGAAAGGACTAACTCCTGTTCGTCCTTTTCTTCATTAATAGGGGAACTGCTGTTGGCCCTTTTGTCCTCAATGACGGCTGGGAACGCGTAGACAGTCGCGCGCCCACGCCCCTTTGACTTCTCGACAATCAGCAAGTGCCCGCGAGCAACCAGTGGATCGAGGAGCTTCTTGATGCCCTCCTTGCTCTTAAAGCCCATTCGTTCCGCGAGCGTCTCCTGCTTCGGCCAAGCAATCCCCGTGCTCGAACTGATGTAGCTCGCGATTATGTGAGCGAGCCGAAAGCAAGACGAATGCACATGAAGGTCATCACGGATCGCTGCAATTCTCTTGGCCTTCTCCTCTGTGAAATCGTCTCCAAAATTCTTCTGCGACACGATCAGCGGCGCGTCATTGCGCGGTTGCGCTCTCGCGCTACCCTTGATACTCATGCTGGATATTCCCATTGACTGACTGTACACGCGCCCGGCTCGCCAAAGCCGGGCGCGTTGCTTTGCGACTTACGATTGGCATCCCGCTCGCGGTACATAGCGGGGCAGTCTCTCCCGCCACTCCCGTTCAACCTCGACCGGGATTTTGGTTTGCTTGCCGACCTTGAAAGCGCAGATCTCTCCGCTGTTCAGCATTCGGTAGACCTGAACGCGCGAAACGCCATTGCGGTGAGCGAACTCGTTCGGAGATAAAAGAAGGCGATCCATGACCTCTCCATACACCTTGAAACGTCACGGAACAGATGCTGGTCAAATGACCGGAAAACAATACCGCAAATTGAAATCTACCCAAAAAGTCGCATTGTAAATTTACAAATTAGTCCGACATCCGCGCTAATTTCTGCCCCAGGCCGATCTTTGTTTCGCGAATGTCAATGCGGTAAAAGTTTTCCAAAACGCCTGTGGATAGAATGTACCGTTTTTCGGGCAACATCCGGGGTAACGCGATACGAAATGGTCGAATTGTTATCTAGCAAAATCAATGGTTTGTTTGTAGGTCGAGGGGTAATTCAATCCCCTCGTCTCCGCCAGCTCTTTTCGCTAACGCCCGCGCGGCGGGCTCCGCGAGGGCGGGCCACTTGGCCCGGGTCGCCTTGCTCCCGAGCCCTTCGTGCTTTGACTGGAGTTCGAACTCAGTCCCTCCAAGCCCGCCATTGCCCAAAAGCTAAATGTCTGTCCATGTCGATGAGCGTCGATGTTTGACAAGATATTTCAGCGTCTTAGCATGCTTGTCGTCTGGCGAGCGTCGGCGCACGTCGAGCCACGTCACGTACACAAATGTGGGCTGGGGGCAGGGCCGGTCGCCAGCAAGCCGGACGACTAATAGGCTGACGGCGCTTCAGGTGCAGAACCTCCGGAAGCCCGGCTAGCATTGTGATGGCGGTGGGCTGCACCTCCGCGTCACGGACAGTGGCAGCAAGAGTTGGCTGTTCCGTTTCACTCACGCGAAGCGAGCGCGCGAGATGGGCCTCGGGTCCTCCCGGCGATGTCGCTGGCAGCGGCTCGGGTGGCCGCTCAAAAATGCCGTGAGAGCCTTGCAGCGGATGTAGACTCCATAGAAGCGCGCAGCGCCAAACGCGCGGCTGCCCGCATTGCCGAAGCCCAGTTGATCACCTTCAAGACGTGCGCGGAGGCCTATGTCGCCGCCCACGAAGCGGATTGGAGCAACGACAAGCATCGGGCTTAATGGCGGGCCACGCTGTCGCGCAACGTGTCCGCGGTCGACAGCCGCGCCACGCGGTTTCTATCCACGCCTCCGCGCGGGAGGCGACTAATGCCCCCCACAAAGCGGCGGCCATGCTCAATGTTTCTATCCACGCCTCTGCGCGGGAGGCGACTCGCCGGTCCAGCGCGTGTTTTCGCGCACGATGGTGTTTCTATCCACGCCTCCGCGCGGGAGGCGACCATGGCGTTGCGGACAGGCCGATGTTTCTATCCACGCCTCCGCGCGGAAGGCGACACTCCAATGTGATCACCATCTGCAATCGGCATGCGGTTTCTATCCACGCCTCCGCGCGGGAGGCGACTGCGGATACCCGATCCCCTCGGAGCGGATGTTCTCGTTTCTATCCACGCCTCCGCGCAGGAGGCGACTGTCCGTCCGGCGCGTTGAGGTCGCAGATGATGTTTCTATCCACGCCTCCGTGCGGGAGGTGACTCGCATGGGTGCACGCACGGTGCCTGCGGGATCGAGTTTCTATCCACGCCTCCGCGCGGGAGGCGACCGCTCCTTGCGGTTCAGCATGGCGTTTTCATGGCGTTTTTTCCCTTGCTGTTTTCTATCCACGCCTCCGCGCGGGAGGCGACCTGCGCCGCAGGCTGCCGGCGAGGCCGATGTGGAGTTTCTATCCACGCCTCCGCGGAGGCGACCTTCGGGTTCCACGTCACGCTGCTCGCCACAGAGTTTCTATCCACGCCTCCGCGCGGGAGGCGACTGACGTTTGCGTCGCTAGTCCGCTCGACGATGTGTTTCTATCCACGCCTCCGCGCGGGAGGCGACCGAGGGGCAAAACCCCGTGGGCGAAGGAGCTTGAGTTTCTATCCACGCCTCCGGGAAACGGAACAACCTTTTCAGTTGGGTTTCTATCCACGCCTCCGCGCGGGAGGCGACGCGTCGCTCATCGTATGAGCCACAGCAGGGCGGCGTTTCTATCCACGCCTCCGCGTGGGAGGCGACAGACCGTGGGGCAGATGCTCGAAGCCGTCTGGGAGTTTCTATCCACGCCTCCGCGCGGGAGGCGACTGGGGTGATATTCGGCATGGCCGGATCGGGCGGCGTTTCTATCCACGCCTCCGCGCGGGAGGCGACACGATCGGGAGCGCTGACCGGAGCTAACAGCTGCGTTTCTATCCACGCCTCCGCGCGGGAGGCGACCCGGAGATTTACAACGACCTCGACGAAGATGTCGTGTTTCTATCCACGCCTCCGCGCGGAGGCGACCACGGCCTCCGGGGAGGGATGGAGGATGTGGGAGTTTCTATCCACGCCTCCGCGCGGGAGGCGACCAGATCGCGGGCACAGATGACAAGCTGAGGGCGAAGTTTCTATCCACGCCTCCGCGCGGGAGGCGACCGGCTGCTCCTGATCGACACCGACACGTTCTTCACGTTTCTATCCACGCCTCCGCGCGGGAGGCGACGCCGGGCCAAACCCCACCCGGATACATTCAGCGGTTTCTATCCACGCCTCCGCGCGGGAGGCGACCCTTCGCGAACAGCACCGTCCCGAACGTTGCGATGTTTCTATCCACGCCTCCGCGCGGGAGGCGACCAGCAGCTCATGCCGCGCGGCGCACTCGTGCAAAGTTTCTATCCACGCCTCCGCGCGGGAGGCGACGGACGCATCTGCTGAACAGACTGCCGGGATTGAGTTTCTATCCACGCCTCCGCGCGGGAGGCGACTTGATGGTCTCAGGCAGGTCGGCGCGCGAGATATGTTTCTATCCACGCCTCCGCGCGGGAGGCGACTTTACGTCTTCGGCGGTGACGATGCGGACCCGGCGTTTCTATCCACGCCTCCGCGCGGGAGGCGACAAGAGTGCAACCTTTACGGTGTTTCCTCGCCAATGTTTCTATCCACGCCTCCGCGCGGGAGGCGACAGGGCGCCTATTACGCCAAGTCGCTGACGGACGCGTTTCTATCCACGCCTCCGCGCGGGAGGCGACCAGAACTCCGCGTCATCGTCATTCGCCTCAGCGAGTTTCTATCCACGCCTCCGCGCGGGAGGCGACGCGGCCACCATTGCGCTTGATGCAAATCACCGCGGTTTCTATCCACGCCTCCGCGCGGGAGGCGACGGGCATGACTCGTTCATCCCGACAGATATTGTGCTGTTTCTATCCACGCCTCCGCGCGGGAGGCGACGCCAGCGTTAGGCCTTGCTCCACCGCGCACTTTTGTTTCTATCCACGCCTCCGCGCGGGAGGCGACCTGTGATCGCGGAGAAGCAGGAACAGGTGATCGCGTTTCTATCCACGCCTCCGCGCGGGAGGCGACTGAGCGTTGACGTTTCGGTCGGCATGGCAACGGAGTTTCTATCCACGCCTCCGCGCGGGAGGCGACGCTAGTGTAGGTAACTTACTCGTTTGGTTTGTCAAAATCCCTCGCCGCCGCGAACTATGCGTCGGGCGCTCCTGTGTAGCCAATTAATCTGTGATGGGATGGAAATTTATAAGATAATACAGTGCGGTAGAGCAGCGCGAACCCTGCTTGGAGTAGCGGGCATGCTTGCGGTTCGCGCTCTTTAAAAAGGCGCGTCAAACGATGAGCGGACCGTTCAAGTCTGCGGCAGGTTTGGCGCCCACATGTTCCACGCGCCGCTGCCAATTGGTGCCAAGAAAGTAATAGCGCAAGCTGTCGTGGGCCGGGTCGATCAAGCCCTCCAAGTTTGCCTTGAGCTTAATCCACTGCGCCTGATCGACCTCCACCTCGAAGACCGAATACTGCACACGCTGACCAAAATCACGACAGGCTTTTGCCACGCGGCGCAACCTGCGCTCACCGCCTGGCTCGCTGGTCCTCACATCGTAGGTTACAAGCACCATCATGGCGATTTTTCCCGGAACGCTGCGTGTCTCATTTCCATATCCACGGCGGATAGGCATCCAAATCGCCACGCAGGTGGCGAGCCAGAAGCAGCGCTTGAAGGTGGGGGACGAGGCCAAGGGGCGCCACCTCTTCGAGAAACGGATGCCGCCGCTCTTCCTTCTTCCTTTCCTGCCAAGCTGTGAGAACAGTACGCCGGCCGTCATCGTTCAGTAGAACGGCGCCACTGTCCTGGAATTCGAAATCTCCGGCGCGTAGCTGTCGGCGATTGATGAGGGACAGCGCCAGGCGATCCGCGAAAATTGGGCGCAATTCCTCCATGAGGTCGAGGGCCAGGCTGGGCCGCCCCGGGCGATCCCTATGAAGAAAACCGACGGCGGGATCGAGACCTACGCCCTCGGCCGCGCTTCGGCACTCGTGCGTGAGAAGCGTGTAGAGAAAGGATAGGACGGCATTCACCGGATCGAGAGGAGGACGGCGGCTGCGGCCGCGGAAGCAGACGGCGGCATCGGGCGAGCGGATAAGATCTCCAAACACGGAAAAGTAGCCGAGGGCAGCCTCACCCTCGGCTCCGCGCAGGGTATCGAGCCCGCGCGTTTTGAAAGCGACCTTGCGCAGAATTGCCGCCTGGCGATCGACCACCTGCTCCACGCGCTCCCGTCTGTCGGGCGGCATGTCCGATCCGTAGTCGCGTAGGGCGCGCTGAAGGACGAGGCGCTGATTGGCTATCTTGGCGGTCACGAAACTGCGGACAATCTCGTCCGGCTGCTCGGCAACCTTGTATTGCTTTCGTCGCAGAAGGACGTTGCCGGATACGGGACCTTCCACCCGCGCCTGGAACCGGCCGGCGCGATCGAGTAGCACGATCGTTATGCCGAGCTGAGCAAGCGCCTGGATCAACGGCGGCGATATGAAGATGCCGCCGAACACAACCAGAGACGTCAGCATGTGGAAGGGAACGCGAGCACGTTCGGCACTCTCGACCTCTGCGACGAGGTTCTCCCCATCCTTGCGCAGGGATGCGCCTTCCGTTGTGACATAGAGCGTATTGAGCAGCTTTTTCACGGTGCCTCGCTCGCGTCGCGCAACAGCGTCTCTTCCACGGCACGATGGAGGAAGCCGGCCGCTGTCTTCGTAGTGGCCTTGGGGCGGCATACGTCGATGAGTGAGCAGGCGCGGCAGCGATCATGTTTATAGACGGCAGGTGGTGTCTCTCCGGCGGCGAGGAGAGAGCCAAAGGCGCGCGCGGTCTCTTCCGTGAGGCGCCGCAGCTCGACGTCAAACGGCACAACCACCCGCCGCTTGGTTCCGCCGTAGAAGAGCGCGCCTTCGGTCACGCTCCGGTTCGTCATCTCCTCAAGGCAGAACGCCTGGGCGCAGAGCTGAACCTCATCCGCGCGGTGTAGCTTCGGTTTGCCGCGCTTGTATTCGACAGGAAACGGAGTTTCGGGGCCGCCAGGAGCCTCTCTTCGAAACTCGACGAGATCGGCCGTGCCGGAAAGGTTGAGGCGGCGGCAGGCGAGCGGCAAAGCCGTGACGCGGCGGACCAAGCCGCGCGTGCGGCGCGACGGGTCGTGGGCGGCCTCATGCAGCACGCGGCCCTCGGCCGTGAAGCGGTTCTCCTCCCACAGGCGCTCGATATGGATGAGGGCGGCTTGGCGGATGCAGAAGACCGCGTGTTGGAGGGCGGAAATCGGGATCGGGTCGTCGAGCTCAGGCATCCTTCGCTCCGGTACGCTAAAGCTCAACCACCTCCACGCCGTCCGGAAGACCGTTGAGATCGACGGACACTTGATAGTCGGAGTAGGCGCGCGCCGGCGGGTAGTTGTCCAGCTTCGCGCTGTCGACGTCGTAGAGGTCGTCCCCCACTTTGCGCTGCACTTTCACGCGCTCGAACAGCTGATGGGCAGGAGCGTTTCCGAGCGCCGAGGCATGCTTGAAAGCGACGACGCGGCGCGTTGCCATCTCTCCGCGCGCGGCCGAGCGGTCGTGCTCGAACATGGCTTTCAGCGACGCGAAGAGATGCTTCAGATCCGCGTCGCTGAACCCGGTTCTCTCCGCCAGCTTGGCGTTGACGAAGATATGGGCGCGATAGAGTCCGTAGGGCACGATATGCTTGCGGCCCATGGTTCGGTTCTCCGTGCGATCGTCTCCGGCATCCTTCTCGCGCGCGGCCTTCTCCTTCTCGTTGGTCGCAGCCATGCGGGTGATCGAGATCTCGAGCGGCAGAATCTTTTCCACCGAGGAGGCGAATGCGACCTGTACGGGGCCGCGCACCTGGCCAGCGTTGATGCCGGTGCTCATCACGGCTCCGAATGTGCGAACGTCGAAGAAATTCTCGCACATGAACCGGGTAAGGGCCTTGGCCTCGTCATCGTTCCTGGGATTGAGTTTTGGAGCCTTCTCGACCGTGTCGTCACCCGGCCGTTCGGCCTTGTAAGCCTCGCGATGGCGCTCGTTCAGGATCGAGCCCTCCTGCACGTAAATCCGATAGCCGGCCTCCGCCCCGCGCGCGAGCTCTGTGTAGTTGCGGATCTTGCGCTTGAGCGAAACATCGGACACCAGCCCGTGGCTCGTCTCGGGATCGATGCGCGGCAGGTTGCCCGCGTCCGGATCTCCGTTCGGGTTGCCGTTCTTGACGTCGAACAAGAACACGATGTCATAGCGGTTTGCGAGCGCGGTCATTGAGCATCCTCCCCGGAGGTCGTTTTCTCGGCTTTGCGGAAGAATTCGTTGCGCTGGTGGTAATAGCCGAGCGCGAATAAGGCTTGGCTCTTGTCAGGCAGGCTGGCCGGAAAGGGATCGTCACCGGGTTTCATCAGTTCCATGATGGCCGAAATCGCCTTTTCGAGGTTCACTTGCCGCCCCTTGCTCTGCTTCGCGACCTTGGACAGATGGTTCGAAGCGCCCGACGCCAGAATGTGGAACACCTTGCGCGGCTGGGCCGAGGCGGCGCCGAAGAATTTGTCCTTGACCGTCGCGTTGACGCCGGTGCCGAGCGCCGCGACCTGGACCTGCTCGTAGACCGCGAACAACCGCCCGAGCAGATAGCCGGCATCCTTGAATTCGGGATCGAGCGACACGGGCGTCTCCTTCACCTTGAAATTTCTTATGAGGACGGACTTGAGAATGGCGACCCGCAGCGCGTTGACGTCGTGGTCCGCGCGCAGGCGCATGACGATCGACGAAAGTAGCGTGAGGGGATAAGGCGAGCCTGTGAGGATCGCGCGCATCCAATCACCCGCAAGGTTCGGCTGAATGTTCTCCGTTTTGCGAAGCGCTGCGGTTTCAATGAGGAGCCGCCACATTGGCGGCCACCCGTCCTTGGGCTCGGGCTCGATCCGCATGCGCTCGTGATGGTCTGCGTAGCGTCTGGCGATCTCGCCGAAATCGTCTTCGACGTAGAACCGCACCGAGAGGCGGGCTGCGTTCGGCGCCAGCCCGAGAACATGGAAACGCACGCCCTCACGGACGGGATCAAAATCATCGACCGGAAGCCCGCGCTGGATCCTCTCCAGGATCGCAGCGACTTTCTTTGCCTCCCCTTGGTCCGTGACCTTGCTGAACGCGCCGAACAGGCCTTCGGCCTTCCTGGCGGCGTTTGTATCCGAGGCATCGGCCCAAAACACCGTCGTGGCGTCGCCGATCTGAATGCGATTTTGCGTGCCGCGCAGAAATGCGTTCAGGGCTTCGGTGTAGGCGATCGCCGCCGCCTCGGACAGTGGCGCGTTTTCGCCTTGCTCTTTGCCGTAGGAAGTGAAGGCATTGAGGTTGAAGGACACGATCGATGCGCCGGCCGTTTGTGCCCCCCACACGCCCTTGATCGCGGGATGCAAGCGTGCGAGGGGGCCGCGCTCGCCGGTCGCGAGGCATAGCGCGTCGGTCTTTTCGCCATCCCCCGAAAGCCGCGCCCAAAGTGCTTTCGCCGCTGGGCGGTCATGAATACGGATGTTGTCGAGGCGCTCGCGCTCAAGGGCGAAGGCAACGTTCTGATCCTTCATGTCCTCGGGCCAGCCGAGTTCTCCGAATTTCTCGGGCGTCCAGAAGTCGAGAAACCCAAGAAGCGCGAGAAGCCCTTCGTCGGTCGTGCCTTCAAGCCATTCGCGGTGCTTGTCGGCGAATGCCCGGTGCTCCTGCGCCGTGCGTTTCGCTTCACCGGCTGTGACGCCGAGCGCGTATGCGGTCTTGTCCCACAGAAAGTTCGGCATCACGCCCGACGTGCGTTTGCCGGGCTGCGGGACCGCCATGAGCGCTGCTGTTCTCCTGCGGCCGTCGGCTTCCCGCAAATCGTGTGGGGGACCTGAAGGCTGGCCGTCGGACGTGAGCGAGACGAGAAAGCCGATCCTCTGCGGGGAATACCCGGGCGCCGGGGTTTCGCCTCGTGCGGCCATGCGCTCGTAGGCGCGCGCGAGGGAGGCGAGCGCGGTCATTCGGTTGCTCCAACCAAATGTGAAGTGGGCTCGCCGCCTTTCAATTTTCCTTTACATATCAACTGTTTGCCAGTTTCTATCCACGCCTCCGTACTCGAAGCGACTAGGCGACGAGCCATTGCCACTTCTACCACCATGATAATCTTCTGGCAAACTGTAGATATAGACGTGGCGCGAGCATGAATCAGGTAAATGAGGAGGGGTGTCTCCGCCTTGATCCGGATCCTGGCGGAGAGCCTGGGATTGGGGGCCTTCAAAGTCTCTAGTCCTGGGAGTTTCATCTCCTCACCTCAGGCGAATCCGGGGCCGGCACCTTTACGACCCCGTCCTTGAGCGTGGCGCGGAAGACCATCGACGAGCGGTCGCCCGCGTGGTCGATGTCGTAGAGCATGAAGCCGAGGTCGCGCGGTGTGCCGAACCCGAGGCTCGCCGTTCTGTCGTCGGGATCGGCAACGGGCGCGGGAGCGCCGGTTTCTAGCAATTCGAACTCGGCCGGGAACTCGCGCGTGCCGAGGCAGGGCTGGTGGAAGCACTGACCTTTGCGCGCGCGGCGGTTGAAGGTGTCCAGGTGCTTGCCTTCATTGTCTTCAGCGCCGGCTCTCGATGTCATGATGAAGTGCGCGGAAATCACGTAGGCGACGTTCGTCAGCAGCGTCGAGGCGCGCTGCTGACGGTTGTCCTCGACGACGAGCGCGAGATCGCCGACGTCTCCGGTCCTCATCGCCTTGCGGATCGAGGCGGCCGGAGCCTTGGCGCCGACCTCGTTTCGGCGGACGGACTGAAAGCGGATAGGTTTCAGGACATGGATCTCGTCGACGATCCATCGGATCGCCGGCTTCCAGTGGATCGCCTCGAGGATGCCGCGCGCCGCGGAAGGCGTCATGACGTCATACGACACCCGCTCCACTTTCATCTCCGGGCGCGTGAAGCAGGCGTATTTGCCCTGCACCAGAAGGCGAACTCCGTAACTCATCGCGGCTCCTCCGGCGGGCGGCACGCCGTCATATGGACGTTCACGGATGTTCGAGCGTTGGGGCCCGGCTGACTAGATCATGTTGCCCTCTATCCCCAGTTCATCGCCCTTTTCCCACAGCAGACCCTGCTCGCGGGAGTAAAAGCCCGACATCGTGTTGATCAGGCTTTCCTTGAGGACCACGAACTGCGTCTCGAAGCCAGGGACGTACTCGGCGTGGCCATTGTCGACGAACCGCTGCCGATGGCGTGGCGGAACCTGGACCAGGTAGCGCTGGAGCTCACGCGCTGCGCGGCCTGCGGTGATCGTGCCGTCGCGAAGCCTTCTCAGGATCGTTTTCGATTGGTCGTCCGTCGCGATTATGATCGGGGCCATGCCGTCCCGGATGAGCCTGAAATTCTCTCCCACCTTGCGGTAGGAGAAATCGGTGCTCCCATCGTTTCCGGCGAACTGATCGAGGACTTTCGCTGGGGCTTTTCGTCCGTCGAGATTGGGCATCGGGACGTCGTCAAGCCCATCCCGGTGTCGGTTGTCTCCACGCTGCCAATAGACTTCCCTGAAGTAGAGTTCGATGCCAGGCTTCACGAGTGGATCCGGAAATGTTCTTGCCACGCGGGCCATGGCATCGGCAAAACCCGCGATCTCCGGCGGCGGCTTGGCCTCCGACGGCTGGAACACAACGACAAGAGCGTGCTCCTTTGGTTGCTCCCATTCACGGTTACAGCGGCCGGCGGCTTGGATGATCTGGTCGAGACCTGCCTCGGCGCGCCATACGCGTGGAAACGAAACGTCGACGCCGGCTTCAATCAGGCTCGTGGCGATCACGATGCACGGTTTCTTGTGCTTCAGCTCCTCTCGTATCTCCGTCAGGATTTCGGCGCGGTCGTTGGCGATCTGACGCGTCGTGAGGTGGATCAGCCCTTCGATCCGCGCATCCTTGGCCGCGAGAAAAAGATCTCGCGCGTGCTTGCGGCTGTTGACGATGACGAGGCCCTGCGGCACCTGGCGAAGCTGCTCGATCAAGGAATTGTCGCTCAGGACACCAGCCATTTCGAACGTGACGCGTTCGAACGCGGTATGGAGCTTTGCGGGCTCGAGCGCCAGCTCATGTGATGTCTCGAAGCCAAATCTAAAGTCCGGTGCTTTGAGAGCGGGCTGTGTGGCCGTGCACAGCACGATCGTGCAGCCGTAGTTGTGGGCAAGCTCATCGAGCGCCACGACGCAGGGACGGAGCACGGGCAGTGGTATTGTCTGTGCCTCGTCAAGTACGATGACCGCATTGGCGAGGTTGTGCAGCTTGCGGCAGCGCGAGGGCCGGTGCGAGAAGAGGCTTTCGAAAAGCTGTACGTTCGTTGTCACGACGACGGGCGCGGCCCAGTTCTCCATAGCGCGGCGTAACTTCCGTTCCCTGCTTTGCGCGTTCCGGTCGCCGGTCTCTTCAGGCAGATCCTTTTCCGTGTCGACCTGCGCATGGTGCTCGAGCACCGCGTCGTCGCCAAGTATGTCGCGGAAAATCTGCGCGGTCTGATCGATAATCGACGTGAAAGGGGCCGCGTACACGATACGCCTCATGCTCCAGGCGCGTGCGTGCTCCAAGGCAAACGCAAGCGATGCCAGCGTTTTGCCGCCTCCCGTCGGCACGTCGAGGGTGAACACACCTTTGGGCATTGCCGTCTGGCCGCGCACGTGCGCTAGAACATCGCGTCTCAGGACATTGAGCGGAGCCGCGCGCTCGGCCGGGGTGAGCTTTGCAAGCTTGTCATCGAGATGCGCATCGAAGCCGGCGACCAATCCCGCAACTTCGTTAGGCAGCTCGGGCCATGTGCGGTCGACCTCGATGCCGGTGACGTGAGCGTGGTGCGCCTCCGTATTCAAGCGATCGGCGTCTACAAGGCACGAAAAAATCATGCGGCCCAGAAATGCGATCTGGAAAAACGATTGATCGTCACCCTGACGCAGCGAGAAGTTGCGGGGGACAAGGTTGTCGGTCTCCGCTTCGACTTCGGTTTTCCACGCTGCATCGAGAATGGGAATTTTCTTTTTTAGGCGATCATTCAACGATCCGCCCGATCCACCGATACGATCCGGCAGCCCCGCGTGGTGCCCAGCGATCGCATACGCGACGAGTTCGGCCATGATGGTGTCATCCGAGTCGGATCGGACAAGCTCCAGGACGGCCTTGGCGCCTGCGGTCGAGTGATCGCAGTTCTCTCCCTTGCCTTCGATGTAAAGTTTGAACTTCTCGGCGTATTTGCCGAGGTCGTGCAGCCAACCCGCGAGAGCTGCCGCGCGACCGGCGCCGAACGCATCCCCGAATTGCATCGCAAGCGCCGCAACCTCACGCAGGTGGGCGACAAGCGTTTGCCAATCGGATTTATCTTCGTTCTCCGTCGAATGTGCGTAGTGCATACAAAACTATGTGCGGTTGAAAGCTCTCAGCTTCGGCTAACAACTTGGCCGTGTCACGATCGGATTTGCATGGAGGCCGTGAAAACGGGCGCATTCTGACGAACCAATATGCGATTTCCGCGAGGTAGGCGGGAGGATTGAATGGGGCGGTTCATCGAAGGCGCGCCTGAAGAGACGGGCCGCTCAGACGACCATCCGGAAACGATCTTCGAGCTCTACCTCTACGGCTATCTCAACCAGGTACAGTCCTCGCGCGGTTTCGAGCGCGAGTGCCGGCGGAACCTGGAGCCGATCTGGCTCACCGGTCGCCTGGCATCCGACGTCAAGATCATCGCAGACTTTCGCCGCGATAACGGTCCAGTCTTCCGTAAGGTATGACAGCAGTTCGTCGCGCTGTGCCGCGGTCTTGACCTCCTGGGTGCGAGCATCGTGGCGATCGACGGCCGAGAGTTTAAAGCTGTCAATGCCAAGGCGAAAAACTTCGCTCGCGAGAAACTCAAGCGGCGCATGGACGAAAGCGGAGAGACGTAGGTCTCGCTTACCGATCCCGATGCTTGCGCCATAGCAACGATGAGCAGAAAGCCCCGTGTGATCCGCTACAATGTGCGAACTGCCGTTGAGGCGAAGCATCATCTTATTGTCGCCCGTGAGGTGACGAACCTTGGCTATGATCCCGCTTCTCGAACCCGCTCCGCTGAGCCTTAATCGTGCGTGTTCTGGGCCTTCCGCTGCGCCTCATAGGCCTTTGCGCCGGCCAACATAAATTGTGTGCGTTTGACGATGCCAGTGCCTCCGACCACGCACGCGAGTTCGCCGTCCCCGAGGCTGTCATTCCGTTCGGGTGCTGGCTCGTCTCTGGTCAAAGCTTCGTCATGCTTGCACCGAACGCCGTTTCGGCCTGTCATAGGTACGTTTCGCATCTCAGTGAATGACCTCCGTCTTCGACGCGATAAAGCCTGCATCCGTTGCGAGCTGCTTTTCGAATGGAATTGGCGCCGCTCCGCCCTGCACGCTTGTCAGTTCCTCGTCCGATAAGTCCGCTGCCGGGATGTGAAGCGGTTCCGATGTCGCTCGACCTTGGACCGGCGGCGCGATCTGGCGCGTTTTCTTTGCCATTGGCTTGCTCCGTCTCTTCGAACAGTCGGATACAAGATGCAGAAAGCTGATGAGCGGGCTTTGCTTTATGTCCAGAAAAGTATCCCGCGTTTCCAGAATGCGCGGGGGCTATTCCGTACACACCTCGCGCCTCTTGAACTCTCGTCGCTTCCAGGCGACATAGGCGAGCCGTGAAAGGAGGAGCCATGCCGCTGGTATTTAATGACGATATCCTGATGGGTTTCGTCGGAGATACGTTTGTCTTCTCGATGCGCGATGAGCAGACGGGAGATACCGTCTCCTGCGAAATCACCAGGGACGGCCTGCAACGAGCGATCCAGAAGAAAGAGGTCTACGATCCTCGGATCGCGTTCTCGATGTACAAAGCGCGCTTCGGAGAGCTTGCCAGCAAGCGCTTCGACGAGGGGCAAAGACCCGCGCGCATTACGATCGAGGATGTCGAAGCCTTCTAGGAATGAGCTAAGGGGAAACGATGCGTTCTTTGCTTGGCGCGCTGGTCGCTCTCAGCGTGATTTTATCGGCTACGGCCGCACCGGCCACCGATGCCGTTTCGGGAAAGTACTGGCTCAAGATCTGTGAAAACAGCATCACGCGAGAGGGCTGCATCGGCTACCTGAGCGGGCTGATCCATATGGAACTCTACGCCAGCCAGCGGATGCCGGATGGCCCGCTCTGGTGCGCTCCCGACGACGCTTCGGTGAACGACATGATGCGAACCTTCGTCCGGTTCCTAGAGGACCGTCCCGAACTGTTGCATGGCAGTGCCGTTCAATTGGCCCACTTGGCCTGGGCTCGCGCATATCCCTGCAAGCGGGACTAGCACAGAGGTATGTCGCGACGCCTGAACCGAGGCGAGCGACACGCTCCGCTGTTCAGAACCGCCAGTTCATACGCCCGGTCACGCCGTGGTCTTCGACGTCGCTTGCGATCTCGCCGTTGTAGGAGATGCCAAGCGTGGCTGACGGAGAGAGGCTGATGTCGAGGCCCGCTTCGATCAGTGCGGCATTGCGCGCAAGCGGAACGCCCGTAATCGTCATGCCCGGTGCGCCGCTCGCGAACGCAAGCGCGCGCGTCGGATCAGTATCGCCGAAAGCGTGCTGCCACGCGATAGAGGCACGCGGCGTGACGGTCGTGCCGCCGATCCGCGTGGTCGCGGCAAAGCGGATGCCGAGCGTCGAGAAGCCGACATCCTGTGAGCCGCCGAAGCCGTCGAGTGCGGCTGCGCCGCCCTGTTCGGTAAAGCGGTCCGTCGAGACGTGGGCGTAAGCAAGACCGGCGAACGGTTCGTAGGCGAGGCCGCCTGCAGTGAGAGGCAACGCGATCTCGCCGAAGATCTGCCCCGTGTCGCCGTCGTAGTCGGCTTCCACGCGGTCGAGGAAGCCCGGGAAGACGACCGTGCGCTCGGTGTCGATGTCGCTCCAGCTCCAGGATGCGCCGCCGCGCAGCGCGAACGCGCCGACCGGGCCGCCGGTGTAAGCTGCAAGATGATAGCTGTCGATCTCGGCCGACGAGATGCGCTGCGAGACGCTGACGTTCGAGCGCGAGTAGCCGAGCGCTGCGCCTGCGCGCCAGCCGTATCCGATGCCGGTATCGACGCCGGAGAGGAAGCCGCCGATGGTGCGCTTGGCGGTTGCGGCATTGCCGTCGCCGTCCGTGTCGCCCCACGAGCCGAACGCCTGCGTCCAGAACACCAGCGGAGATGCGGGAGGCGGTGCGTCATAGCCGGATGCGCTGCCGCTCCCCATGCCGAGGCCCATCATTGGCGCGTCGAAGCTGCCCGCGACGGAGGTCGTGCCGGTGTTGGCGAGCGAAGCCGTTTGCGTGGTGCTTCCCGCCGCACCGCGCGCATGGAACGCCTGCTGAAGCCGCGCAAAGAGCGCGTTGCGCGTGAAGCGGCTGTCGCGCGCGAGCGTCGCGCTCAACGTCGCGTGGACTTCGCCCGAGAGCGCGTCGAAGGATTGGCGCGCACCTTCAGCGCTTTGGCCGAGCACGATGTTCACGAGCGGGTTTGTTGGGGGCAGGCCGTTCATGGCACCGGCAACCGCCGTCTGGTTCGGCGTATCTGCGACGCTCGTGAGCGCGGTGGAATTGCGCGTCATGGTCAGCACGACATCGTTTCCGTCACCGCCGGTATAGCTCACGCTCGGGGTGAGAAACGCAAGATTGCTCGTGATCGGCGCGAACGTGCCGACCACGGCGTCAACACCGTCGTTGTCGATAATCAAATAGTCCGTCGCGGCAGCGTAATTGCCGTTCTCGGCCAGCACACGCAACGCTGCGCCCGTGATGTCGACCGTGCCGTTGACGATCACGAGATCGCTCTGGCCTGCGGCGTTGACTTCGATTTCGAGGATCGATCCGGCCTGAAGAATGTACGGGCCGTTCACGGTTTGCGTTCCGATAGAGTTGCCCGGCGCGTGGATCGCGCCCGGCCCAACGTTCAATGTGCCGACAATCGTGCCCGTACCGCCGAGTGTTCCGCCGACGACGTTTGTCGTTGCGCCTGCGCCTCCAACCTGTCCGTCTACTTCGAGCCGTCCGGAATTGATCGTCGTGTTGCCGGTAAAGTTGCTGCCCGTCAGCGTCCATGCTGAGGTGCCGTTTTTGACCAGCTCAGAAAAACCGTTGAACTGCGTGGTGTAAGCGATGCTGCCGTCGGTCGCTCCGCTCAGCACGATCGCGTCATTGCCTGCGCCCTGCACGCCCCCGACAAAGGAGGCGGTTGGTTCTATCGTCACCGAGTTCGTGCCACCTGTGAAGCGAACTGCCAACGCCTGGCTGCTGTCCGAATTGATGCCGCCTCGGATCGTTCCTGTCACGACAAGATCGACGTTTTCACCGTAGACACCGTGGCCTCCGTTGGCTGGGCCACCTGCACCGGCATTGCCGCCGCTGACTGTTCCTGTCACGGCAAGACGGCTGTTGTAGAGCCAAACGGCGTTAGCGCCGTTTCCGGCATATCCTGTGTTGACCCCCGCCCCCGCCGACCCAAGATTGCCACCATTTCCCCCGGTTATCGTGCCGGTAATTTCGATATCATGGCCACTATGGAGAACATACAAGCCTTCGCCGCCGCGGCCACCCGAGCCGCCCTCGGCTGTGGAGCCGCCGTTTCCTCCATGGCCTCCGTTGCCTCCCGCTACAATGGTGCTGATGATCCCGGTAAAGTTTGAACCATTGACAACGACGCCGTTGCCGCCTCCGCCGCCGCCGCCGCCACCGCCGGTGCTGTGACCGCCGCCACCTCCGTCGCCTCCTTTGACGTCCACAGTCGGCAAAAGGGATGGAGATAAATAGCCGTGCGCCCCGCCACCGCCGCCACCTGCACCATAAGTGCCGCCGCTGCTACCTGCGCCGCCGTCTGCACCCGCAGTGGTGCCCCCGGCGCCTCCGACGCCAAGCGTTGCGGAGCCATGTCCACCGTTGCCGCCGGTGGTGCCGCTACCGCCGCCGCCGCCGCCACCACCGCTGACGGTATTGGAATTCTGCACCGACGAGCCCTGGCCAGTAGAGGCAGGTGCATTGACGAGGCTCCCCGAAGGAGTGCCGCCTGTTCCCGCAGTGCCGTTTCCACCGCGCCCCGAGGCCAAGCCTTCAGCAGCCCCCAAGACCAAAAGGATGCAGAGGGATAAAGGCCAAATTCCAAGACCTTGCGTAGTCAGGTCGCGCGACATGGCGTTGGCCTCCCGGCCACATCTGGAACGCGATACGTGTCGAAGGGATCAAAATTCGTTAGCGGACAATAAGCAGGTTGGGCTCAGCCACCATCCGTAGCAGTACGGATGGCTTGCGTTTAACCTCGTAGCGTCGCCTGAGTGTGACCCTTTGGCATCGAGGCACAATGGCGCTGTGGCCTGTCGTGGCAGACGAGCGCGCGAGGATCGTCGCTATCGGCGGCGCGACGGGAAAGCGACGACGTTCGCATCAACTTTCTTCCCACCGACAAGCTCGTGCTGCAACAGACCACTCCGGTCGTCGACCAGGGCGGCACGCGGACGATGCAAAGCGCGGCTCGGGCCTCACCGCTTCCGCCACGTTCCGATGCCCATGCAGGTCGTGATGGACTAGAAAAGCTTGAAACCCGGCCCGTCGGTATCGTGATCTGCGGTGACGGGCGAGCCCCCGCTCAGGTGCGGCGCGCCGGTTTCGGCATCAGGTCCGTGATCGTGCCCTCGAACATCTCGGCGGCTTGTGCGATCGTCTCCGATAGCGTCGGGTGCGGATGGATGGTGGCGGCGATGTCGGCTGCGTCGGCGCCCATTTCGATGGCGAGTGCCGCCTCGGCGATGAGATCGCCGGCGTTGGGGCCGACGATGCCGCAGCCCAGAATGCGATGCGTTTCGGGATCGAACAGCACCTTCGTCAGTCCCTCGTCGCGGCCGAGCGAGAGCGCGCGTCCCGATGCGGCCCAGGGGAAGGCCCCCTTGCCGTACGATACGCCGTTGGCCTTGGCCTCCGTCTCGGTCAGGCCCACCCAGGCCACCTCCGGGTCCGTGTAGGCGACGGAGGGGATCACGCGCGCATCGAAGGCGGAGGCGAGCCCGGCCGCCACCTCGGCGGCGACCTTACCCTCGTGCACGGCCTTGTGGGCGAGCATCGGCTGGCCGACGATGTCGCCGATGGCGAAGATATGCGGGACGTTGGTGCGCATACGACGATCGACGGGCACGAAGCCGCGGTCGTCGACGCCGACGCCGGCCGCTTCCAGATTCAGCAGTTTGCCGTTTGGCACGCGCCCGACCGCGACAAGAACCTTGTCGAAGGTTTTGCTTTGCGGTGCGGCGGGACCTTCGAAGGCAACGGTCAGCCCGGTGTCGCCGGGCTCGACCTTCGTCACCCTGGTCCCGAGGTGGATCGCCTCGTAGCGCGCCTCCACGCGCTTCATGAGCGGGGCCACGATGTCGCGATCGACGCCGGGAATGAGCTGGTCGGTCACCTCCACCACGCTCACCGTGCTGCCGAGCGCGTGATAGACGGTCGCCATCTCAAGGCCGATGATGCCGCCGCCGATGACGAGCAGCCGCTTGGGGACATCCTCCAGGTCGAGCGCGCCGGTGGAATCGAGCACGCGCGGGTCGTCGTGCGGAACGAACGGCAGCCTCGCCGGCTCCGATCCGGCCGCGACGATAGCCTGCGCGAAGCCGATGCGCTGCACGGCACCCTCGTGCACCACCTCAAGCGCGTGCGGTGAGACGAACCGGCCGGTGCCGGTGACGACGGTCACCTTGCGCTGCCTCGCGAGGCCGGAGAGTCCGGACGTCAGCTTGCCGACGATGCCGGTCTTCCAGGCACGGAGCTGGCCGAGATCGATGTCGGGCGCGCCGAAACGCAGCCCCGCGCCGGCCATCTCGCGCGTCTCCTCGATCACCTTGGCGGTGTGCAGCAGCGCTTTCGAGGGGATGCATCCGACGTTGAGGCACACGCCGCCGAGAACGGGTGCGCGCTCGACGAGCACAACGGTCTTGCCCAGGTCGGCGGCGCGAAACGCGGCGGTGTAGCCGCCCGGGCCAGCGCCCAGCACGAGGAGATCGGTTTCGATGTCAGGAGCTTTTGTCATACGCACCTAGAGAACGAGCTGGCGAACGTCGCCGAGGATCTCGGCGAGGCGGCGCGTGAAGCGTGCGGCGAGCGCGCCGTCGATCACGCGGTGATCGTAGGAGACGCAGAGCGGCAGCATGAGGCGGGGCGTGAAGGTCTCGCCGTTCCATACCGGCCGCGTCACCGCGCGCACGACGCCGAGAATGGCCACCTCCGGCGCGTTGACAATCGGCGTGAAGCCCGTGCCGCCGATACCGCCCAGGCTCGAAATCGAGAACGTCCCGCCCTGGATGTCGGCCGGCGCGATCTTGCCGTCGCGCATGCGCTGCGAGACCGTGGACAGCTCCTGGCTGAGCTCAAGGATCCGCTTGCGATCCGCGTCTTTGATGACCGGCACGACGAGCCCGTCCGGCGTGTCGACCGCGACACCGATGTTGTAATACCTCTTGAGGATGAGGGACTGGCCGTCGGGGGATAGGGAGGCGTTGAACTCCGGGAACTGTTTCAACGTCGCGACGCTCGCCATCATGAGGAAGGACAGCATGGTGACGCGGTAGCCCTTGGCCCGCGCTTCGGCGTCGAGGGTTCTGCGGTAGGTTTCAAGTTCGGTGATGTCCGCCTCGTCGGTGTGGGTCACGTGCGGAATGCTGACCCAGGCGCGGTGCAGGTGCGGACCCGAGAGCCGCTTCAGGCGCGATAAGGGTGCGACCGTGACGGGACCGAATTTCGAGAAATCCGGCTGAGGGACATCCGCGATTGTGAGCGCGCGTCCCGTCGCGGACCCGCCGCCGAGGGCCGCCTTCACATCGGCTTTCGTGATCCGACCCTTCTCGCCCGTTCCCTTGAGCGCCGCGAGATCGATGTCGAGTTCGCGCGCGAGGCGCCGTACGGACGGGCTCGCGTTGAGGCCGTCGAAATCGGCGGGCGCCGGAAGCACGCTCGTGTTGGACGATACGTTAGAAGATGCGGGCGGCGGTGAGGGATCGGCAGGCCCGTCCGGATCTGCCTCGGGCCGAGCCGCCGCGGGTGGCGTGGGCGCATCGGCGGCGGCGGCCGTGCCCGCTTCGTTGGCCTCCGCTTCGAGCCTCAGAATGAGATGCCCCTCGCTCACCGTATCGCCGACGTTGACGAGCACCTCTGCGACCTTGCCGGCCGAGGGCGCGGGGATCTCCATGCTCGCCTTGTCGGATTCGAGCGTCACCAGCGGGTCGTCGACGCTGACGACGTCGCCCGCCGTCACGAGCACTTCGATGACGGGTACCCCGGAATAATCGCCGATATTCGGCACTTTGACTTCGATCAGGGACATGCGGTTCTCCACGCTGCCGATCCGGCTGCGGCTTTCCACGCTCGGGTTGGAGCTTAGATTTTTACGGGGTTGGGCTTGTCGGGACGGATGCCGTATCGCGCCAACGCGTCCGACACGCGGGACGACGGGATCCGGTTCTCGTCCGCGAGCGCCTTCAGCGTCGAGGCGACGACGAAATGGCGGTCGACCTCGAAATGGAAGCGCAGCTTGCGGCGGGTATCTGAGCGGCCGAAGCCGTCGGTGCCGAGCACGCGGTAGGCGTTGGGCACGAAGGGCCGGATCTGCTCGGCGAACGCCTTGGTATAGTCGGTCGACGCGATCACGGGCCCTGGGCCGCGCTCCCGGAGGAGCTGCGTCACGTAAGGCGTGCGCGGCGGCTCCTCGGGGTTGAGCAGGTTCCAGCGCTCGACCTCCTGCGCCTCGCGGGCAAGCTCGGTGAAGCTCGTCACGCTCCAGATGTCGGCGGAGATGCCGAAGTCGCTTTCGAGAAGCTCCGCGCCGGCGATGACCTCGCGCAGGATGGCGCCCGAGCCCATCAACTGCACCCTGTGGCGGCGCCCCTTCGCCGTTCCGCTCGTCGACTTGAGCAGGTACATGCCCTTGACGATGCCGTCTTCCACGCCTTCCGGCATCGCCGGATGCTCGTAGTTCTCGTTGAGCACGGTGATGTAGTGGAACACGTCCTCCTGCCGTTCGATCATGCGCGCGAGTCCGTTGCGGACGATCACCGCGACCTCGTAGGCGAAAGTCGGATCGTAGGAGACGCAGTTCGGGATCGTCGCGGCGATCAAATGGCTGTGTCCGTCCTGGTGCTGGAGCCCTTCGCCGTTCAAGGTCGTTCGCCCGCTCGTGCCGCCGATCAGGAAGCCCCGCGCGCGGCTGTCGCCCGCCGCCCAGGCGAGGTCGCCGATGCGCTGGAAGCCGAACATCGAATAGAAGATGTAGAAGGGGATCATCGGTACGTTCGAGGTCGAGTAGCTGGTCGCCGCCGCGATCCACGACGACATGGCGCCGGCTTCGCTGATGCCCTCCTGCAGCATCTGGCCCTTCTGATCCTCGCGGTAGTACATCAGTTCGCCGGCATCCGACGGGCGATAGAGCTGGCCCACCTGGCTGAAGATTCCGAACTGGCGGAACATGCCCTCCATGCCGAACGTGCGGCTCTCGTCGGGCACGATCGGCACCACGCGCGGACCCAGCGTCTTGTCGCGGAGCAGCGTCGAGAGCAGGCGCACGAAGGCCATCGTCGTCGAGATCTCGCGTCCGGGCGTCGCCTTGAGCAGGGCGTCGAACTGCGACAGCTCGGGGGCCGCGAGGCTCTCCGAGCGCCGGCGCCGTGCCGGCAGGAAGCCGCCGAGCTCCGCCCGCCTGGCGCGCAGATAGCCCGCCTCCTCCGAATCCTCCGCAAAGCGCACGAACGGCAGCTCGCCGATCCGCTCATCGGGGACCGGCACCTGGAACCTGTCGCGGAACTGGCGCAGCGCGTCGATATCCATCTTCTTCTGCTGATGGATGATCATCTGAGCTTCGGCGGCCTTGCCCATGCCGTAGCCCTTGACGGTCTTGGCGAGGATCACCGTCGGCTGGCCGGTGTGAGTGACGGCGCGCTTGTAGGCGGCGTAGACCTTGGAGGGGTCGTGCCCGCCGCGCGTCAGCTTCCAGATCTCGTCGTCGGACCAATTCGCCACCATGGCCGCCGTTTCCGGATAGCGGCCGAAGAAGTTCTCGCGGATATAGGCGCCGTCCTTGGACTTGAAGTCCTGGTATTCGCCGTCGACGCATTCCTCCATGAGCTGGCGCAGGCGGCCCGAGGTGTCGGCTGCGAGCAGCGGGTCCCAGTTCGAGCCCCAGATCACCTTGATGACGTTCCAGCCCGCGCCGCGGAACACGCCTTCGAGCTCCTGGACGATCTTACCGTTGCCGCGCACCGGGCCATCCAGTCGCTGCAGGTTGCAGTTGACGACGAAGATCAGGTTGTCGAGCTTCTCGCGGCCCGCGAGCGCGATGGCGCCGAGGCTCTCGGGTTCGTCCATCTCGCCGTCGCCGCAGAACGCCCACACGTGGCGGTTGGACGTATCGGCGAAGTTGCGGCCGTGAAGATATTTCAGGAATCGCGCCTGGTAGATCGCCATGATCGGCCCGAGGCCCATCGAGACGGTGGGGAACTGCCAGAAGTCCGGCATCAGCCATGGATGGGGATAGGAGGAGAGGCCGAGGCCGTCCACCTCCTGGCGGAAGGCCGAGAGCTGCTCTTCCGTGAGGCGGCCTTCGAGGAAGGCGCGGGCATAGATGCCGGGCGAAGAATGGCCCTGGATAAACAAGAGGTCGCCGCCGTGGTTCTCGGAGGGCGCATGCCAGAAATGCTCGAACCCCGTGTCGTAAAGCGTTGCCGCCGATTGGAAGCTTGCGATGTGCCCGCCGAGGTCCGACGATGTCTTGTTGGCGCGCAGCACGATCATCGCCGCATTCCAGCGGATCGCCGAGCGGATGCGGTGCTCGACCTCGCGCACGCCCGTGTGCGGCGGCTCCTCGTCGGCGGGAATGGTGTTGACGTAGGCCGTGTGGGCGGCAAAGGGCAGCCGTGCTCCGGACCGGCGCGCAATCTCCACGGCGCCGCTCAGCACCTTGTCCGCCTGATGCCGGCCTTCGAATGCAAGGACGGACGAGATCGCGTCCTCCCATTCGCGACGCTCCGCGTTCCTGTCGTCGATCTGGTCGTTCATGGGATCAATGGCCTCGCGTTGCGCGCACCGGAGCGCATGCCGATCCGCACCGGCTAGAAACGGTGCGGATCGGTTCTCTTTTCTGGCTGTCTATGCGTCGGGATCAGTCGAGTGCGAACACCCAGACCGAGCCACCTTCGGGCACCTGCTTCTCCCAACCGGCAAGTTCATTCATCTTGCCCTGGACCCAGGCTGCGTCCACGCCCCAACCCGACACGACGGCGATGTACTGCTTGCCGTCGACGGAGAAGGCGCTCGGCGGCGAGATGATGCCGGAAGGCGTCGGGAACTCCCAAAGCAGCTTGCCGGATTTCTCATCGTAGGCGCGGAACATGCGGTCGTTGGTGCCGCCCGCAAACAGGACGCCACCGCCGGTGGTCAGGATCGAGCCCCAGTTCCAGGAGCCGGGATACTTGACGCGCCACTCTTCCTTGCGGCCGTCGACGCTCCAGGCCTGGATGCCGCCGATGTGGTCCCAGCCGTCGCGCAACTCGATGTTGAGCGCGTTGATGTCCACGCCCGCCGACCACACGCCGGGAATGATCGGCTGGATGATGCCGGTCAGCGTGCTGCAGTGGTTCTCGTTGTAGGGGATGTAGAGCATGCCGCTCTTCGGGCTGTAGGCCTCATATGGCCAGTCCTTGCCGCCCCAGAGAGTCGGGCAGTAGGTTGCCGACTTGCCGGTGCCGGGGATGGCGTCCTGGTTGTAGGTTGGCCGGCCCGTCTTCGGATCGATGCTCGTGAAGACGTTGTTGTAAACGTACTTCTCGGCCTGATCGAAGGAGATGTTGCCCGTCGCGTCACGTTCGAGCCAGTACAGCACGCCGTTGCGCTGCGCGCTGATCAGGCCCTCGACCGTGTTGCCGTCCTTGTTGAACTCGACCAGCGTCGGCGCGTTCATCGCCGCCCAGTCCCAGCCATCGTTATGGTGATACTGGAAGTGGCTGACGATCTTGCCGTCGTCCGGATTGATCGCAAGGCTCGACGCGATATAGAGGTTGTCGCCCGGACGCTGATCGGCGATCCACGGAGCACCGTTGCCGACGCCCCAGTAGATCACGTCGTTCTTGGCGTCGTAGTTGCCCGGCATCCACATGGTGCCGCCGCCGTTCTTCCAAGCATCCTTCCATTTCCCGTCCTGCGGCCAGGTTTCCGAGCCCGGCTCGCCGGGGGCGGGCACGGAGTAGGTCGTCCACGCTTCCTTGCCGGTCTCGGCGTCGAAGGCCTTGATGTAGCCGCGCACGCCGAACTCGCCGCCGGACGGACCGATGATGATCTTGCCCTTCACGGCCAGCGGTGCCGAGGTGATGTAAGCGCTCTTGGTTTCCCAATCGCAGACCTCCGCCTCCCAGACCTTCGTGCCTGTCTTGGCGTCGAGCGCGGTCAGCATGCAGTCGATGCTGCCGACGTAGACCTTGTCGCCCCAGAGCGCCACGCCGCGGTTGGTCCGGTGCAAGGCGCCCATGCCTTCCGGCACCTCGCGTACGAAGCGCCACAGCGAGCGGCCGGTTTTCGCATCGAACGCCAGCACCTGGTTGTGCGGCGTCGCGACGAACATGTAATCGCCGTTGACGACCGCGGGGGCCTCGTGGCCTGAGTTGACGCCCGTGGCGGCCGACCATACCGGCCTCAACCTGGAGACGTTCTCTGTCGTGATCTGATCGAGCGGCGTGTAGCTCCAGCCGGCATAGTTGCCCTTGGTCAGCAGCCAGTTCTCCGCCTCCGGATTCTTCATCCGGTCCTCGGTGACTGGTTTGTAGTCCGACAGCTTGAACTCAGCCGCTTGCATCGTGGCCGGTGCGGCCACAAGTGCAAGAACTGCAACGGATGATCGAAGTTTCATCGAGTAGGTCCTCCCAGTTTTTTGAATGCTTCGTTGCATGAGGCGTGATGAGGTGCCTCCTACGCTGGCGGCCCGATCGGGCCGTTCAGCTTCCCCGCCACCACCAACGCGCCGTCGGTGATGGTTACCGGCAGCATGGCGAGCCTGCGCACGGCAGGTCCCTGAACCACGACACCGTTGTTGCCCACGTCGAACGTCGAGCCGTGGCAGTTGCACACGGCCATGCGCGGGTTCTCATGCTGGCCCGAGATCGGGCAGCCCTCATGCGTGCAGATGGCCGAGTAGGCGACGATGCCCGCGGCGGCGTGCTGTTCCATGGATGGATCCAGATCGCCTTCAGGCACGCGCATGAGAATGAGGAGGTTGGCGCGCGACGCGAGGATGTCCCCTGTCTCTGCATCCATCGGGTAGACGAGGAGAGGCTGCTCTCCGATCTTCACATCTGACGGCGCGACGACCTCGCCTTCCTTGTCGCCGGTCATGAACGCGAAGCGATGTCCGGGCTCCGCGCGTCTTCCGCGTGTGGTCTGCGCATCGGCTGGCGCACTCGCGGCGATGCCGGCAGCAACGGCACAGCAGGAGAAGGCAAGACCCTGCAAGACATTGCGGCGACCGACCTCGCACTGATCCTCGTCCGCTCCGCCGGCGTCACGGCGGGTTCGTGTATCCTTCTGCATGTTCCTCCCCAATCTGCGTCTTGGTGCGCTGCGGATCGGGATCGCATTCACTGCGACATCTTCACCGCAAGAAGGGGGGACAGCATGATTCGTGCCATTACCTATTTGCGCTGCACGCGCTGTTGCAGCATCGGTGCGCCGACGTCGGGCAAGGCTCCGGAAAAACTTGTAAAATCGGATGTTCCGGATGGCGCGCTGCGATGGCAGGCCGGATGCCTGGCAGGCTCTTTTACGCGTCGCGAGACGAGGTCACGAACATCCCGCGTTACATTGCGCGGATCGCTCGATGTCACAGTGTAACGCTGGACCCACACGCCCACGCGGGGAATGGAGCAGGTGGCCACACCAATATTGTTGCTCTCCCAGCACGACCCGTCCGTAATCTGACGTGTCTGATGCGGGTGTCTTTCTCATCGAAACTCATAACCCTCTGTCCAATTTTATTTTTTGTGTCGAGGCGTGCCGCCCCGCAGGTTCGGATCGCTCTTCGGCGCAATTGCCCTCGGCAACTGGCACACCGCTTGCCTTGTGGGGCTGGACGGCGGTGAGCGTCGGTTCAAGTTCATGCGTGAAGGAACGAATTCATATTGCGGCTCGGGAAAGCCTTTCGAAGGAGAAGAAGCATGCTTGGGGGAAAGACATTCCTGTTTTCTGCGGCGGCCCTGGTGGGTGTGAGCGCAGGTCTGCTGGGGAGCGACAGGTCGTTCGCGGCGGATTTTGGGGGGAACTGCTGCGCCGATCTCGAAGAGCGGATTGCAGAGCTCGAAGCGACAACCGCACGCAAGGGCAACCGCAAGGTGTCCCTTACGATCTCGGGCTGGGTCACCCAGCAGATCATGGGTTGGGACGATAGCATCAGCTCGGATGCCTACGTCGGCACCAGCCTGAACGACCTCGGAACCCGTCTGCATTTCGACGGATCGGCAAGCATCAACAACGAATGGTCGGCCGGCTATAGCCTGCGCTTCGACATCACCGGCGCCAACGGCTTCGTGCAGGATGCCTCCAACGCACGCGGCGGCGAGGGCCCGCCGGGCCTGCTCAACTCGTATTGGTGGATCAAGAGCGAGCGCCTGGGCCGGGTCTCCGTCGGCCGGCAAAGCCACTCCGCTGACGATACCTGGGTCGACGTCTCCGGCGCGGGCAGCATCTTCGCGGCCAACCTCGTCATCTTCGACGGCCAGAACTTCCAGCTCGTCCCGCAAGGCACGGGAAGGCGGGCAAAGGCCCGCTGGGGCGACATCGGCAATTGCTACACGACGGGCGTCGGCATCTTCGCCGACTGCGCCGGCGACCGAACCGACAGCGTTCGCTATGACACGCCGACCATCGCCGGCTTCGTCGCCTCGACGAGTTGGGGCGGCGACGACCACTGGGACGTGGCCCTGAGGCATGCCGGCGAGTTCGGCGCCTTCAAGACGGCGTTCGGCATGTCGTACCACGAGAACAAAGGCGATCCTCGGATCAACACGATCACGGATACCAGCATCTTCCAGGTCAGCTTCTCGGCGCTGCATCAGCCGACCGGTCTCTTCGGTGTCGTCTATTACGGCAACGAGGATCCGGACGGATTCAAGGACTCCGACCAGCTCTATCTTAAGGCCGGTCTCAGGACGAACCTCACCTCCCTCGGCGCCACCATCTTCTACGGCGAATACGGCCGCGGCGACGATATGTTCAGCGGCCTTGAGGGCGGCGCGGTGTTCAGCGGCGTGACCGATCTCTGCGACGGCTTCGCGGGAACGGGCGGCAACATCGACACGGCTTGCGCGGGCGGAGCGGCCCACACGAGCGGATCGACGTTCGAGCGCTTCGGCTTCGGTGTCGTGCAGGAACTCGATGCCGCATCGATGGCGCTCTGGCTGAAGTACAAGAACTACGACGGCGAGATCGATTTCATCGATGCCGGAGGTGCGACGGGCAAGGAGAGCCTTGAGAACCTGCACATCTATGCACTCGGCGCGGCAATCTTCTTCTAGAGCGTCCGATTCAATGCAATCGGATCGGATGCTCTAATCTCTTTGATGAGATCGATGATTGACGCTTCAGGCTGATAGGGCCTGAAACGATCATGGTCTCTTGAGTTAGACCGATGATTCACGTTTCAGGCTGATAGGGCCTGAAACGATCATGGTCTAGGTCCATGCCACCAGGGCGGCTCGCAAAGTCCTTCTCCCGATCGACGCGAGCCGCCTTTTTCGCTCCTGCCGTTGCCGCATTTCTCGTTCGGCAACGGTCCTCTCCCAAGGCAACCTTGAGGGCGATCGTCGATCGCCCTTTTTTCGATGCTGCTGGCTGGATTGCGGCGGTGAGCAGGGGGCGTGCGCGGCGGCGCAGCGAAGACGCGCGGAAATTCCGTCGTGCGTCAGCTATCGCAAAGCACGAGATGAACGCTCTTCGGGCCATGCGCCGGCCTGACGATGATGCCACCGACGTCTGCGGTGCGCGACGGCCCGGCAATGATATTGACCGTCCGGGGCCAGTCCCCGCCTTCGGCGCGCAGGCGGGCCCAGGCGTCTTCCGTATGGGCGACGACGTCGTCCGCGCGCAGCACGACGACATGCATGTCGGGTAGGAAATTCAATGTCGTCGGCGATGCGGGGGCGGACCGCAGGACAACGCTGCCCGTTTCGGCGATGCCCGCGACGGCCAGCGTCACGCTCAAGGGCTCAGTCCGTCTGCCGGCGCCGAAATTGATGCTCCAGTCGGCTGGCCACCCCAGATGCGCCAGAGCCGGTGCGACGCTGATGTCGGGCTTCTGCGGGGGCGGTGGCAGCAGGCGAAGAATCGCCGGCACAAGCATCTGCAGCGAGGCGATGCGTTCCACTGTGCAGAGGTTGGCTTGCGCCTTCGTGATGAACTGGCTCAGCGGATCGTCGTGCAGCTTTGGGCGCACGCCCACGGGAGGCGCGTTCAGCCGTCGATCGAGTGTCGCCAGTTCATCGCGAGTGCGGTGTCGGTCGCCGAGCGCCGCCCTGATGCGCGCCAGCACGGTGTCGCGTCGTGCTTCGGTCACGGCTGGCGCTTTCTCTTGGCCCATGCGGCATGAAAGGTTGTCCCTTGAGGTGCCGGCAGGTCACGACCCGCCGTCCATTCCCCTGCGAGGGGCAGGTGTCCGATCCGGCCCCTGGACCGACCGAGCCATCGGAGCACCTGAACGCCAAGGCGCGTCGCGACACGATAGAGCGCCGGTCGCGTTGCGAGCCAGGACCACACGCCGAGCCCCCACCGTGAACGGCCCTTGATGAAGCCGTCCTCCCATTGCTCGTGGCGCAGGCGCCTGAGTAGGTCCGGAAGAGGGATCTTGACCGGGCACACCTGCTGGCAGCGCCCATTCAGCGTGCACGCATGGGGAAGCTCGTTCGCCGCCTCGTGGCGCGCGATCATCGGTGTCAGCACCGCGCCCATGGGGCCGGGGTAGACCGATGCGTAGGTGTGGCCGCCGACCGCGAGATAGACCGGGCAATGGTTCATGCAGGCGCCGCAGCGAATGCAGCGAAGCATCGGCCGGAACGCGCCCGAAAGCATCTTTGTGCGGCCGTTGTCGACGAGCACGACATGGTACTCCTCGGGGCCGTCGGCATCGCCGGGACGCCTGGGGCCGGTCGAGAGCGTGGTATAGCTCGTCGTCTCGATGCCGAGCGCGCTTCTGGCCAGCAGACGCAAAAGCACGCTGGCGTCGTTCAGCGTCGGCACGACCTTCTCGATGCCCGCCGTCACGATGTGCACGCGGGCGAGGGTGCACGTGAGATCTCCGTTGCCCTCGTTCGTGACGATGATGTTGGATCCGGTCTCGGCGACGAGAAAGTTGGCGCCCGTAATGCCGATGTCGGCGGAGAAGTATTTCTCCCGCATGACGGAACGCACCTGGGCGATGAGTTCTGCCGCGTCGGTGACGCGCTCGCTGAAGCCGTGCCGCCGATGGTGCTCGAAGAAGAGATCCGAGATTTCGTTCGTCGTCTTGTGCACGGTCGGCATGACGATGTGGCTGGGGGCCTCTTTTGCAAGCTGGACGATATATTCGCCCGCATCCGTCTCGACCACATCGAGCCCGTCGGCCTCCAGCGCCTCGTTGAGCCCGATCTCCTCGGACACCATCGACTTGCCCTTGGTGACGGTCCTGGCGCCGGTCCGCGTGCAAATCTCGCGCACGATACGGCAAGCTTCTTCGGCATCCGCGGCCCAGTGCACATGCCCGCCCCGGTCGACGACCGCTCGCTCGAAGCGCTCAAGATAGAAATCGAGGTTTGCGAGCGTATGATCCTTGATTGCCGCGCCAGCGTCGCGCATGGCCTCGTACTCGGGCAGCGCAGCGACGGCGCGCGCGCGGGCGGCAACGAACCCCGTTTTGAGGTTCGACACCTGCTGTTGCAGACCCGCGTCCGCGGGCGCCTTGGATGCGCGCGAACTGAAATCCTTGCCGTTGACCAGCATTAGGCTGCGTACTCATAAATGGGTGGGCATTGACGCGAGGACTTTCGTGCTTCCGGCAGGAGCGGAAGCGCAGGAAACCTCCATGGTTTGCAAGCTTTCGGGACGCACCGGAAGCGCGAAAGGACCGCGCCCCTGCGGGGTGAGCCAAGACAAACCAATGGCGGCGTCAAACCGTTTGCCCGATGATAGACATCGAGCTGCACGCTTTTCCTGGCCCTTGGCTTGTCTTGGCTCATCAATGTCCCATCCATTTATGAGTACGCAGCCTAGCCCTTCTCCGGGTCGCCGATGCCCGCCGGCCCCGCCATGCCAGCCAGAACTTCGGCGGCATGGTAGACGCGGACGGGCTTGCCGAGCCGCTTGAGCCGGCCCGCAATATTCATCAAACACCCGAGATCTCCGCCGAGCACGGTGTCTGCGGCAGTCATCTCGATGTTCGCGACCTTGTCGGAGACCATTCTAACGGAAACTTCGGGGTACTTTACGCAAAAGGTACCGCCGAACCCACAGCATGTTTCCGCATCCTGAAGCTCGGTGAGCGTCAGGCCCTCGACCGTTGCGAGAAGCGTGCGCGGCTGCGCCTTGATTCCGAGGGTGCGCAGGCCGGAGCAACTGTCGTGGTAAGTCGCGGTGCCGTGAAAGGAGGCGGTCACGGCCGACATGCCCATGACGTCGGTCAGGAAGCTCATGAGCTCGTAGCTCCGCTCCGCAAGTGCGACGGCGCGGGCGTGCCAGGTGACATCGCCGTCGAACATCGCGGGATACTCCTTGCGGACCGTGGCCATGCACGATCCGGACGGGCCGACGACATAGTCGAAGCCTTGGAACGCCTCGATGACCTGCTTTGCGATGCGGCGTGCGGCGCCCTGGTCGCCGCTGTTATAGGCCGGCTGGCCGCAGCAGACCTGCGCTTCGGGAACCTCGACCGAGCAGCCGGCATCTTCGAGCAGTTTGACCGCAGCGAAGCCGACGCCGGGGCGGAACAGATCGACGAGGCAGGTGACGAAAAGGCCGACCCGCGGGCGTCCGCCGGTTGTTGAGGGTGCATCGTCGATTTTCGTCATCGGCACGGGGAAGCCGTCACCCAAGTCTGCATGGCGCCGGACGGAATATAGGATTGAGACACCACGTGATTTCCCCCGAATCCGGCGAGTCTCAACAGGTCGCCGATCCGGACCGCTCGCCTTTATGGTCATATTATTAGACCAAATGATCCGAGTGGGAAATAGATAGTTCCTATTGACAGATTTGGACGATCTATTACTCCTGACGGCTCGTCGTTCATCCCACATCGCTAACGGGGAGGCCTCGCGGACAGACCATGACCGAACGCATTAAGCCGCAGCGGGTCGCCGAAGCGATTGCCGAGCACATCGAGCAGCTCATTCTGCAGGGCGTCCTGCGCCCGGGTGAGCGGCTGACGCCGGAGCGCGAGCTTGCCGAGAAACTCGATGTGTCCCGGGCCTCCTTGCGCGAGGCGATCGAGATGCTCGCCGGCCGTGGCTTGCTGATCACGACGCGCGGCGGAACGCATGTGGCTCAATTCCTGTCGCCGCTTCTCAAGCCGCTGGCCTCCCTGCTGGAAAACAACGCGCAGGTCACGGCCGACTATTTCGAGTTTCGTCAAGGCGTCGACGCCCAGTCGGCGCGCTACGCGGCGCTCAGGGCATCAGACATCGACCGAGAGGCCATCCGGGCCTGTGTCGCGCGCATGAAGAAGGCGCACGAGATTGCGGATCCGACCGAAGAGGCTCAAGCAGACGTCGATCTGCATATTTCGATCTACGAAGCGGCGCACAACGCCGTCGTGCTCCACATCATGAGGGGGCTGGTCGAGCTGCTCCGCACCAACATTTTCTACAGCCGCCGGCAGCTCTATCAGCGCGCGGCCGTTCGCAACAAGCTTCTGGCGCAGCATCTGGCCATCGCGGACGCCATTCTGGCGGGCAACCCTAAAGCAGCCGAGGCCGCCGCGACCGACCACGTGCGCTTCACGTTCAACAACGTCGAGGAGATTCTTCGCGACGGCGCACGCCTCAAGGCGTCGCTGTTGCGCGTTGCACGGAGCGATTATCTCGCAAGTTGAAAAGACGAGCACGCCCGGAGCAAACATAAGAAGCCTTTTTGGGAGGGCGAGAATGAACGTGTTTGGCAAGGGAAAGGTGGCTGACCGATCTCCCGAATACGCTCATGCGAAAAGGATCGTCGACGAGATCGCGCGGGACGAGTGCGATGTCGCGGAGGATATGTCGAGTCTCATCGTCTCGTCGTGGAAACGCTGCGTCAGCGAATACAAGCTCGACCGCGGCGGCCACAAGGGGCCTGAGATTGTCACAAGCAACGAGTTGAAGCGCGCCGTCGATCCGCTCGACCTCCTGAGGCATGTCGCCCGTCCCGAGATCGAGCGGCTGATGGAGCAAGTGGGCGGGTCCGGCTATGTCGTCATGCTGGCCGATCCGAACGGCATTGCACTCGATGTGCTGAGTGCGGCGGCGCCCGACCGTGCGCTGCGTCGCGTCGGCGTGTGCCCCGGGGCGACGTGGGGCGAGGAACAAGCCGGAACTAACGGGATCGGGACATCGATCGCGAGCCGGTGCGCAGTGACCATCCACCGCTCGCAGCACTTCTTCTTCAACTATTCGGGCCTCACCTGCACGGCAGCACCGATTTTCGGCTCCGACGGGCAGGTCATGGCATCGCTCGACGCGTCATCGGTCGCGGACCTTCCTAAGGAGATGCAGCCGTTGGTGCGCGAACTCGTTTCGGCAACGGCACGCCGTATCGAGCGGCGCTACTTCCTGGAAAAGAACCGCAACCGCGCCATCGTGCGCGTCGAATGGGGGCTGGACAGCCATCATGATGGCTCCGGGTTGATCCTGGCGCTGGACGACAATGGGCGCACCATCGAAGTTCAAGGGGGCGGCGGCGACCACGCGCGGGCAACGAATTGTGGCGCCCTGATCGGAAATCCGCTCTCGGCGTTCATGGAGATCGCCTGGCAGGATGTGGCCCGCAGCGCCAAGAGTCCGCACGTCGAACGTATCGGCATCGCGCACCTGAAGGGCAGCGACCGTCCATGTTTTGCAAGCCTGATCGCGCCTGCCCGCTCCGCCGGCTGGGCGCCGTCCAGGAGACTGGCGTCCGGGGCTGCCGGCGCGTGCAAGCTCGATCTCGATTTTCTGGCCGGTAGCGATCCCGTCATGCGCGAGCATGTCCGGACCATCCGCAGGCTCGTCGACAAAAGCCTGCCGATCCTGCTCTACGGCGAGACCGGCACCGGCAAGGAGGAGTTCGCGCGCGGCATTCATGAGGTGGGTGCACGCTCCGCCAAGCCGTTCGTGGTCATCGACTGCTCGTCTATCCCCGAAAGCCTGATCGAAAGCGAACTGTTCGGCTACGAGACGGGCACTTTCACGGGGGCGCGGCGAGAGGGCCGGCGCGGACGAATCGCCGAGGCCAACGGCGGCACGCTGTTCCTGGACGAGATCGGCGACATGCCGCTTCCGCTTCAGACGCGGCTTCTGCGCGTGCTGGCCCAGGGGGAGGTGGTGCCGCTCGGCGCGGCCAAGCCCATCAAGGTGGATTTCAACCTCATCTGTGCGAGCCATCAGGACTTGCCGAAGATGGTCTCCGAGGGCACGTTCCGCCAGGATCTCTATTACCGCATCGCGGGCATACGCCTGGAGCTGCCTGCCCTCCGGGCGCGGACGGACAAGGAGAGCGTGATCTTGGGCGCGCTGGCCGTCGAGGCGCAGAAGATGGCGCTTGGGGTGCCGCCGGCTATCTCGCCGGAGGCGCTCAAGATCCTCCTCGCGCAGAGGTGGCCCGGCAACATGCGCGAGTTGCGTCTCGCGCTCCGGTATGCGCTCGCCTGCTCTGGCGAGGATGAGATCTCGCAGGATCGGTTGCCGAACTGGCTCAACCTCGGAGCCGGAGACAACGCGCCTTCCCCGGTCGGGGACGTGCCCGACGCGCCCAATCTGATCGATGCGCTGGAGCGCAACCGCTGGTGCATTTCCGATGCGGCTTGTGAGCTGAGGGTGAGCCGGCAGACGCTTTACCGCTGGATCAAGAAGGAAAACCTCAGCCGGCCGACGTGAGCAAGTCGCCTTCACGCTCCCGGATTGTGTCCGGGAGCGTGCTTGAGCGGGATACCGCAGATGTGCCTGCGGATCAGCCGTGCTGCAGGTAAACCGCTTGGGTCTCGGTAAACTCGTAGAGACCGTGCTTGCCGTCCGCCCCGCCGATGCCGGACTTGCGCCGTCCGGCGTGGAAGCCCTGCATGGCCTCGAAGTGCTCGCGGTTGATGTAGGTCTCGCCGAAGCGCAAGTCGCGGCTCGCGCGCATTGCCGTATTCAGGTCGTTCGTAAAGATCGACGAGGTCAGCCCGTAGTCTGACGCGTTCGACAGCGCGACCGCCTCCTCGACGTCATCGACAATCTGGATCGGCAGCACGGGGCCGAACACCTCCTTCTGCATGATCTCCATATCGGCGCGGCAGTTGGCGATAACCGTGGGCTCGTAATGGTGGCCGCGCGAGACATCGGCCGGCTTGCCGCCGGTTACAACCTCGGCGCCGGCAGCGCGCGCCCGGTCGACCATGCCCGTCACCTTGTCCAGGCCGGCGCGGTTGACGAGGGGGCCCATGTTAAGATCGGGCATGGCCAGGGGATCGCCGTAACGCGTCTCGCGCATCAGACGGGTGATGCGATCGAGGAAGGCATCCGCCACCGGCCGCGCCACGTAGACGCGCTCGGCGCAATTGCAGACCTGGCCCGTGTTGATGACGCGCGAGTCGTAAATCGCTTTCGCCGCCAGATCGAGGTCGGCGTCGGCCAGCACGATGGCAGGGGCCTTGCCGCCGAGCTCCAGATTGACGCGCGTCAGGTTGGTGGCGGCCATCTGCATGATCTTGCTGCCGGTCTCGACGCTGCCTGTGAAGCTGATCAGCCCGACGTCGCGGTGGGCAGCCAGGTGGGCGCCGGTGTTGGCCCCGGTGCCGCTCACGAGATTGAAGACTCCGGCGGGCAGGTCCGTCTCCGCCACCAGTCCGGCGAAGGCAAAGGCATTGAGTGGCGTTTCCTCGCTCGACTTGATGACGATAGTGTTTCCGGTGACGAGTGCCGGAGCCATCTTGCGGGCAATGAGGAAGAACGGAAAGTTCCAAGGCAGAATTCCGGCCGTCACGCCGATGGGCTTGCGGAACAGGAAGATGCTTTCTCCCGCCCGGTCGCTGGTGAGGATCTCGCCCTCGATGCGCCGTGCCCACTCGGCCATATAGTCGATGTAATCGGCCGTGAAGTTGACCTCGATGCGCGCGAGCGGCAGCACCTTGCCCTGCTCCTCGGTGATGAGGCGGGCGAGCGGTTCGGCGTTGGCCCGCACCTTCGCCGCGATGGCCTTGAGATGGCGGGCGCGCTCGATCGCCGGCAGCTTCTCCCACGCCGGCTGCGCGCGCTTCGCGGCCTGCACGGCCTGATCGACGACCTCCGATCCGCTGTCAGGTACGCGGGCGATAACGTCGAGCGTGGCGGGATTGGAGACGTCGATCGTATTGCCCCGGCTCTCGACGAACTTGCCGTCGATAAAATTTTGATAGGCAGCCGCTGCTCCCGGCTGCTGTGTGAAAAGCTGCATCTGTCACTCCCTGGAAATTCTTTGTCATTTGGCAGAGGGTCCGCGGCGGAAGGCCGTACGTCGGGGCCACCTCGCCGGCGATGCCGAGACGGCTCGCTGCCGCAGACGGTGGGAGCAAGCGCTATGCCAATAGGGAAGCAACGCGTTTGGCGCAGAGCTATTCGGACGCGCAAGCGTCTGTCGTAGTTAGGCTATTTTCGATTTTTTCAATGCGCGCGCTTCTGCCTGGGAGGCGTCGCCGTGTGTAACATGCGCTCGTTTGACGTTACGTCCGCCGTAACTCGATGCCCGTTCGAGGTGTGCGGCATCGACCGTCGGCGCGCAGCGCCAAGACACTGTGATCAGAATAGAGAAGCCCGGGAAAGGCGAACCTTCCCCGGGCTTCATCTTCTGAAAGCAGACCGTTGGCGCCAGGCCGCTTACGCGACCTTCTCGCCCATGGGCATGTTTCTGAGGCGCTTGCCGGTCGCGGCGAATACGCCGTTGGCGAGCGCGGGGGCGAACGGCGGCAAGCCCGGCTCGCCCACGCCCGCAGCATTCCGTCCCGGCTGCGGCTCGACGAGAAGCACATCGACCACCTTCGGGAAGTTCGACATCCGCGCGATCTCGAAATCGTAGAAGTTGGACTGCTCGACCGCACCGTTCTTGAACGTGATGCCGCTGTAAAGCCCGTGTGACATGCCCATGACGGCCGCGCCCTCGACCTGCGAGCGGATGCGCTCCGGGTTGACGTAGAACCCGCAGTCCATGGCCGTGACGGCATGAGGCACGGTGATGGTGCCGTCGTCCTTCACGTCCACGTGCACAACCGTCGCGACGTAGTTGTGCCACGACAGATGCGCCGCGAGACCGAGCCCTTGCCCCTTCGGCAGTTCCTTGCCCCAGCCGGCTTTCTCGGTCGCCAGATTGATCACGTGCTTCAGGCGCGCCGTATCGACGGGGAAAGGTTCGTAGGGGTCGCCATAGTGCCAGAAGTCCTCCGGATACCCGAGCGCCTTCAGGTCGAGGATGCGGTCCGATCCGATCAGCTCCAGCAGGAACTCCCGATGATCGCGCCCCATCGCATGCGCGGCTTCCGCAACCGCGGACTGTACCGCGAACGCACGCGGGACGTTCGACACCGACCGGAGCCAGCCGATCCGCGTATGGGCGAACGCCTGTCCGTTCTCGCAGCGCACGTTCGCAATCTCGTACGGCGTGTTCACGAAGCCCATGCCGTATTCGATATTGAACTGGTAGCCGCTGTCGGGTGCAAACGTCGAGAGGATCGACGGCGCCACCGTGCGGTGGCGGAAGCCCGTCACCTTGCCGGCATCGTCGAAGGCCATCTCGATCCGCTCCACCGAGACCGTATGGTAGAACGAGTGGTGCATGTCGTCTTCGCGCGTCCATTGCAGAAGCACCGGCGCACCGCCGATTTTCCGCGAGATGAGCGCGGCTTCGACCATGAAGTCCCACTTCGATTTGCGCCCGAAACCGCCGCCGAGCAGCGTCACATGAACCGTGACGTCCTCGATCGGAAGCTCAAGCGCTTTTGCGAGATCCTCGCGCGCGCCGTACGGGCTCTGCACCGGCGCCCACACCTCGCACTTTCCGTCCGCGACACGCGCCACCGCAACGAGCGGTTCCATCGATGCCTGATTGAGATGCTGGCAACGATACTCCTCCGAGAACACCGTCTTGGCATTCGCGAACGTGGTATCGACGTTACCAAGATCGCGGATCACCTTTCCGGGCTTCTTGGACGTCTCCGACATCTCCTCGAAGAAGGCGTCCGTATTGTAGCCGGCATGATCGGCGCTCGGTTCCCATTCGACGGTGAGCGCATCCCGGCCCTGCAACGCCGCGAACGTGGAGTTCGCCACAACGGCGACGCCGCCGAGCGGCGCAAACTTGCGCGGCGCCTCGTGGAAGCCTTCGATCTCGTGCACGGCTTCCACGCCGGGCACTTTCAGCGCAGCGGCACCATCGAACGACTTGAGCTTCTCGCCGAGCACGGCGGGGCGAATCATGACGGCGTACTTCATGCCCGGAAGGCGCACGTCGGCGCCGTAGATCGCCTTGCCGGTCGTGATGTCGTGGAGATCCGTAATCTTCGTCTCGCCCTTGCGCATATAGCTGAATTCGTCGGGCGTCTTGAACAGTAGCGTTTCACGCGCGGGTACGGGCAGCGCCATCGCCGCTTCCGCGAGATCGCCGAAGCCGAGCGTTTCGCCTGTCTCTTTGCCCGCGTCGTCGAGTTGCGCCACCTTGTGAGCCTTGGCACGCACGCGTGACGCGTCGATGCCCCACTTGGTTGCCGCCGCCTGCTCCAGCATCTGGCGCATCGCGGCTCCGCATTCGCGCATCGGCTGGATGTAATGGCGCATGGAGCGCGAGCCGTCGGTGTCCTGGTTGCCGTAGAGCGGCTCGTCGCCCACGGCCTGCTCGATGCTGACCTGCGACCAATCCGCCTCCATTTCGTCGGCTACGACCATCGGCAGGCTGGTGCGCACGCCCGTTCCCATTTCCGCGCGGTGCGCGAGAATGGTGACGGAGCCATCCGGCTTGATGGAGACGAACACGTGCGGATCGCTGGCGCTGCCATAGCCGTGCGGCATGTCCGCGCCGCCCGTCGGGTAAGGCGTCAGCTTCTCGCGCGCCGACGCACTCGGAATGCGAACCGCGAGCACGAGGCCCGAGGCGGCAAGAGCGCCGCCCACGAAGCTACGCCGGCTCACATTCTCGATCAAAGCGGGCGAAGTTTTACGCTCGGCCTTCTCGGCTTCCTTCTTGAGATAATGCAACATGGCTTACACTCCTCCCGCCGCAAGACGCACAGCCGCATGGATGCGCTGGTAGCATCCGCAGCGGCAGAGGTTTCCGCTCATTTCCTGGGTAATTTCGTCGTCGGACGGCGCCTGGTTCTCCGCCAGGAGAGACGCTGCCTGCATGATCTGCCCCGCCTGGCAGAAACCGCACTGCGGCACGCTGAGTTCGCGCCATGCCTTCTGCACGGGGTGATCGCCTTCCGGGTGCAGGCCTTCGATCGTGGTCACGGCCTTGCCGTCCGCCATTTCGATCGTCGTCATGCAAGAGCGCACGGCCACGCCGTCGAGGTGGATGGTGCAAGCCCCGCAAAGGCCTTGTCCGCATCCGTATTTGGTGCCGGTGAGGCCCGCGTCGTCACGCAGATACCAGAGCAGCGGCGTGCCCGGATCCCCGTCGAAGGAACGGCTCTCGCCGTTCACGGTGAAGGTTGCCATGATACGTTCTCCCGGTTTTACGGCGGCAAACACGACCGCCAACTGCAACTTCAAACGATCGTCCAAACGTGTCGGCTCTTCCGGCGCCGAGGATCACGGGACGAGGAGGGTCATAGGCCACACATAGGCTTGGCCCATGACAAACAGACCAACGAGGATCGCGAGCGCGACCGAGTGGAAGAACACGAAGCGAAGGATAGACCCTTCGTGCCCGTACCACCTCGTGGCCGTAGACGCGACGACGATGGATTGCGCATCGATCATCTTGCCCATCACGCCGCCGGAGCTGTTGGCGGAGGCCATCAGCACCGGACTCAAATCGAGCTGCTCTGCCGTTACCTTCTGCAAGCCGCCGAACAACACGTTGGATGCTGTGTCGGATCCGGTCAACGCCACGCCGAGCCAGCCGATGAGGGTGCCGAACAACGGATAGAGCCAGCCGGTATTGGCCAAAGCGAGGCCGAGGGTGGCGTCGGTGCCGGCGTAGCGGGTGACGAACCCGATTGCCAGCATACAGGAGATCGTGATCAGCGAATAGCGCACGAGGTAGATCGTGCGAAGATACATGCGCACCATGCCGCTTAAACTATATCCGAGGAAGAATCCTGAGAAGATGGCGGCGAGCAGAATGCCGGATCCGGTCGTCGACAGGATGTTGAAGGTGTAGACGGCGGCTTCGGTATGCGCTTCCGCAACGACGGGCGGCACCTTCTGCACCTGTTCGTGCAGGCCCATGACGGGCACTTTCGCCACCCATATGCCATCGAGGGCCGCACGCACTTGCGGCGCGCCCCAGAGGAAGACGCAAATCGAGAGCACAACCCAGGGCGTCCATGCGCGCCGCACCGCGGGCGCGGGGAGATCCTCCTTCACCGGCACGGAGCCGGCATTGCCCGCGCCAGCCAGCTCGGCCGCGGTGGCTGCGGCCCGATCACTCGGCTTCCAGATGCGCAGGAAGCCAGCGAGCGCCGCCATCGACACGATGGCGGCCACGATGTCGACCAGCCAGGGACCGTGGAAGTTCGAGACCAGATACTGCGGCACGGCGAACGACACGCCCGCAACAAGAATCGGTGGCCAGACCTCCATCATCTTGCGGAAGCCGACGTAGGCCCACACCAGCCAGAACGGCACCATAACGGAGAAGAACGGAAGCTGCCGACCAATCATGCCGGACAGCTCGTGAAGGTCGAGGCCGGTCACGGCGGAAAGCGCGATCACCGGGGTGCCGAGCGCACCGAAGGCGACGGGCGCCGTGTTGGCAATCAGCGAGAGACCGGAAGCGGCAAGCGGCGTGAAGCCGAGCCCGATCAGCATCGCCGCCGTCACGGCGACCGGCGTTCCGAACCCTGCAGCGCCCTCGAAAAACGCGCCGAGGCAGAACGCAATGAACAGCAGCTGCAACCGGCGATCGTCGCTGACGGTGCTGATCGACCGCTGCAAAACCGCAAACTCACCCTTCTCGTTGGTGAGCTGATAAAGGAAGATGACGTTGAGAATGATCCAGCCAATCGGCAAAAGCCCGAACGCCGCGCCGTAGGCGGCCGCGAGTCCCGCCATTTGCACCGGCATTCCGTAGGCAAAAACGGCGACGATCAGCGCCGCCACGAGCCCCAACATGGCCGCAATATGGGCGCGGATGTTGAAAACACCGATGGCGCCAAGCAGAACAACGATAGGAACGGCGGCGACGGTGCTGGAAAGCACCATACTTCCGAGCGGGTCATAGACCTGCGACCACATGAACTCTTCCCCTCCCTCGACGTTTGTTCTGAAGCTTTGGTAAAACGAATATACCAGCTGTGGCAGTTGGTCAAAACCTGTTGTAGGATCGGGCCCGCACGCCGTTCTTGCGGTGCAGCATCGGATCCGGGTCTCCATGGAGGGTGCGAATGGAAGCCGTCCAGACTCAAAGGCTTTCGGATGCGATCGCGACGCGCATCGAAAAGCTCATTCTCGAAGGCACTCTGCGGCCAGGTGAGAAGCTTGCCTCCGAGCGCGACCTCGCCCAGCGGCTCGATGTCTCTCGCCCTTCGCTGCGCGAAGCGATCGATAAACTCGTAAAGCGCGGCCTGCTCACCGCCTCGCGCAGCGGCACCTCGGTGGCCGAGTTCCTGACGCCGATGATGACGCCGCTCGCGAACCTCTACCGCGACCACGAAAACGCCGCCGCGGACTATCTGGAGTTCCGCCAGTGCGTGGAGGCACAGGCAGCGCGCTTCGCGGCCGAGCGGGCAACCCCCCTCGACCGGGCGGCAATCCGTGACTGCCTCGCCGAGTTGAAGAAGGCCCACAAGGCGGCCGATCCGGCGCGGGAGGCGGAGGCGGACGCGAGCCTGCACCTCAGGCTCTACGAAGCGAGCCATAACTTTCTCGTGCTTCACGTCATGCGCGGGCTCGGCGAGCTTCTGCGCGACCATATCTTCTTTAACCGCGAGCATCTTTACCGGCGCGCAGGCGTGCGCGAGAAGCTGCTCGCCCAGCATCTCGCCATCGGCAAGGCCGTGATCGAGGGGCGACCGGACGAGGCGGAGAAGGCGGCCGCCACGCACATCGCGTTCGTCTTCGGCACCGTCGAGAAGATCGAAGAGGATAAGGAGCGGCTCAAGTGCTCGATGTCGCGGGTTGGGCGAAACGCCTTCCTGGCCCCACGCTGACCAGCAGGGCGAGATTGTCCGGAAAGGCAACAAGGCCATGACTATCGACGCGCTGAGCCAGTTGTCCTCCGCCGGCCTCCTCTCAGACGAGGACGTGTTCCCCGCCATGCGACGCTGGCAAGCAGCGGGCCAGCGTGTGGCGCTTGTCACTTTGGTCGGCGTCGAAGGCGGTGCGCCACGCCAGCCTGGTGCACACATGGCGGTCGCGGAGGACGGCCGCTATGCCGGCTATCTGTCAGGTGGCTGCCTTGAGGACTCCGTCGCGCTGGAAGCCAAGGCCGCCATCGCCGCGCGGCAGAACAGGCTGGTCCGCTACGGCAAGGGCTCCCGCTACGTCGATATCCGCCTTCCCTGCGGAAGCGGGCTCGATCTTTACTTCGACCAGACCATCTCGGCCGTACAACTCGCCGAAATGGCAGAGTATCGCGCCAAGCGTCGTCCGTTCATGCTCGCGACCGACATGGACGACCAGCGCAGTACGGTCATCCTGGTGGAAAGCGCGAACGGGATTTCGGCCCCGAGCCACCGCGTCGGCAACGTGTTCGAGCGCGTCTTTACGCCACCGCTCCAGGTGTTGCTGCTCGGGAGCGGTCCGGCGCTGGTGGCTATTGCGACCCTCGCCGAAGCGCTTGGCATCGCGCTCAAGATCGTCACTCCTGACAGCGCAACACGCGGCGCCCTGGGCTTGGCCGGGCGGCGCGCGCTCATCGACGACGCCGATCTTCCGGAAACGCTCGCAGGCCTCGATTGCGTGACAGCCGCAATCCTGATTTTCCATGAGCACGAGCGGGAAATCGACCATCTCGCCGCATTGCTTGAGACGCAATGCTTTTACATCGGCGCTTTAGGCAACCACGCCGTCCACCGCGAGCGGCGCCAGATTCTTGCTGCACGCGGGGTATCGGAAGCGAGTCTCGACCGCATACGCGCGCCAATCGGCTCCATTCCCGCAGCCAAGAGCAAGGCAACCCTCGCCGTCGGCGTACTGGCTGAGATGATGGCGCAGGCGAAAGCTCGGAACCTGGTGCCTTAGGCTCCAAACTTAATCAGGACGACATCGCGACGAAACGAGATTGGCCGATGAACCATCTGGGCCAGGCTAGGTCGTGAACTCAAGTTGGCGGGTACCCATAGCGGAACGAATCGCTCAGAATAAGGAGCATTCCGGTCCTGGACGTCTTCGCAAATGTGATGTGTGCGCCTGCCGTTATAGTTGTTGGCGCGCACAATCAGGCGACGGATCATCGTCTCATTGAAACTGACTGCTCATCGTGGGTTGCGCATTTGTTATCGCGCGTTCGCCGAGTTCAAAAGGCCGATTTTAACTCGCGCGCCGCCGGAGGTTCAAGGGACGCAATGTTGAGCAGAAATCAAGAGCGCCGCCATGCGCAGTTTTCGTATCGCTCCGAGCCGTTGGCCGCCTTCGCATTTTTATCGGCGGCTCTGGGCGTTCCGCTCGTCTGTCCCTCATCCGCGCAAGCGCAAGAGGTTTTGGCCAATGGAACAGCCCAAACAGCGGCTGGGACGTACACGTTAAACCTCAACAGCACTCCCGTTTTCTATGCGCTGAATAACGGACAGATAACAACCACCTCGCCGGTTTTCATTACGTCGCAGGGCTCGCTTTCGACGGCAGTCCAGTCGATTATCGGCAGCCACATTTTTATTCAGGCCGGTTCCACCATTACGACCACAGGTGCCAATTCTGTCGCCATCGCTGCGCAAAGCAATGCAACGATCGATATCGTTGGAACGGTCATCACGACCACGACGGGCCCTTTTTCGCGCGGCATCCTTTCTCTAGGCGGATCGACCGTAACCCTCACGGATAGCAGCGTGAATGTCGGCGAGTCGTACGGTATGGAAATTGGAAGTGCGTCGGTTGTGTTCGACAACACGACGCTGCAAGCCTTCGGATTTGGCGCGGACTTGAACGGAAACGCCAATCTTACTCTGCGGAACGGATCGTCGATCACCACCAATGAGGCGGGTTCGCACGGCGTTGATATGAGCGGTGTGGGCAACGTCGTAAACATCGCGAATAGCGCGATCACCGTTTCTGGCGCCGGTACATCGGTGTTTTACCAAGAGGGCAACAGCACCTTCACAATCAGCGATGGCACGATATCGTCCGGCGATGGTGCGGTGTTCGATGTCGCGATTGGCTCAGCAAATGCGACGGTTACAAACTCCACCTTGACTGGCGGCAGTGCGCTACTGCGAGTTGTCAGCGGGACATTGGATCTGGATGCGACGGGTTCAACTCTAACAGGCGCAGCGATTACGGCATTCGGCAGCATCTCGAACGTCAATCTGCAATCGACGGACTGGACGATCACCGCTTCTTCCAATGTGACGACCCTGACGAATGGCGCTGGCAGCCTCGTGCATTTCACACCTCCGGTCTCCAGCGCGGGGCCGTTCAAGACGCTGACGACGGTGGACTACATCGGCCAAGGCGGTACGTTTAACGTCAACACACACCTGGGCGGCGATGGTTCGCCATCCGATCGATTGATCATCGATGGCGGCGCCGCAGTGGGGACGTCGTTGCTCAGCGTCACGAATGCTGGCGGGCTTGGCGCACTTACGCAGGTCAACGGCATTCTCGTCGTGGATGCGATCAATGGCGGCACCACCGTCCCGGGCGGTTTCACGTTGGCCGGGCCGGTTATCGCGGGTCCTTATGAATATTCGCTTCATCGCGGCAGCGTGGACGCGAGCAATCCTGACGCCTGGTTTCTCCGCTCTGTCGTGAACTGCGCACTTGATCCCTCAGCGCCGATTTGTGCTCCCGAGACTCCCAGCACGCCCGGGGCGCCCGGCTTCCGTCCTGATTATCGCGCTGAAACTTCTCTCTATGCTGCCGTGCCGGCGATGGCGCTGCTCTATGGCCGCCTCATGCTCGATACGCTGCACGAGCGGCGCGGGGATGAGGTGGGCTCGGGTGCAGTGGCTAACGCGGCGTGGGCCCGCGTCATTGGCCAGCGCGGCGATCGCGACGGTGGCACGGTGGGCATCTACGGCAGTGGCCCGAAGTATGACTACGACTTCTGGGCCTTCCAGGGCGGCATGGATTTGTATCGCGACGGCGACATTGGCAGCTCGCGCAACCACGCGGGCACATTCTTCGCTATCGGCCATGGTTCGGGCGATGTGCAACATATCGGCGTCGGCAAGGCGGGCGACAATTCGTTCATGGCCTATTCGTGGGGCGCCTACTGGAAGCACCACACACCGAACAACGCTTACGTTGACGCGCTGTTGCTGGGCTCGTGGTACGACATCGATGCGCAATCGAAGCGGATTGCGAAGATGAAAACAGATGGTGTTGCATTTGGTGCGTCGATCGAAGGCGGCTATCCGGTTTATACTGGGCCTGGCGGCTTCAGTATCGAACCGCAGGCGCAGATCGCATATCAGACCATCGACCTCGATGACGGCTCCGATGTCGGTGCCGAGGTGCACTACGACAATGTGAACTCTCTGGTCGGGCGTTTGGGCGTTCGCTTTGCACAGAACTTCGGTCTTCCGGGCACCCCGTCCACCTTCACCGCGTGGGTGCGCCCCAACCTCTGGTATGAGTTCCTCGGCGATCCGAAGACGCAGTTCTCTCCCGCCAACGGTTTCATCCCGTTCTCGGCGGATCTGGGCGGCACGACGTTCGAGATCAACACCGGCTTCACCGCAGATATAGGCGGTGGGACCGCCGTCTACGCCAACGCGTCCTATCTCGTCGGCCTCGGCGAACACGCCCACGGCAGTGCTTATGACGGTAAAATAGGCATCCAGGTTTCGTGGTGAGTCTCAACGAGGAGGCAGAGCGCGCCTTCTACGTTGGTGGCGATAGGGGCTTGAAACCCTCGGAGATCGTGAACTGTCGCCCGCATCACATCTGCCTCGGTGCGGATGTCCCGCACGTCGAGATCGTCGCAGAGGGGCGGGGAGCTCGGGCATTTGCCTTGCGAGAGGATGTCCTTGTCAGAGGCGTTCCACACTCAAACAAAATTGGCCGTTCCGCGTGCGGGAACGGCCAACAAGAGACACAGCGGCCTGTCGGCGGGCCTCGATCAGTCGGCGGAGATGGTGCCAACGGCGATCTTGCCCGAGCGACGATCTTCCTGAGTGTCGAACGAGACCTTCTGGCCTTCGTTCAGACCATGCAGTCCGGCGCGCTCAAGAGCGCTTGCGTGGACAAAAACATCGCTTCCGCCGTCATCCGGAGCGATGAAGCCGTAGCCTTTTTGTCCATTATAGAATTTGACCGTACCCGTCTTCATGGATGTTCCAATGCTATTTTATGCATGCTAACAAGCCGACACGCGCCGAGAGGTGGGTGCCGACTCTACGTCTCGATTTTGGGGTCTATGAACGTACACTCAGTAAAGCTGAGTACAGGGGCCCGCATTCCGGCCAATTTCGATTTAATAAAAGTAATTGATATTTTTTGAGTTTGCAAGGGCGTAAATCGAAAGCTCCAGTAATATGTTAACTTCTTAAAGCACGCGTGCAGACACCCTATTTGGAAAGTTTAGCGCCCACGCGTTCGAGCGGATACGCGTTGCTCGCGGAGACGTTCTGCGTCGCCTCCCTGTCGCACCTGTCGTCGTCCCAGACATCCGCACATTGAGTCCCGGCAGGCGAATCATTAGCATCGGCTGGTGCACGTTGCGTCACATCAACGCGTTTTTGCGAGATTCGAGACTGCGATTTCGGGAGGACTGCGGATGGTGGCGCGACCTGGCGGACGCTCGGCGCACCTGCTGGGGGCGGTTGTTTTTTTTCTCTCCGTACCAGCGATGGCGGACGATGCCCCATTCAACTGGACGGGCTTCTATGCCGGTGTGCATCTCGGCGGGCTTGCCGATCTGAGTGAAGTGTCCGATCCGCTCGGAAGATCTCTTTTCGGCAATCCCATTCATGCGTCGGGCGCCTTCGGTGGCGCTCAGGCCGGTTACACGTATCAGTCCGGTATCGTCGTGTACGGCCTCGATGCCGACGTTTCCTTTCCCCGAGTCGAAGGAACGGGGACGTGCTCCGCGCTGTCCGGCTCGTTCGTCAACGCGAACTGCGTGACCGATATCGACGCGTTCGGTACGCTCGCGGCGCGCCTCGGTCTCGCCCTCGGCGCGAGCGGGCGCACAGTGATCTACGGCAAGGCGGGTGCGGCCTGGTATGCGGGCGGTCTCGATCAGGCGACGAACGACATGACGGAGGGGGCTGCGGGCAACACGTTCACAGTCCGAAGCGACGATCGCTCGCGCTGGGGATGGACGCTCGGCTTTGGCGCGGATTACGCCTTGAGCCGCAGTTGGTTTTTGAACGCCGAATACGGATACGCGAAGTTCGGCAATCGCTCGGTCGGTCTCTTGCCGAGCGCTGTACTCGACAGTACGGGAGCCGTCGTCGAAACGATTCCGGGCCGACGGGGACAGATTTCAAACGATTTGCATACGTTCAAGCTGGGGCTCAACTATCGCTTCGGCTCCTCTTCTGGACAAGGCGACGAGGCCGCGCCCGTGCCGCAATTTGGCGATCCGACACCTGCGAACCATGGCTATGGATTGGAGATCGGCGCGCGCTACTGGTACAGCTGGGGACGGCACAAGTACGATCTCGGTCTCCTAAAGAATGAGCCTGCGTCGAGACATGCGCTCGTTTCGCGCCTTACATACGACGATGTCACGGCCAGCACAGGCGAAGTGACGGGGCGGCTTACGACGCCGTGGAATGTCTTCGCGGCGGGCTTCATCGGCGGGGGCTCGATCACCGGCGGTCATATGAACGACGAGGACTACAATATCCCCGGCGATACCGTGGCGAGCATTCCGTACTCGAACACGCTGAGTCCCAAGCTTTCCGGTGACATCCCCGCGTACGGTACGATCGACGTCGGTTATGACTGGTGGCGTGCGCCGGGCCATCGGCTGGGTGCGTATGTCGGCTACAACTATTATCGCGAGACGATGGGGGCTCTTGGCGTCATACAGATCGCCAATCAACTGGGGCCGGTCGGTGCGGATGTCGGCGGGGGGCTTCCCCCTATCGGTCATCCCATCATTGCGCAGGAAGCGACGTGGCAGTCGCTTCGACTCGGCGCAACGGGTGCGTTCCAGCTCACACCCCGCTTCACGCTGAGCGCTGACGTGGCGTTTCTGCCGTATGTCTCGGTGGATGCGGAAGACCGGCATTACTTCGGCAACACGCCTGAGATCGCCAGCATCAATCCGTTGCGCGGACATGGCTACGGCACGCAGATGGAGGCGATGCTGGTTTATGCGATGACGGATCGATTGAATGTCGGCGTTGGTGCGCGCTATTGGTCCATGTGGACCAAAGACGGACACATGCAGCGGATTTACGATGCCGGCGGACCCGTCTTGCCCATCAGGCAGCACTTGAAGATCGAGACCGAACGCGTGGGCGTTTTCGGCCAGGTGTCGTATCGCTTCGGCGATTAACCTGGCTTCTCATTGCCGTCGCTGTCGCCTTCGATCGGCCAGCCAGCGCTGATAAAGCGCAAGTCGTCTTGCTGCGAGCGGGCAAAGCGGACGCCGAACATGTCGTCGAGAAGCGAGGGCTCGAAGAGGCTGTCGGCCGATCCGTCCGCTACGATCCGTCCGCCGTTCATCATCACGATGCGGTCGAAATACCGAAATGCGAGATCGATGTCGTGCATGACAACAACGCACACGCCGGTTTGTCCGTGGTTCGCGATGCGGGCGATCAAGTCGAGGCGGCAGCGCGGATCGAGGCTGGCCGAGGGTTCGTCGGCCAGGAGGATGGGCGGGTCGGTCGCGACGACCATGGCGAGGAGAACACGACTGCGTTCTCCGCCGGAGAGCGTGGACCACCAGCGGTCGCGGAACGCTTCGAGATCGTGCTCTGAAAGACTGCGATCCAAGGCGGACAGGATGTTCGGGAGGCGCGCGCGTTCGAGTGCGATGCGCATGAGGTCGCGGACGCGAATATCCCAGTGCGGATTGAAGTGTTGGGGCACGTATCCAATCGCTTGGGCGCGGTGCGCCGCTGGCAGATCGGCCAGAGATTTTCTGTCGAGTGTTACGGCACCTTCGGTGGGAGGCTCAAGGCCGGCAAGAACTTTGAGCAACGTCGATTTTCCGGCGCCGTTCGGCCCGATGATCGCTATCGAGCCGGTGTCGCCGGTCGCGAAACTCACGCCATCAAGGAGAAGGCGTTCCGAGCGTATGACGGATACGGCTTCGGCGGCGAGGCTCACCATTTTTTCCTACTCCTTGCCAGGAGGAAGAGAAAGAACGGGCCGCCTGCAACGGCTGTCACCAGGCCGAGCGGGATTTCGGCCGGGGGCAGCGCGGACCGTGCGATGGCGTCTGCGAGGGCGACGATGCCTGCGCCGATAGCGGCGGATGCCGGGATCACCGAGCGGTGTAGCGGACCCAGGCGCCAGCGCGCGATGTGAGGCGCGGCAAGGCCGACGAATCCGACCAATCCGCCGACGGTGACGGAGGCTGCAACCGTTGCCGAGCCGACGAGCACCGCAAGGGCGACGAAGCGGCTGACATCCATTCCGAAGGCGGTCGCCATCGTTTCGCCAAGGCCAAGTTTATCGAGGCCCGAGGCAAGCGCGAGACATGCGGCGAGCGCGATGGCCGTCACGACCGCGAGGCCACCGACGCCGATCCATGTGGGTGTCTGCATGCCGCCCAGCACCCAGCTCAACACGACCTGGAGGCTCACGGTTTCGTCGGACAGCGCGAGCATGAGAAAGGAGCGCAGCGCGCCGAGCACAGCCGACACCGCGACGCCGGAAAGCAAGAGCGTCGGAACGTCGAGGGCGCCCGCGGCGCGCGAAACTCCGATAACGAGGAGCGTTGCGCCCCATGCGCCGATGAAGGCCAGGATCGGCAGCGAGAACGCCTGAGACACGGCGAGCGGGACCAGCAATGCGATGGTGGCGCCGAGTGCCGCGCCGCCGGCGGAGCCCAGAAGGTAAGGTTCGGCCAGAGGATTGCGGAATACGCCCTGAAACACTGCGCCGCCGAGGCCAAGAAGTGCGCCGACGAGAGCCGCGGCGACGACGCGGGGAAGGCGCCATTCGAACAGCAGCGCGCTTTCTATCGAAGTCTCGCCGGCGATGGCGCGCAGCACCGATGCGGGTGTCACCCAGGTGTGCCCGGCGCAGGCCCCGATGGCAATCGCGACGAGGACGAAGGCGAGGAGGGTCAGCCAATAGCGCATCGCTTATGAACCTTCGGGCTGACGCAGGCGCTCGGCGAGGCGTTCGATGCCGTCGACGGTGCGGGGGCCGGGAATGAGCCACTCGGCGCGCGGGACGATCCAGGTGCGGCCTCGGCGCACTGCCGGGAGATCGCGCCATCCGGGGCGGGTCAGGAGATCGTCGAAATCCTCCTTCCGGCCTGCGAATAGCACGACATCCGGCGCGGACGCCAGAATGGCTTCCGGCGAGACCTGAGCCAGTGTTCGTAAGGTCGGCAAGGCGAAGTCCGCTCCGGCAATGCGCATCGCGTCGCCTGTGTATGTGTTGGGCCGCGCGACAAGCATGAGGCCGTTGCCGAGCTGCCCCGTTATCATCACGACGCGCGGGCGCGTGCGGCCAGCGTTCTCTTTCTGGACGGTGGCGATTCGGACTTCCATCGCGCGTGCGACGGCCTCGCCGTTTTCGGATTGGCTTGCGGCCTTTCCAACGAGGCGCAGGTTGGCGATGACCTCGGCCATCGTGCGTGAGGTGAGAACAATGACGGGAATGCCGATGCGCCGCATCGGTTCGACGAGCTGGTTGGCGGCTTGGCGGGCTGGGGTGACGATGACGAGGTCCGGCCGCTGCGCAACGACGGCATCGACGGAGAAGCCGAGACGCCCGCCGACGTGGGGCTTGGCGACGATCTCGGGCGGATAGCGCGTCATCGCGTCGATGCCGACGATGCGGTCGGCGAGACCAAGTGCGGCGACGAGCTCGGTGTTCGACGAAAAGACGGTGACAATGCGCTTGGGTGGCGCCGGGATCACGACCTTGCGGCCGAGCGCATCGACGATGGAAACGGGCTCGGCGGAGGCTCCGCCGAAAGGGATCGTCGCCGCCACGAGTGCGGCGGCGACGATGTACTTTACCAGCGCCATTGCAAGCCGGCGACGAATTCCCGGCCGGGCATGGAGGTGCCGCAGCCGCCGTTTTGAGACGCAGGATTGGCAATGCATGGCTGGGTATCGGTTGCGATGAAGATGGGATGCTCGTTGACATCGAACAGATTGTTGACGCCGGCGAAGAGCTTCAGTCCTTCGGTCAGCTCGATATCACCGCGGATGTTCCAGACCCAGAAAGGATCTTTGCGGTGGATGAAGGTGTTTCTCGGTTCGCCGAGCGGGATCAGCAAAGCCTCTTCGGTATCATACCACATCGGTCCGCGCAGGAGGCCGACGATCTGCAGCGACCAGTCCCGCACGCCCGCGCCCGACTGTCCGAAGCGAGTGCCGATCGAGGTCTCGTACTCGTACATGCGCTGGACTTTATCGGTGTTCGCAGTGGCGGGCGCACCCTTGTCGACCATATCGAAGTGGTAATAGCCGTTCGAGAACAGGTTCCAGCGCCAGGTGCTCTGTTCGGTTCCGATCAGACGCATGAGGTTTGCGTCGAAGCCGATCTCGATACCCCGCACCTCGATGTCGCCGGGGTTATTGATGTAATCGGATGTCTGCGGCGCGACGCCCGGGCGCTGGCGCGTGGTGATGCGATCCGAGATGACGTTCTGGAACAGCGCCAAATCGATCGTTCCGAGCCAGCCGGAGATGTTGGCGCCGACCTCGATCTGCTCGTTGGTCTCGGGGTCGAGGTTGGGATTTCCGAAAGCGCGCGTTCCGTTGAGGTTCGTCGTCGCGGCCGCGAGTTCGGTTGCGGTCGGCGCGCGGAAGCCGGTTGACGTTCCGGCACGCAGAATGATTCCCTCCGTGATCGCGAGCGTGCCGCCGAACGAATAGGTGAGCGCGTCGTAGTCCTGCGATGTGTTCACCTGATCGCGGTAGTGCGGCGTGGGATCGAAGCTCGTCGTGCCGGTTGTGTAGCGCATGCCGCCGCGCAGGCCGAGAACGTCGTTGAAGAACGATTGCGAGTCCTCGAAATAGAAGCCGTGCACGCGGTCTGTCTGGTTGTTGTCCTGCGGCGGGACTTGTCCGATCGGTGCGCCGCCGAGGCCGACACGCACGCGCTCGGAGCGAAGCGTGCTCTGCTCCCAATCCCAGCCGAGAAGCAACTCGTGGCCCTCCCACGGACGCACGCGGGGCTGAACGCGCGTGCCGAAGATGTCGAGCTCGCGGCGGTTGTGGTCGAGCGACGTTCCGGCGGAGCTTGGCGAGGCCCATTTGAAATTGTCGACGTCCTCGACGATGTAGCTCTGCAGGAACCAGTTGAACACGCCGTCCGACGTGCGGCCGTAATAGCTCGCGTCGGCAGACTTGTTGGAGCGGTCGTCGCGGGCGAAGTGGTTGGCGGCGGAGCCGCGGAAGCCCACGTCATAGACGCCGTCGGTGCGTGCGTTGAATTCGAGGCGGTGATTGGGATTGATCTGGTAGCCGAGAGAGCCGGTCGCGCCGCGGCGGTCCCAGTCCGTGTTCTCCATGTGGCCGCCGCCCTTGCCGCTATGATAGTCGTCGCGCATGCCGCCGGATACGCCTGCGTAGTAGTCGACGCCTCCGGAGGTTCCGCCGTGCTGAACCTTGCCCTGATACAGGTCCCAGGAGCCGACGCGCCCTTCGACGAGCGTGCCGGGAGCGGAGCGGCCGGTCTTCATGATGATGTTGATGACACCGCCCAAGTTCTGGCTGCCGTAGACGACGGATGCGGGGCCGCGGACGACCTCGATGCGATCCACGTCCGCAAGCGAGAGCTTGGACAGGTTGGCCGTGCCTGCACGGTGGCCGTTGATGAGCACGAGCACCTGGCTGCGGAAATCCTTGCCCTGGCCGTCTGTCGCCGCGCCGCGCATGTTGATGGACGTCTGGCCGGGCGTCCATTCGCTGAAGAAGCCGACGGCGTTTTCCCGCAAGAGTTCGGTGACGGATTGAGAGGTCGAGCGCTCGATGATGCCACGGTCGATGACCTGCACGGTTCCGGCAACCTTGCCGCGCGCCTCCGGACGGCCGCCCGGTGTGATGACGAGTTCGTCGGATGCGACGGCGGAGGCGGACGGGCCGCTCTGGCGCTGCGGGTTGCGTGTCTGCTGCGATCCGGCTTTGCGGGCGGGCGAGGCCGCCTGTTCCACGTCGATGCCCGGGAGAACGATGGTGCTCTCGCCTTCGTCGAGGGAGAGCTCCTGCGCTCGAAGGCTTTGCGGCAGTGCTGCAACGGAAACCGAGAGCGCCAAAAGCGCGCTCATCCGATAGAGTGTCATTTTTTTAGGTCCCTCCAAACGAGAACGGCAGATTTTCTGGGAACGTCGAGGCGGAAGCCGCCTCTGACGGGTCGAGCGCGCCGGGTGAGATGCTCGACGAGTTCGGAGCGTCGCGCGTCGGTCGACGTCCAGGACAAGCGGTCGGCGAGATAGGAGGCGAGGCCCGGCACGTCGGTCGCGATCAGGGAGAAGGTCCAGTCTGCGACGGCGATCGATGCCGGGGCCTCTTCGGGAGAGAGTTGCGCGAGGACGATGTCGATGCCGGGCGTCTCGTCTTCGCCGTGCCATTCTGCGGGGAGACATCCGGCGAGGCAGAGACCGCGCGGTCCGTTCTGCGCGGGAACGACCCACACGATGTTGCGGGTCGCCCAGCGGCGGCATGTTTCGAGAAAGCGTTTTGGGGCCGTCAGCGGTGCGGCAATGTTTGCCGCGAGCACGGTGTCGTGCGTTTCAGGCGCGACGTCGGCGTCTTCCCAACCATGGGGCAGGACGAGCGATGGTCCGAGACGGCTGAGACGCGTGCGCATCGCCGTCGAGGGCTCGATGCACGTCCAGCGGCGATCCCGTTCGCGCACCGTTGCGCCGAGTTGCCCGCCTCCGGCCCCGACATCGAGCAGGTCGCCGATTGTCAGCGCGGACAGGAGCGGGAAAATGCGCGAAACGTAATCGGATGCGCCGATGCCGGTTGCGTACAGCACGAGCGGGTCGATTGCGTGAGGGTCGTGGGTTTCGATGGACTCGAAAGCGGCGGCCGAAGCCGGCCTATGGCATCCGTCGTGCCATAGGTTATCGAACCCGTATGTGCTTTGCGCACGCACCGTCGCGCCCCCGAACAACCGTTCGGAACACCCAGGTCAGTCGCAAAATGCGACGAGCACACAATAGCTATGAAAAAGCGATAGTGCGCGAGCTGCCCCGAGTGTTCCCCCCAAGTCACATTCGGTCGCTGCTACGCTGCCGCATCAACTGCGCCTCCCGCACGGTTGAAGAGCGACCATGCTCAGGCAGGTCTCCTGGCTTGCGGTTATAACGCTGCTTCGCGCCTTCCCGGCGGCCTCGATGGCCACCAGTGGCTTCGTGCGAAGCAGCTCACCGCTTACAGTTGCGGGGGCAGCTGCGGATTTGCAGATTATCGATCTGCGTACCGCATTCCCTACCTACAGCGCATGCGCCGTAGAACCTGAGCAGCGACAGGCAAGCCCATCTCTCCGTTTCCTGTCAAGCAAGTAGGATGCCTCACGGCAGAAATAGGCGTGCATGGAGCAATCCGGCCACAACAGCGGAGTGGGTTCGCGTCGGCAGCAACTCCTTGACTCGCAAGGCCGCATTGCGATTGAACGGCGCGTAAGCATCCGCATCCGCGATGCCGGCGCCGGTTGGAAAATGGATCCTCTCGCAGATTGTGCTTTGGCGTTTCCCGAGTTCGCGTCCGGGGAGATCTGGCTGGTAGGTGCCGGGCCCGGCGATCCGCGCCTGCTTACGCTTTTAGCTGTGCACGCCCTCGGTCAGGCCGACGAGATTTTTTACGACGCGCTGCTGGATACGCGCGTCCTTCGCCTTGCGAAGCCGAACGCTATTCTTACGCCTGTGGGCAAGCGGGGTGGGACGGTGTCACCGCATCAGGACGACATCAACGACGCGCTGATCGAAAGTGCGCGGCTGGGCCGGCGCATCGTGCGCCTCAAAGGTGGCGATCCGTTCGTCTTCGGCCGTGGAGCCGAGGAAATGCGCGCGCTCGTGCAGGCCGGGCGTTCGGTCAGGATCGTGCCTGGTCTTCCATCGGGGCTTGCGGGCCTCGCCCTTGCAGGCATTCCGGCAACGGTTCGTACGATCAATCATGCCGTTATCCTTGCGACTGGGCACCGCGTTGTCGACGACGAGACGGCTGCCGAATGGGAGACGCTTGCTCGCACCGGACAGCCGATCATCCTTTTCATGGCCATGGCGCGTCTGGCCGAGATCGCGGCGGCGTTTCAGCGTGGCGGATTGGCGGACGATACGCCCGCCGCCATCATCGAGAACGCGACGACGGAGCGTGAACGCATCATCGAGACGACGCTTGGCGCCGTGGTTTCGGACGCAGCGGCCCATAGCTTTTCGGCGCCCGCAATTGTCGTGATCGGAAAGATCGTGACGATGCGGCAGGATCTGCGCGGCCTTCTGCTCTCCTGGCAGTCGTCGGCAGGATAATGCGCGAGATGATGTCATGAGAAAGTTGCTCGTCATTGGAATCGGAGCCGGTAGTCCGGAGTACGTGACCGTTCAGGCTATCGACGCCTTGAATAGAGCCCGCGTGTTCTTCGTCTTCGACAAGGGGGAGGCGAAAAGCGATCTCGTCGCGTTGCGTCAGGAGATCTGCGAGCGGTTTATCGAGAACGACGACTATCGGTTCGTGTCGATCGACGATCCGATGCGAGATCCGCAGCCGCACGGCTACAAGCGGGGCGTCGAGGCGTGGCACCGCGCGCGCGCCGAGAAACTGGTCGAGCGGATCGTGAGCGAAGTCGCGGATGGCGAATGCGGTGCGTTTCTCGTTTGGGGCGACCCGAGCCTTTACGACAGCACGCTGCGTCTGATCGATCTCGTGCGCGAGGAGCGCCGCTTTGCGTTCGAGATCGAGGTCATTCCGGGCATCAGCAGCGTTCAAGCGCTGGCTGCGCGGCATGGGCTGATCCTCAATACCATCGGCGGATCGGTGATGGTGACGACGGGTCGCGAGCTTGCGGAGCGCGGATGGCCGGAAGCGGCGGACAGCATTGTCGTGATGCTTGACCGTGGCGACGGGTTGAGGGCGGCAGCACGCGAGGATGTCGAAATCTATTGGGGAGCTTTGCTCGGCACGCCGCGGGAGCGGCTCGTGTCGGGCAAGCTCACGGACGTTATCGACGAGATCGAGCGGATACGCGCCCAGGAGAAGGCCGCGAGCGGCTGGATCATGGATATTTATCTCCTGCGCCGAAGCCGGCCGGATTGATCAAACGCGGGATGCGGAGAGAAGGTGGAAAAACGAGCCGGTCACGCTTCCGTTCCGTGAGCCGGCCGTCTGACTTGCCCGAGATCCGTCTTCCATGTCGAGAAGCGGTTTGCCGGTGTCGGCGACGAGTGTCGCGTAGTGGAATTCGTGGCCGTAGAGCGTGGTGCCCTTGTTTCCAAGCGCGCAGTCATCGAGCAGCGTGGCGCGGCGATAACCGAGGTGGAGCTTGCGTTGCCGGAACGAGGTCTCGGCCATGAGCAGGCCACTCATCGCGTGACGCTCGCCGTTCGCATCCTCGATGCCTTGGCCCAGAACCATGTACCCGCCGCATTCGCCATGGATGGGCACGGATTTCCCGGCAAGGGCTTTCAATCCGCTCATGAAGCGCGATGCGGCTGCGAGTTGACCTGCGTGCAGTTCCGGGTATCCGCCAGGGAGCCAGACGGTGTCGGCCTCCGAGGGCGGCGCTTCGTCGGCGAGGGGCGAAAACGATATGATCTCCGCGCCTGCGTCGCGCCAGCCTTGCAGGATATGATTGTAGGTGAACGAGAAGGCCGCATCCTGCGCGATGGCGATGCGTTGACCGGGCGGATTCACGGCGGGGGTGCGCGTCGTGTCCGATGCCTGCGGAATGGCCGCCTCGCTTGCGGCGGTGACGATGGCATCGAGATCCATCGATACGGCGACGATGTCGGCCAGGTGTGCGATGCGATTTTTATAGTCGGCATGTTCGTCCGCTTGGACGAGGCCCAGGTGCCGCTCGGGCAGGTGGATCTTGTCCGTGCGGCGCAGCGAGCCAAAGATTGGCAGGTCGATCCGTTCGAAGCCGGGGCGGATCAAAGCTTCATGCCGTTCACTCGCGACCTGATTGAGGATGACGCCCGCGATACGAACGTCCGGCCGATAGGTGGCGCAGCCGAGCGCGAGGGCGGCTGCGGTTTCCGTCTGCCCGGAGACGTCGAGAACGAGCACGACGGGCCAGCCGAGCAGGGCCGCGAGATCGGCGGTGGCGCCATTGCCCGACAGGCCACGGCTGGGGCCGGCATCGAACAGCCCCATGACGCCTTCCGCGATGGAGATGTCGGCGGATGCTGCCGTCCGAGAGACGATGCTCGCGATCAGGTCCTGCGGCATGGCCCAGGTGTCGAGATTGAAACTCGGCCGCCCTGCCGCGCGTGCATGGTGTCCGGTGTCGATGTAGTCCGGGCCTGTCTTGAACGGCTGAACGACGACGCCTGCTTTACGCAATGCGGCAAGGAGGCCGAGCGTCACCGTCGTTTTTCCTGAGCCGGAACTCGGCGCGGCGACGACGATGCCGCGGGGACGTTTTGCGATGGACGACATCAGCGCCCCCGGTATCGCCGCTGATAATCGACGCTGTAGAGCGCGCTCTCGCGGAAATCGCGGCAGGCGAGCGACGGGCCGACGAGGATGAGCGCGGTGCGGTCTATGCCGCTTTCCTCGACCGCCGCGGCGATGGTGCCGAGCGTTTCGCGGATGATTTCCTGATCCGGCCAACTCGCCTTCGCGACGACGACGGCCGGACAGTCCGCGCCGTAGAACGGCATAAGCTCTTCGACGACGCGCTTCACGCTCTGGATCGACAGGTGGATTGCAAGCGTCGTGTGCGTGGCGGCAAATGCGGAGAGCGTTTCCGTGGACGGCATGGCGGACGCGCGGCCGGAGGTGCGGGTCAGCACGAGCGACTGGGCGACTTCCGGCAGCGTGAGCTCCTGACCCAGAGCGGCTGCTGCCGCGGCGAAGGAGGGGACGCCTGGCGTCATGGTGTAGGGAATGCCGAGAGCATCGAGACGGCGGATCTGCTCGCCGGTTGCGCTCCAGATCGAGAGGTCTCCGGAGTGCAGGCGTGCGATGTCTTGGCCGGCGGCGTGGGCTGTCGCGATTTCCGCGACGATCTCGTCCAGCGAGAGCGGGGCCGTGTCGACGATGCGCGCGTTCGCAGGGCAGTGCTCCAGCAGCTCTTTCGGAACGAGCGATCCCGCGTAGAGGCAGACCGGGCAGGCGGCGATGAGGTTGCGGCCGCGTACGGTGATAAGATCGGGAGCGCCCGGCCCCGCGCCGATGAAATGCACGGTCATCGCAGATCTCCGTCGACGACTGCGAAGGCGCAGGTGGTGGTGGCGTTGAAAACGCGCGGGCCCAGCAGGCGCGCGTTCGCGCCACCGGCAAGGAGGGCTGCGGCTTCGGCGACGGATGGCGTGCTCTTATGCTTGAGCGCTGCGGGAGAGACCGTCAAAATGCGGCTCGCGACGCTTTGGAATTCGTCCGTCGTGAATGAGACGAGCGTTACGCCGAGCCGATGCGCGGTCTCGCATATGCCGGGCTCGTTTGCTTTCGACGTTTCCGTGGCGATCACAGCAATGTCCTCGGTGCGGATGAAGGCGTTGCGCGCGAGGCAAATGGCTGCCTCGATGTCTTCTGTCGCCGTTCCGCGCCGGCACCCGATGCCGCACACTAGCATGGCTTCGTCACCCGCCAGTGGGTCACGGGGCGCGCGGGCGACCAGCCGCGCTCGTTGCCGATCGGGCTCGTGCGGGCGATGTCGAGCCGGACAAGTTCGCCGCCGAGCGTTTGGTGGAGATCGAGCATGCGTTGCTCCGTCTTGAGCGAGACGGCGTTGGCGACGAGGCGGCCGCCGGGCTTGAGCGCCGCCCAGGCCGCTTTAAATACACCGGGTTCACCCATGCCGCCGCCGATGAATACGGCATCGGGGCATGGGAGATCGGATAAGGCCGCGGGCGCGCGGCCTGTAACGATGCGGAGTTCGGGCGTGCCGAGGGCTGCCGCGTTGCGCTCGGCGCGCTGTGCGCGCTCGGTCCGTTCTTCGATCCCGATGGCGCGCATCGCGGGGTGGCGGAGCAGCCATTCGATGGCAATGGAGCCTGCGCCGAGACCGATGTCCCACAAGAGTTCGCCTGGATGTGGCGCGAGCGAGGAAAGCGTGACAGCGCGGATCTCGCGCTTGGTCAATTGCCCGTCGTTTTCGAACAGGTCGTCGTCCAGCCCACTTGAGAGCCCAAGCGTGCGTGCGGCGATGTCGGCAGGGAGTGCGACGGCGACTGTGTTCAAGTCGTCGATGCCGGCGAGGTCGAAGTTGCCGGCAAGGGCCGTCCGAATGCGTTCGCGCGGGCCGCCGAGCGCTTCGAGCACGGTGAGCGCGGCTGCGCCGAGGCCGCGCGCCGTGAGCAAGGCGGCGAGGCGGGCGGGAGTTTCCCCGTCCCACGAGAGCGCGAGGATGCGCGCGCCGGGCTGCAAATACCGAACGATGCCTTCGAGCGGGCGGCCGTGCAGCGTGACCAGCGAAATATCCTGCAGTGGCCATCCGAGCCGCGACGCCGCGAGACTGAACGCGGACGGCTGCGGAAGGCACAGGATTTCGTCGGCAGGAACGACCTCGACGAGCTGTTTGCCGATGCCGTAGAAGAACGGGTCGCCGCTGGCGAGCACCACGACGGGACGGCCGCGGTGGGCTGCGATCTTCGGGAACGCATCACCGATGGGGCTGGGCCACGGGAGCTGCTTGCCGCGGATCGCATCGTGCGCCAAGGTGAGATGGCGCTTGCCGCCCACGATCAGCTCGGCTTCGGTTACAAGCGATCTGGCGGCGTCGGAAAGACCGGCAAGGCCGTCCTCTCCGATACCGACGAGCGCGAGCCAGCGCCTCTTCGGCTGCTGTTCCCCACTAGCGTTCATGAGGCCATCCTCGATGCGCGTCCTTATTCTCGGAGGCACCACGGAGGCGGTGGCCTGCGCCGAACGCCTCGGCAGCGATCCGAGGTTTCATCCGATCCTGTCGCTTGCCGGGCGGACGCGCAATCCTCGGCAGCAAGGCGGTATCGCGCATCGCGTCGGCGGTTTCGGCGGGGCGGAGGGGCTTGCGGCCTATCTCGCGGAGGAACGCATCGACGCGGTGCTCGATGCAACCCATCCATTCGCGGCGCAGATCTCGGCCAATGCGGACAAGGCAACGCGTGCGTGCGGGGTGGCGCTCTGTACGCTCGTGCGGCCGCCGTGGGTGGCGGAAACGGGTGACCGCTGGATCGGAGCCGCAACGATCGAGGCTGCGGCGAACGCGCTGGGAGAGGAGCCCCGGCGCGTGTTCCTCGCCGTCGGGCGGCAAGGCGTCGGCGCGTTTCGGCACATGACGCAGCACGCCTATATCATCCGCGCTATCGAGCAGCCGGAGGCAGACGCGCTGCCGCCGGATACGACGCTCGTGCAGGCGCGAGGGCCCTTCGCGCTTCAGGACGAAATCGAGCTGCTGACGTCTCATCAGATCGACGTGGTTGTGAGCAAGAACGCCGGAGGCGCTGCAACCTACGCCAAGATCGAAGCCGCACGGTCGCTCGGTCTTCCCGTGATCATGATCGAGAGACCGGACACCGCCGGGCAAAACTTTGTCGCCAGCGCCGCTGAGGCCGTCGATTGGCTCGGCGGGGTTCATGACGGTTCGCGTTCCGAGCGCAACGTGTAGATCCAGGGCAAGGCATCGGGCCGCTCGATCTTGCGTGTGAGGCTCGATCCGATAAGGACGAGGGTGCGCATGTCGACGCCGGCCGCGTCGGCTGAGCCCAGTTCTTGAATCCGCACTTTTGCATCGGGTGTGCCGGCCGCGCGGACAAAGACGACGGGTGTGTCAGGCGCTTTGAATGCACGCACATATTCGAGTGCTTTGCCGAGCTGATCGGGACGGGCGCGGGATGCGGGATTATAAAGCGCGATCACGAAATCGCCTTCGGCCGCCGCTTTCAGGCGGCGCTCGATGGTCGTCCAGGACTTGAGGTTGTCCGAGAGCGAGATGGCGCAGAAGTCTCCGCCGAGCGGCGCGCCGACTTCGGCTGCCGCTGCGAGCATCGCGGTCACGCCGGGCTCGATGCGGATGTCGAGCGCGCGCCATGCGGCGTCGCCTGATTCTACGGCTTCGAACACGGCCGCAGCCATCGCGAAGACGCCGGGATCTCCGCCCGAGACGACGACAACGTTGTGACCTTCGGCCGCGAGCGCGAGGGCGTGACGGGCGCGATCAAGTTCGACGCGATTGTCGGACGCATGGCGGCGCTGGCCGGGAGGGCCGGCGGGCGCGCGGTCGAGATAGGTGATGTAGCCGATGAGATCGGTTGCTTCAGCGAGCGCCTTGATCACGGCCGGTGTCGTCAGATCCGCCGTACCGGGCCCCAGTCCCACGACTGTGAGGCGGCCCGTCATATCCGGCGCCCTTGTCCGGGAATGATGACCATCGAGAAGTACGTGCCGGGCACGTCTTCGCAGGCGTTGAGCGGGAGGATGCGTTCGTCGCTCATCGTGCCGCGCTCGACGTAGACGGCGCGCTCCGCAAGGCCGGCTGCCTGCACCGCGCGGCGCACTTTCGCGAAGTTGGTGCCGATCTTCATGATCACCACGGCATCCGACGATGCGAGGCGATCCTTGAGGCGCTCTTCGTCGAGCGTTCCGGGCACGACGGTGAGGACGTCGTCGCCCCAGGCGATGGGTGCGTTGGCGCGGGTCCAGCAGCCGGACATGCCGGTTACGCCCGGCACGACCTCGACGGGGACGACGTCGTCCAAGCGCCGCCACATATGCATGAAGGAACCGTAGAAGAAGGGATCGCCTTCCGCGAGAAGACCGATAGAGAGGCCCTCCTTGAGGTTCTGCTCAAGTGTGGCGGCCATCTCGCGGTAAAACGAGCCGATCTGGTCGTGGTAGTCCGGGTGGTCGGCCGGGATTTCGTCCGTCACAGGATATTCGAACTTGATTTCGCGCTGGCCTGCTGCGAGCAGCGGGGTCACGATTTTGCGTGCGTTGCCTTGGCGGCCTTTCTTCGCGAAGTAGCCCACGATGTCGACGGATTGGATGAGGGCGGCGGCGCGGAGCGTCAGCAGGCGCACGTCGCCCGGCCCGACGCCGATGCCGTAGAGCGTGCCAGGTTTTGCCGTGCCGGCGATGTCTGTGAGGGAGATCATTCGGTCTCGCTTGCGAGTGCGTTCACCGCCGCGGCTGCCATGGCGCTGCCGCCTTTGCGGCCGGTGACGATCAGATACGGGCAGGGTGCTGCGGCGCGCAAGGCGTCCTTGGATTCGGCCGCGCCGACGAAGCCAACGGGAACGCCGATGATGGCGGCAGGGCGTGGCGCGCCTTCGTCCAGCATTTCGAGAAGGCGGAAGAGGGCGGTCGGCGCGTTGCCGATGGCGACGACGGCACCTTCGAGATGCGGACGCCAAAGTTCGAGGGCGGCGGCGGATCGCGTGGTGCCCAGGCGTTGAGCGAGGGCGGGCACTTCGGAATCTTGAAGTGTGCAGATCACCTCGTTGCCGGCTGGCAGGCGGCTGCGCGTGACGCCATAGGCCACCATGTTCGCGTCGCAGAGGATCGGCGCTCCTGCGAGCAGCGCGTTGCGGCCTGCGCTCGCGAAGTCGTCCGACATGACGATGTCGGAGGCGATTTCCACCATGCCTGACGCATGGATGATGCGGACGGCCACTTTTTCCGCGTGTCCGGCGAAGCGCGACAGGTCGGCCTCGGCGCGGATGATGGAGAACGAATGGCGGTAGATCTCCGGTCCATCGCGGAGATAGTCGCGGTCGGGTTGCATGAATTCAGATCCCGGTCCTGAGAACGGCAGGGAGGTCGATAAGGGCGGTCGGTGCGACGACTGCGTCCGGCGTGCCGGCCGCGGTGCCGTGGCGGACAATACCGAAGCCGGCGGGGCCTGCAACCAGGACGAGATCGGCCGCTTGCGATCGGGCGCATCCCTTGGCGCATCCGGACACGTGGACGGAGCCGATCCCCGGAAGCGGCATTTGCGCGGCGATCTGCCGCGCGGTGTGTCGCGTGTCGGCCCACGCGGAGCGGCAGGCGGACGTGCCTGGGCAGGCGTCGATGGCGATCAGGGGATCGCCAGGGTCAACGACGAGGCCGAGATCCTGGCCTGAGGCGAGGAGAGATGCGGCTTCCGCTTCGTTTTGCGTGGAGACGTAGAGTGTGCGCCATGGAGACAGGCGAACCGTGTCGCTCGCGATACGGGATGCGGCCTTTGCCAGGCCCGCGAGGGCATCGGCCGTGAGGCGTCCCAGCGGCGCGCCAAGGCCGACGGCTGCGATCCGCTGGCGGATTTGTATCGCACCGACGCGGGCTGTGGCGGTGCCGTTGGGCAGCGGCGTTCGATCTGGCGGCAAACCTTCGTCGATCACGGCGTTTTGCAGGGCGGAGAGGGCTTTTGGGTCGAGGTCGCGCATCCGTGCGCGCGGTGAGGGCTTGTGCGCGCGCAAGAACGCTTCGGCCAAGCTAGCAGCGCTGTGAGCGGCGCGGTTCGGATCGAGCTGTCGCATCCATTGCGTGCCGCTCGGGGTGTCGAGACCGAGCGCGATTTGCGGCTGCGTTTCCGCGTGGATTGCGCGCAACCGGATGTCGGCGCGTTCGTTGTCCAGGGGAAGTGCCCCGCCGCCGTCCACCGCAAATCCGAATTTGCCAGGGAGCGCCCAAAGGCTGGGTGTTTCTGCGAGCGCCTTTTCGAGGGCGGCAGCGAGCGGGCGGACGTCGAGGCATTCGGACGGATCTAATCCCGAGAGTGGGCTCACCATGACGTTGCGGACGGATTCCGCTTCGGCGCTCGCGTCTGTGAGGCCGATCTCTGAGAGCGCTTTCCAAACGTCGGCGATGCGGTGTTCGTCGATGCCGCGAAGCTGCAGGTTGGCGCGACGCGTCAGGTCGATCAGGCCGTTGCCATAGTTTCGCGCGATGTCGGCTAGGGCGGTCATTTGCGCCGAGGTGAGCGTTCCGCAGCGCGGGCGAACGCGCACGATCAGGCCATCGCCTGTCAGCATGGGGCGCAGGGCGCCGGGGCACCATCCTTTGACGGTCGCCGGTTCGGCAGCCGTCGTGTCCATCTTCGCTGGCGGATACGCGCTCACGGCGCGGCCTCGGCATTCGAGCGTTGGGCCAAGCTTTGTGCGCCGAGCACGTGAGCAAGCTCGGCATGGACGGCGTTGCGGCGCGGTGTCCAGAGCTGTCGACGGATCGCGTCCTCTAGGCGTGCCGCGATGGCGTGCATGGCGGGTGCGTTGAGTTCGCGCAGAGTGGCGAGGCGTTCTTCGTCCGCGAGGATGCTGTCGTGCACGGCATCGAAAAGCTGGTCTCCGACGATGCCGGCGGTGGCGGCGAAGGCGTAGAGCGCATCCACGCCTTGCGCGATTTCGGCCACGCCACGGTGGCCATGGCCGATCATGCCGTCGAGCCAGCGCGGGTTGGTGAGCCGGCCACGAACGATACGGACGATCTCTTGCTCGATGGTGCGTGCACGAGGGGCCTCGGGCTGGCTCGTGTCGAGGTGATAAAGCGCCGGACTGCGGCCCATCTCGGCGGCGGCAGCGGCGAAACCGCCCGCGAAGTCGGCCACGCCGTCGCCGTCCAAAAGATCGCGCTCGCGGTCGTCCTGCGGGTGAACGAGCGCGTCGGTGGCTGCGATGCGGTCTTCGAACTCTTCCGGCGCGACGCGCTCGGCGTCGTCTGCGCCGTAAACGTGGGAGGATGCTTCGAGATAGGCGGTGGCGAGATCGCTGCGTGCGCCCCATGCACCGTCGAGCGCGGCGGACGCAGCGCCCGCGCCATAAGTGCCGGGCTCGCCGCCGAAGATGCGCGCGAGACTTTCCCCTTTGCGCCGCGCGGCGGCGAGCGGGTTCCAGTCGTCGGGTTCGTCGCGCTCGGCAACGCGGCGCACGGCGAGATCGAAGAGGGCGATCTGGGCGGGGAAGATATCGCGGAAGGAGCCGGAGATGCGCATCGTGACGTCAATGCGGGGGCGATCCAGCTTGGCGATGGGCAGAACCTCGATGCCGGTTACGCGGTTCGAGCCATCGTCCCACTGGGGCCGCACGCCGAGGAATGCGAGGGCCTGCGCGAGGTCGTCGCCGCCGGTGCGCAGGGAGGCGGAGGCCCAGAGATCGAGCATCAGGGCGCGCGGATAATCGCCGTGGTCCTGGAGATAACGGCGGACGACCTCATCGGCTGCGCGCTGTCCGACGATTGCGGCCGTGCGGGTCGGCACTGCGCGTGGATCGATGGTCGTGAGGTTGCGGCCTGTGGGAAGAACGTCGCGTCGTCCGCGCGTCGGAGCGCCGGCCGGGCCAGGCGCGACACGACGGCCGTCGAGGGCTGCGATCAGGGCCTCACGCTCATAGAGTGCGCAGTCCACGATGGCGGTCTCGACCGTTTCAGATCTGGTCCCCGGCGCAGCGCGGACAATCGCGGCGGCGAGTGCAGCGCAGGATTCGGGAGACGGCGCGCGGCCGAAGACGTGCAGGTGGTCGCGGATGGCGAGATCCTTGATGTCGCAGAGCTGGGCGTCGAGCTTGGCGACGGCCTCTCGCGGCGGATCGCTCTTTTCGAGGCCGCAATCCTTGGCGAGGCCTGAGCGCCAGGCTCGATCCAGGATTTCTTGCTCCAGGATGACGATGCGTCGGCGGTCGACGCCGTCTGCTTCGGCATATTCCTCGATCAGGCCTTCCAGCTCTCCGAGCGGGCCTTCGAGCCCGGCTTCGCACAGCGGCGGCGTCATGTGGCCGATGGTTACGGCGGAGATGCGCCGTTTGGCCTGCACCGCTTCGCCGGGGTTGTTGACGATGAAGGGATAGACGACCGGAAGAGGGCCGAGCACGGCTTCGGGGAAGCACGTTTCGGAGAGGGCGAGCGCTTTGCCCGGCAGCCATTCGAGGGTGCCGTGCGTGCCCATGTGGAGAAGCGCGTCGATGCGCTCCTGCTCGCGCAGCCACGCGTAGAGCGCGACGTAGGCGTGCCGGGGCGGGAGTTCGAGGTCGTGATAGCCCGATTTTCTGTCGCTTCGCGCGCCGCGATCCGGCTGGAGGGTGACGACAAGATTCCCGTGCCGCGCGCAGGGATGGCGGAAGTGTTCGCCGTCAAACGCCGGATCTTCTTCCGGCTTCCCCCATGCGGCATCGAGAGCGTCCCTGACGCCGGGCGGCAAGCTGGAAAGGTGGCGGACGTACCAGGCGACCGGAATTTCGATTGCGTCGGATGCCGAAAGACCGGCGAGCCGCGCGATCAAGTTTCCCGCATCGACGCTGTCCGTGCCTGTCGCATAGCCCGCCGTGGCGAGTGCGGAGACGATTTCCGCGACGCTCTCGGGGGTGTCGAGACCGCAGGCGTATCCTGTGCGGCCTGCGCGATTGGGATAATCGGAGAGCAGGAGCGCGATCATGCGTTCTTCGCGCGGCTTTCGGCGCAGCCGTACCCACGCGGCGGCTAAATCGGCTACGTGTGCGACGCGGCCCGCGTCGGGTTCGTGCACGATGCGCGCGTATTCGAGGCCTGGCTCGGCAGCGAGATCCTTCTTGAAGGAAATGGCGCGCGTAAAGAGGCGGCCGTCGAGCTCCGGGAGCACGACGTTCATCGCGAGATCGCTGGGCGACAGGCCGCGGGAAGCTTCGTCCCATGCTGTGCGTGGGTGGCCCGCGAGGGCGACTTGCAGCACGGGGCAATCCGCCGCGTCGAGAAGCGTCGTCTCGTCGGTGCGCATGGCGGAGAAGGCGGTCGCGTTGAGGATGACGTCGGGGCGGGCGCTTACAATGAGGTCCGTCACCGGGTTCGCGACGTCCGCGTCCTTCAAGCTCGTCACGGCGACGGCTATCGCGCGGAGGCCGCGCTGCTCAAGTGCATCGCAGAGTGCGGTGATGGGCCGATAGTCGCCGGCGAGGAGGCTTGCCCGATAGAACGTTACGAGCGCGACGGGTTTCCCCGACAAGCTCTCTACGTTTTCGAGGGCTGTCGGGTTGCCGCTTGCGTCGAGCGCCAGAGCGGCGGGAAGCGCAACGGGCGGATCGACTTCGGTAGACGTGCCGAGCAACTGCGCAGCAAAGAGCAATGCGTTGCGCGCGTTGGCGGGGCCGCCGCTGCGGAAGTAACGCTCGAAGGCGGTCAGCACATCGCGCGGAACGGTCGAGATCGCGTCGAGGCGCGCATCGCGGCGGTCGTCGCCCGGCAATGCGATGAAGTGGATGCCGTGCCGCCGTGCCGCTGCTGCGATCTGCTCGAAGCCATAACGCCAGTAGTCGAGGCCGCCGAGGCCGCGCACGATCACGAGGCGCGCGCCCGCGATCACGCGCTCGATATAGAGATCGACCGACATCGGGTGGCGAAGCTGCTTGAGGCTTGCGAGACGTAGTGTGGGAAAGAGCGTGGGGCTCTCGCTCCAAACCGAGGCAAGGGCGGAGAGATCGCTGTCGCTGAACGACAGGACGACGACATCGGCGGGCGTCTGTCCCAGATCGACCGCGCCGTCTATTTCATCCAGCGATCCCGTCTCGACTGCTAGCAGGTGCATCCGGTCATCTTATACGGTCCCGATGGCCTGGGCGATGGCGTCGCGATCCAGTCCTTTCTGGCCGATCACCACGAGCCGGCCCTGGCGCGGTTCCTCAGGGTGCCAGGGGCGGTCGAACTGGTGCTGCAAGCGCGAGCCGACACCCTGAATGAGGAGGCGCATCGGCTTTCCGTTGATTTCGGCAAAGCCCTTGATGCGCAGAATGTCGTGCGCGTCGGCCGCGGTGCGGATCCGCTCCAGGAGGCCCTCTGGCGCGTCGAGGGAAGGGATATCGAGGATGAAGGTATCGAAATCGTCGTGATCGTGCTCGGCCTCGTTGTCGTGATGAGACGGGCGTGCGGCAAGATCGGTCTCGGCTGCGGCGCCGAGGCCGAGCAGAACCTTGGGGTCGAGCTGACCGCCGGTCGTCTCGACAACCTTAACGGCGCGCGGCACGGCGGCCTTGATCTCGGCGGCAACCTTTTCGCGCTCGTCGGCGGTCATCAGGTCGGCCTTGTTGAGAACGATCAGATCGGCGCAGAGCAGTTGATCCTCGAACACTTCTTCGAGCGGATTGTCGTGATCTAGGGAGGTATCCTCCGCGCGCTGGGCTGCGAGCGCGTCGGGATCGTCCGCGAACCGGCCAGCGGCCACGGCCGCGCCGTCCACCACCGCGATCACACCGTCGACGGTCACGCGCGAGGCGATAGCCGGCCAGTTGAATGCCTGGACGAGCGGCTTCGGCAGCGCGAGCCCCGAGGTCTCGATCAGGATGTGCTCGGGCGGGTTATCGAGCGCGAGCAAGCCTTCGAGCGCGGGCACGAAGTCGTCCGCCACCGTGCAGCAGATGCAGCCGTTCGACAGCTCGACGATGCTTTCCTCGTTGCAGCTTTCGATGCCGCAGCCTTTCAGGATTTCGCCGTCGATGCCGACATCGCCGAACTCGTTGACGATCACGGCGAGGCGACGTCCCGCGCCGTTTTGGAGAATGTTGCGCACGAGCGTGGTTTTTCCGGCGCCGAGAAAGCCGGTCACGATGCTGCAGGGAACTTTGGCGACCACGGTCATGAATTTTGCTCCGGATGGATGAAGCCGAGGGGCGGAACGCGGGCGATCACGCTCTTGCGGAACGGTTCCGGCCGTTCCTTCCAGGGGACGATGCCGTCGCTGGATTGCCGGTAGGCGCGCGCGAACGTGACGATGTCGTCGAGATGCACGGCGGTTTCGAGGTTGCCGACGAGGTATGTCCACTTGTTGCGGCCGGTGAGCGCGATGGTGCTGGGGCGGTTGCAGACGGACAGGCATTGAACGGGTGTGACGTTGACGTTTTCGTCGGCGGACAGGCGCTCGCTCAGGATTGCGGCGAGGTCGCGTCCGGGCTGGAGGAAGCCATCTCCATCGGGCAGCATCTGGCGGCACGTGACGCAGACGAAGACGGTGATCGATGCGTCGGACTTGGGTGCGGGCACGAGATTTTGGAGAGAGTTGGAGGTCGCGAACACGCTGCAGTCCTGGCAAGCCCCCTCGGGGTCCGACGGTTCGGAGCACGTGCATGGCCCGGACTGAGGAAGAAGCGGCGCGCTATCGCCGGACGGTTTGCTCACTGAGAACGCCTGCCCCGCGCGCAGAATGCGGCGCGTTGTTTATCGAACGACGGCAAGTGTGAGGATCGTGTCTTCACGGGCATTCTCCCTGGCCACCCCTCCGGGGCCATGCGAGTGTCTTACTCTGACGGCCGGTCTCCTGGCTCTCGGGTCACCTGCATTCTATCGCCTTCCCGGTTTCCCAGTGGCACGATCGATCGAACGCTCGCCGATTACAGTTGCGGGGGCAGCTGCGGCTTCGGCCTCGCTCGGCATACCGCATTCCCGTTCAATCCTCTTGCGAGGAACCGTCCCGGGTTTGATAAAGGCTGCCAGATCGCTGCGTCAATGGAAATCGGGCGCAAATTTTGGCTTCTCGGCGCGGGGCGCTGGGGCCCATGGATAAGAAAGAGACTTCATATGGCAGCAGCAGAGAAAGACGACGCCCGGCACCGGGAGAAAATGGCGAAACGCAAGTCTGCGCAAGACGCCGAGGTTTCCTCCAAAACGGTCGAAAAAGGGCTTCTGATCGTCCACACGGGCAAAGGTAAGGGGAAGTCGACTGCGGCGTGGGGCCTCGTGCTGCGCGCATTGGGGCGCGGCAAGCGCATCGGCGTGGTCCAATTCGGCAAAGGCGCGTGGGAGACGGGTGAGCGAAAAGCGCTCGAAACGTTCGGCGACCGGGTCGTCTGGCATACGCTCGGCGAGGGGTTTACCTGGGAAACGCAAGATCGCGCGCGCGACGTCGCTGCGGCGGAGAAGGCATGGGCCCAGGCCAAAGCGTTGCTTGCCGATCCTTCGTTCAATCTCATCGTTTTCGACGAACTCAACATTGCGTTGCGGTACGATCATTTGCCGCTCGCCGATGTGGTCGAGACGCTGCGCAACAAGCGGCCGGATCTCCACGTCGTCGTGACCGGACGGAACGCGAAGCCCGAGCTGATCGAAGCGGCCGACCTGGTAACGGACATGACGCCCGTGAAGCATCACTTTGCGGCCGGAGTGAAAGCTCAGGAAGGCATCGAGTTCTAGAGCGCCCATGAAAGCGATCATGTTTCAGGGCACGGGCTCGGATGTGGGCAAGTCGCTCCTGGTCGCGGGGCTTGCGCGTGCGTTCACCAATCGCGGTCTTCGCGTGCGGCCGTTCAAACCTCAGAACATGTCGAACAATGCGGCCGTAACGGCGGACGGCGGCGAGATCGGGCGCGCGCAGGCGCTCCAGGCCCGCGCGGCCCGTGCGGTGCCGAGCGTGCATATGAACCCGGTGCTGCTCAAGCCGCAGAGCGAGATCGGTGCGCAGGTCGTCGTGCAGGGGCGCGTGATCGGCAACGCGCCGGCGCGTGGCTATCACGCGATGAAAGCGCAGTTGATGGAGCGCGTTCTGGAGAGCTTTCATCTGCTGGGAGAAGATGCCGACCTCGTTCTTGTCGAGGGCGCGGGTTCGGCGTCGGAGGTCAATCTTCGCAGCGGCGATATTGCGAACATGGGGTTTGCAGAAGCAGCCGACGTGCCTGTCGTGCTGATCGGCGACATCGAGCGCGGGGGCGTGATTGCGAGCCTCGTCGGGACGCGGCATGTGCTGAGCGTTGACGATGCCGCGCGGATCGTCGGCTTCATCGTCAACAAGTTCCGTGGCGATCCCGCGCTGTTCGCCGACGGCATGGCGGACCTCGCCGCGCGGACGGGATGGCAGGCGCTGGGGCTTCTTCCCTATTTCGACGCGGCAGCTCGGCTGCCCGCGGAAGATACCCAGTCGATGACGCACGACGCGGCCACGGGGGGACGTCCTCTCGTCGTTGTGCTGGCGTATCCGAGAATTTCGAACTTCGACGACTTCGATCCGTTGCGGCTGGAGCCTGTTGTCGATGCGGTCTTTCTGCATCCGGGTGAGCCCATTCCGGGCACGGCTGCGCTCGTGATTCTGCCGGGCTCGAAGGCGACGATGGCGGATCTCTCCGCGTTGCGCGCAACAGGCTGGGACATTGACCTTGCGGCGCATGTGCGCCGCGGCGGCCATGTGCTGGGTATCTGCGGCGGCTATCAGATGCTTGGGCGGAGGATCTCCGATCCTGGCGGCATCGAAGGGGCGCCGGGCGAGGCCAAGGGGCTGGGTCTCCTGGATGTCGAGACCGTTCTCACCGGAAACAAGACGCTGACAGAGGTACGAGGCGTGTCGTGTTCGGCAAGCGCTGCGGTCAAGGGCTATGAAATGCACGTCGGGCAAACGACAGGCGTAGGATTGGAGCGGCCGATGATCCGTTTTCAGGATGGGCGTGCGGACGGTGCTCGGAGCGCGGACGGGCGTGTTGCGGGGTGTTATCTCCACGGTCTCTTTTCGAGCGATGCCTATCGCGAAGAAGTGTTGCGCGGTCTCGGCGCGCAAGGGTCGCCGCTCAATTACGAACACGACGTGGATGCCACGCTCGATGCGCTTGCGGCGCATATCGAAGCGCATATCGATTGCGACCGCCTCCTGGCGCTCGCGCGCTGAGAGCCCGCGAACGGCTTTTCGGATTACCGCTGCAGTGGCAACCGTGCGACCGGCTGCACAAGCAGCCCATCCTCGGTGACGGTGCGGTGGATGCGAACGCCGTAGACCTTCGCGAAATGTTCGTGGGTCAAGACGTCCTCGGGCTTGCCGTCGGCGGCGATGCTGCCCTTGTCGAGCAGGACGAGACGGCGGCACCACCGCGCGGCAAGCGAAATCTCGTGCAGCGACACGATGATCGTGCGCCCTGCTGACGACAATGCATCGAGCGTTTCCAGCAGCGCGATTTGATGGCCGGGGTCCAGGGCGGCGACGGGTTCGTCTGCGATCAGGATCGGCGTGGCCTGGGCCAAGACGCGCGCCATCAGAACGCGCGCGCGCTCGCCGCCTGAGAGCGTCGAGACGATGCGATTGCGGAGGTGTGCGATGTCGGTCAATGCGATGGCGCTTTCGATCTCCTGGTGATCTTCGGAGCCAAGGCCGGAGAGCGTGGAGAGGTAAGGCGTGCGCCCGAGCGCGACGACGTTTTCGACCGAGAGCGGCCAGGCGATTTCGCGATCCTGCGGCAGGTAGCTCGTCAGGCGAGCCAGCGCACGGCGATCGATCTCAGGCAGAGGCTTGCCGTCATAAGAAATGCCGCCTCGCGATGGCACGAGCCCGAGGATCGCTTTGAGGAACGTGCTTTTCCCCGCGCCGTTGGGGCCGATCAGTCCGATCACGCCGTCCGGTGCGAAGTCGAGCGAGACATCGCGGACGATCGTCTGGCCGCCGAGATCGACGCTGAGGTTTCGGACGCTGAGACGGGTCATGTGAGCGTCCTGCGGTAGCGAATGACGAGGTAGAGGAAGAACGGTGCGCCGACGATGGCCGTCAGGACGCCGAGCTTGAGGTCGCGCCCGGGTGCAATGAGGCGCACGGCGATGTCGGCTGCGAGGACGAGCGAGGCCCCGGCGAGGGCGCTCGGAAAGAGAAGGCGGCTCGGTTTCGATCCGACCACCGGCCGCAGCAGATGCGGAACGATGAGGCCGACGAAACCGATGGCGCCGGCGACGGACGTTGCCGCACCGACCGACGTGGCCGTGCCAAGGATCGTCAACGTTTGCGTACGGTTGAGACGCACGCCCATGCTTTGAGCGGCATCGGACCCAAGCGACAGCGCGTCGAGCGCACGGCCGAGCGGTGCAAGCATCACCCAGCCGATAATCATGAACGGAGCCGACAGCCAGACGTGGACCATGGAGCGGTCCGTCAGAGATCCGAGCATCCAGAACAGGATTTCCATGGCCGCGAAGGGATTGGGAGACAGGTTCAGCGCCAGCGAGGTCATGGCGCCGGCAAGGCTTGTGATCGCGACGCCGGCGAGGATCAACGTCAGCGTTCCGGCGCGGCCGCCCGCAAGGATCTGGATGACCATTACGGCAGCGATGGCACCCAGCATGGCGAGCACCGGCAGCGCCAGTGCAAAAGCCGCCGAGAGGCCGGTGTAGATTGCTATGACCGCGCCGAGAGACGCCGAGGCGCTGACGCCGAGCACGCCTGGATCGGCAAGGGGGTTGCGCAAGTATCCTTGCAGGACGGCGCCTGAAAGCCCCAGCGTTGCGCCGATCATCGCGCCGAGGATCGCGCGCGGCAGGCGGATTTCCTGCATGACGAGGCGGGCGGCCTCGTTGTTGCCGCGGAACAAGCCGTCGAACGACGTCGCCAGGTCGAGGCCGGCGGGGCCGGTGAACAGAGAGGCCGCGAACAGAATCGCGACGAGGAGCGCGAGGCCGGCGATGACGAGACGATAGCTCATGGCGCAACTGGCTTTCGTGGGCTGAGCTGAGCGGCCGCATCGGCCAAAATGCGAACGGCTTCTGCTGTGAACGGCGCGCCGCAGACCCAATACCTATCCGGGACGGCCGTCATGGGGCGACCTTGAAGAATGGCACTTAAGGCCGGATGCTCGAACGTCTGATAGGCAAGTGCGGGGGCGCTGCTTTCGTAGCGTGTTCCGCCGACGATGAGATCGGGCGCGGAGACAACGAGGATTTCGAGGGGCAGGCGGATCGTGCCGGACAGTCCGAGCCGCGTTCCTAAGTTTTCGAGACCCGCTCGCTGCACCACTTCGCTCGACAGGGTGCCCGATCCCACGGTGTAACTGTTTGCGAAGTGCAAGGCTGCGAGTGGCCGCCATGCGGTTTCATCGGGCGCCGGGGTGGCAGCGAGGCGCCGGTCGAGTTCTTCAACGAGTTCTTCGGCGCGTTTCTCGCGTCCGAGAAGGTTTCCCAGCCTGCGGATCTGCTCGCGTATTTCGTCGAAGGAGTAGGCGGGCGGAAACTGCTCCACACGGAACCCCAAGCGCTTCAACATCGCCACACTGGCCCGGCTCGTGAACGTGCCGGCGAGCACGAGATCGGGCTGCATCATGAAAATTTCTTCGGCGAGGCCGTGGTTCACGACAAAGCGCCGTGCCTCATCCGGGAGAACGGAGCTTTTGGGGTCGCGTGCGAGATGGGACACGGAATGCAGTTGGCCCGGCGCTGCCATTAGCATCGCCATCTGATCCGTACACAAGTTCATCGACACGACACGGCGCGGCGGAGCCTCGGCGTGCAGCGGGAGGCTCGCGACGACGAGTGCGGCGGCCGAGATCAGTGCGGCTATGGCCATCGATGGCCGGGGCATTGGCGTCGTCCTTCAGGGCTCGTGAGACGGAGATATGACGATCTTCGTTCTCTCTCTCCCGCGATGGGTAACAGGGATCAAGGAGGCCCCAACCTTGCGCGTGATGCAGCACGCGGGGTGGTCGAGGCCTCCTTGCCCATTCGTGGCTATCGAGGCCTCTCGTCTTCGAGAAGTCCTCGCCTCGTCTCAGTCGCCAAACCGCATGCGGATGCCGGCGTAAGCTGCGATGTTCGCGGTCTCGTATCCGAATACCTCCTGATAGTCCTCATCCAGCAAGTTCTCCACGCGGGCGAATGCGGTGAGGTTATCGGAGATGTCGTATTCGCCGGCCACCGTCACGAGTGTGTAGCTGTCCATCAAGATGCGGGGCGGTGCACCGAGGCGGAAGTCGTTATCGTAGAAGTCGCCGTTGTAAACGGCACTGACGGTCGCACGCGCGCGATCGGAGAAGCGATACGTTGCGTTCACGCTTGCCTGGTGCTCCGGCCGGCGGACTTCGCGGAACCGCAGACCTGTCGCATCCGTCTCGAAAGAATTGAGATGCGTATAGGTTGCGATGATGTCGAAATTATCCGTCGGTCGAGCTGTCACAGTCACCTCGACGCCGCGGCGTGTGCTCTCCTGATCGCGATTTCCAGCGGTGGGGATCGGTCCCGAGTAATCGGCGAAAATTTCGTTTTCGAGGTTTGCGCGGAAGTACGTGACGTCGACGATGAGAGCCTTGTTGAAGAAGCTCTGCTCGATGCCGGCATCCCATGAGATGGATTCTTCCGGGGTCAAATTGGGGTTGCCCAGCCACTGTCCGGGAATGAATCCGAACTGCTCGCTAAAGGTCGGGTTTGTTACGCCCTTGCCGTAGCTCGCATGGAAGCGTGTATCCGTAGATCTGAGCAGATAAGCGGCCGTTGCCCGGTACGTTTCAGCGTCTTCGAATGTGTCGTTCGTATCGTAGCGGTAGGCGCCGGTCAGGAACAGGCTGTCGAACAGTTCAAGCCGGTATTCCGCAACGTGGCCCCGCAGCGTCCGCTCTTGCTCGGGGATTTGGCTGGGATCCCAGAAGATCGGTCCCGTGTTGCGGTAGGTTTCCGTGTTTTGCTCGATCAAGCCGATGAGTGTGTGGCGTGCGTTGGCGATCGAGGGCGTATCGAATTGGAGCGTCGTCTGGTAGCCGAAATGCTCGCGCGTTCCGACGTCGCCGCTATCTGCGAACTGGTCGGCGAAACGTTCGGTTTCGTAGTCTGTGTAGTTGAAGAATACCGAATGCTTCCAATGGTCCTCGAAGGTGCTCAGCGTTGCGCGTGTGCTCGCGAAAAGCTGCTCGACGTTATGCGTACGATCTCCATCGACGACCAAGCCATACGTCGGCGAACCCCAGTTAAAGTCTTGCGGGTCGGTCTCGGCAAAGGTGCGTGTTCCGCGGATCGTGCCCTGAATGTTCAGGAACGGAAGAACGTCGGCGTCTCCCTTAAACGAGATGGTGCGGTTTTCGTAACCATCCTTTTCGCGACCGAATGGCGATGTGTTATAGCCGTCGGTGTCGAAGCCGGTTGCCGAAACGATCCCGCGAGCCCAGTCATTGGCGGCGGACGCATAGCCCGAGAGCTTCTTCGTCCCGAAAGAGCCGCCTTCGGCCGTGATGCCGACGCGCGCGCCGGGCTCTGCGTTGCGTGTGACGATGTTGATGACGCCGGCGGTCGCGTTCGAGCCCCAGAGCGCGCTTTGGGCGCCGCGAAGCACCTCGATACGTTCGATGTTGTCTGCGAGGAGGGTCGAAAAATCGAATTCGCCCTGGGCAGGGTCGTTCATCTGAATGCCGTCGATGATGACGAGCGTGTGATTTCCTTCCGCGCCGCGGATGCGGGCTTGAGTTAAGCCTCCTGCCGGACCGGAGCGGCTCATCGCGACACCCGGAACCGAGCGAAGAGCGTCGCTCACGTAGGTGATGCCGCGCTGGCGAATCTCCTCGCCCGTGATGACGGTCACGGCGGAGCCGATCTTTTCAGCTTCAACGGATGTGCCTCGGCTGTCGCCTTGAACGACGATGCCGTCGAGATCGACGGTTTGTGCGCTGGCCGGGCCGGTGACGGCAAGAACAGCGAAAAACGCACACGACGAAAACAGCAGTTTCTTCGAGATCGCAGTGCATCTTGCTGTTGCGTCTCGCTCAAATGAACACGACATCGGTCCCCCCGTCACGCGTGATGGCGGGAGCTTCGGCGGATATGGCGCGGTGGCGCGACGAGGACCGTGCAACGCGTATCGGCCGCATAATTTTGCGGCGTCTTGCGCTGCTCGCTCTCCGACGAGCCTGAATAAATTCGTCAGTGGGTGTTCAAGACCCTGGCCATACCTGACGTTGCCCCCATTCGGTTGCACATCAGTCGCCACTCCGGGTGTCCGTTCCTGCAGGCGTCCCGCACTGAGGATGGGCGACTTGTGGCGGCAGGTCTCCTGGCTTACGGCTCGAACGTCGCTCTCCAGCCTTCCCGGGGCTCCAACGCGGAGCGCCAGTGGCGTATTTGGAGAGGACTTGCCGCTTACAGTTGCGGGCGCAGCCACGGTTTTGGCGCTCGTCGCGCCGCACCGTGTTCCCTCTTCATCTCCACGCGCTTGCGCGCGCTTCGACACCGTCACGCCTTTAAACGGCCTCAGAAACGGCACGCTGTCAACGCAAATCCGACTCCGTGCGGGAGACCGCCGCACGTGCTGACGCGCTTCTGTAACACTGCCGGGATTTTACGGGGGCGTGTGCAGACGGATTGCAATCTGCCGAGAGCGAACAAAAACCCTTCAGGCCGTCTCGCTCTCGTCAGTGTCCTCCAGTTTGTCGAATGCGGCGCGCCATGCGGCAACGCGCTTCAGTAAAAGCTCGTTGCGCATCGCTTCCCCCTGCCTCTCCATCTGGCGGAGCGCGTTGCGAAGCGCGACGCGTTCGAGCCGCGTGCCGGGCTCGGGCATCCCGCCGGGATCCTGGCCATCTTCGACGGCTGCCCAGACCGCTTTCTTCGTCGCCACATAGGCCGCGGGGCCGTAAAGCCCAAGATAGCTTTGGAAACGCGCGAAATCCGCAGGATCGAACGGCTTGTCGTCGCCAAGGGGTGCGATCACCGGATTTGCCGGGTGGAGGAAAGCGCAAGGCGTGAGGCCTTCCGCGATCGGCGTGTTTGCAGAATGGGTTCGGCGTGCGGCGAGAAGTTTCGGCAGGACATGCGTGTGCGGTCCCTCCGGCGATTTTCCGCCCGTGTCGGGGCCGCCGATCTTCTGGAACACTTCGGCGCGTCCCAGCTTGGATAGGACGACGCGGTGGGGATGGGTATGAAGAATTGCGTGTCCGGCTTCACAGGCGAACGTCGTTTTCCCGACGTTGCGACGGAGGACGGCGAGCAGTTCGGGATCGCTCGTGCGAATGCAAAAATCGATTTGCGGCTGCTCCAGGCCGATGTCGAACAGAATGCCGTCGCGGTCGGCGGGACGAATGGCGTCCGTGTCGGGTCCGAGTTCGGTCAGCACGTTGCGCTGAGCGCCGAGGGCCGCGTCTTCCGGGAGGCATAACGCCATGCCCTGGCTCCAGCGCCGGGCGCGCGGGCTTAGGAGTTCGTAGGCCACGGCCTGCATGTCCGGGTGGGGCACGATCCGGATGGCGCCGCGGGCGGTGGCTCGGGTCAGGTTTTCCGTATCGGAGACGTCGAGCGCCTCGCCGTTGTCCTGATGGAATTCGCCAATAGCGCCGAACGATCCGACACTCCACCCGCTGTTCCAGCGTTCGAGTTCCGATTTCAATATGGCGATTAGCTTATCCAACGTCGTCTCCCCCGTGCTGTTCGAGACGGATGACTTGCTCGGGCGCGTGTGGTCTCGTGTGCGAGCCCGAATGGGCAGTCTGTGTGTCCTGCCAAGCCAGGGCCGTCGTAGAGGAATAAGCGGGAGCGGAAAAGGGTGAACTTCGGCAATGCAGAACGCCCGGACGCGTGTCTCGTGGTGACGTGCCATCCGTCGCCAACCAGCTTTTGCGCGCGCATCGTGTCGGAAATCGTGGCCGAGACGGGCGCGCGCGGCGCACGCGTCCTGGTGGACGACCTCGTCGGCATCGGGTTCAACCCGACCATCTCGCGCGCAGAATTCTCAGCTTTTTATCAGGATCGGATCCCGGACGACATCGCGGATCTCGTCGCGCATCTCCGTGCGGCGCGGGAGCTGGTGTTCGTGCTGCCGGTGTGGATGTACAGCATCCCCGCGATCCTGAAGGGATACTTCGACAGAGTGTGGCGTCCGCATGTTGCGTATCGGGTCGACGGCGAGGAGATCGAGGCGCTGCTTGGGCATATCACGCGGATAACGGTGATCGTGACGCACGGGCGCAACAAGGCGGAAACTGCTCTTGTCGGCGATGGGAGCGACCTTTTCTTCAAGACATCGCTTCCCAGCCTGCTGCCGAACCTGAGCGATACGCAACGGTTCGATTTCTACGCGTTGGATACGCCTCATTCCTCGGAGATCGAGCGCGAGTTGCAAAGGGTGCGCGATCGCTTCAAAGGCGTATGAGAGGCGCCTGAAGATCTAACGACAGCCGAACGTTCACGCCTGTGGAGAGGCGAACCGCCTCGCGCGCTGTGACGGGGGGCGATCTCCCGCTCACGAATGCCGCCGCCGCGAAGCTGTAGGCTTGGTCGCTTGCAGGTGGCCCTCCGTTGCTCCGGGAAGAGCCTGTCAGATCACCCCGATCCACCCTCTCTTTTCTCCGCTCGGCTATTGCATGGGCTGGAGTGTTCGCCAGGCCACAGTGCGGGCCTTGAATGCCGCTGCTTGACTTAGATCAGGTCCGCGCTCCTATAAGTGTACTACGGTGGTCAACAAATTAATGGGGCGCTAATTTTGTGAACTGGGGACTTGAGATGTCGAACGCGCTGAATTCGGCGGTGAGGGACGCGCGCTTGCGCGGGCAGGGGAATGGTTCGAGCCTGTCTGGACGGCGGATCGGTGTGACCGCTCTGGCTGCGCTGCTGATAAGTTCGACGGGTGTGTTGGCCCAGTCGGCGGCTCCGGGCACGGCCGTCGATCTGCCGGCGATCGATGTCGGCGGGGCCACCCCGCGCCCTGCTTCGAAGCAAGCAACGGGCGGCGGTGGCGCTGGGCCGGGGCCGACCGCCGTCGATACGTCCGAGGGGAGCGCCGGAGAAACGCCGGTTGAGGAGGCGATCCGAAAGCTCGACGCCATTCCGGGTGGCGCGACGGTCGTCACCAACGATGAGATGTCGCCGAAGGCTACGGCGTCTCTTTCGGAGATGCTGGCCTCCGTGCCGGGTGTGGTCGTGCAGAACTTCTTCGGCGGCAACGATCAGCCGCGATTGCAGATCCGCGGCTCCGGCTTGCAGCAGAACCCGTCCGAGCGCGGGACGCTCATTCTCCAGGACGGGCTGCCGATCAACCGCGCGGACGGTTCCTATATCGTCGGCTTTGCGGATCCGAAAAGTGCAGAGTTTGCAGAGATTTACCGAGGATATACGGCCAACCGGCTGGGTGCCACCGTGCTGGGCGGCGCGATCAACTTCGTCTCGCCCACGGGCATCACCGCACCGGGCGCGGAAGCTGCCGTGGAATTCGGAAGCTTCGGGCACTTCGGTGTGAATGTGGCAGCTGGCGGACAGGAAGGCGCGTTCGACGCTCATGCGAGCCTGAGCTACGTCCAGCGCGACGGGTTCCGCGTCTACAACGAATCCGAGCGCACGAACTTCAATCTCAACGCCGGCGCGCGCGTGAACGAGAACATCACGACGCGCCTCTTCTTCGGTTACACCGATCTTTCGTTCGACGTTGCCGGTCCGCTGTCCGGCACGATGCTCCGTCAGAACCCCAAGCAGGTGTGCACGGGCCCGACAGCGTGCACCGGCCCCAACGTGATTCGCGACCGGCCCGAGCGTGAGGCCGAGCAGTTCCGGATCGGATCGCGTACGACGGCCCGGTACGGCGCCAACCTGTTCGACGTCGGCTTCGGCTACACCTACACGGACGACATGTTCCGGTTCCCGGTGGGGAGCGGCGTGCGGGAGACAGAGGGCGGCGATTTCACGACGGTGCTGCGCTATGCCTATGCGCCGGATGCGTCGCGCGCGTTGCCGCTGTTCGAGATTACGGGCCAGTACGTCGTGGGCTCGGCCGACCGCAGCTATCTCATCAACCAGCGGGGCGAGACGGGGCGTCTCTTCGGCGAGAACGAGCTCGACTCGACGACGCTATCGATGCACGCGGGCTTCAACATTCCGCTCACCGAGCGCCTCACGGTCTCGCCAGCCATCGCCTATTCGTATGCCAAACGGGAGAACGACGACATCTTCGGCATGGCGCGCCCAAGGTATAATGCGGCAACCAATACCTACCTCCCCGCTTTTCCGTTCGTGAATACGAGCTACGATCGCTCCTATCAGGAATGGACGCCGAGCGTGGCGCTCAACTACGATCTGACGCGCGACCAGTCCGTTTTCGCCGCGTTGAGCCGCAGCTTCGAGCCGCCGACGCACGACGATCTCATCTCCCCGGTCCACGGTTCGCCCAACAGCAGCGCCGGCACCAATCCAGGCGGTGCGCCGCCTGCTATGTTCGCGACGCCGGATCTCGATGCCCAGACGGCGACCACGCTCGAAGGCGGCTGGAAGGGCCGGACGCAAGGGCTCGCATGGTCGGCGATTGCCTACTATTCGTGGGTCGATGACGAGCTTCTGAACCTGCGCGACTCGTTCGGCAACTCGCTCGGCGCCGTCAACGCCGATAAGACGACGCACTTCGGAATCGAAATCGGAACCGCGTTCGATATCACGGCGGACCTCAGCGGCCGGGTGGCCTACACGTATCAGGACTTCCGCTTCGACGGCGATCTCCGTCACGGCGACAACCGCCTGGCCGGTGCGCCGCGCCATATCGTGAACGCTGCGCTTCGCTATACCGTCATGCCGGGGCTGTGGGTCGAGGCGGAGGTGGACTGGCTGCCGGACGATACTCCGGTCGACAACGCGAATACGATGTTCCGCGACTCGTTCGCCGTGTTCGATCTTCGCTCGGCTTACGCGATCACCGACAATCTCAGCCTGTTCGGCGAGGTGTCCAACATCTTCGACGAGAAGTACGCCTCGGCGACGCTGATCGTTGATGTCGTCAGCAATCCCAACCAGGCCGTGTTCCAGCCCGGAGAGGGCCGGGCCTTCATCGGGGGCGTGAAAGCGAAGTTCTGATGCAAGACAGCGCCCATTTCGGGCACATGCGCGGGCAGGCGATGCGCCTCTCGCGGCGGGGACTTCTAAAAGGTGGAGCGTCGCTCGTCGGCGTCTCCGCCGCCTCGCTTTTTGTGCCCCCGACGACGGCTGCCTTAGCGGCTCCCCTCGAACAGATCGAGATCTGGGGGCCGCCTGCCGGCCCCTCGATTACCGTTCTCCATGCCATCGCTACCGGTCGTCTCGATAAGGCCGCGACGAAGGCGTCACTGCGCGTTTGGCGGCAGGTGGACGAGGTGCGCGCGGGATTGACGTCGAAGCGGCTCGACGTGGCTATCATGCCCGTGCCGGTGGCGGCGAACCTCTACAACCGCGGGCTGGGCGTACGCCTCGTCAACGTGATGACGAACGGCATTCTCTACATCATGTCCGCCGATCCGGAGATGACGAGCCTTGCCGCCCTCAAGGGCCGCAAGCTCGCCGTCATGGCGCCGAACGAGCTGCCGAACCTGATCCTGCAGCGCTTGTTCCGGCATGCGGGGATCGATGCAAAAGACGTGGAGCTGGTGTCGACCGGAACGCCGCTCGAAAGCATTCAGCTCCTGGTCCTTGGGCGCGTCGATGCCGCGCTTGCGCCGGAGCCTGCGGCATCGGCTGCGGTGGTGCGCGGCAAGCTGGCCGGCAAGACGATCCACCGCGTCATGGATATCCAGGCCGAGTGGGCGCGGTTGACGGGTACGGAACCAATCCTGCCGCAGGCAGGGCTGGCCGTTACGGATGCATTCCGCACGGCCAACCCCGAGGCGGTGGAGGCGCTTCAGGCTGGGCTCGTGCGCGCCGTGGCCGATGTGAACGCGTATCCGGCGCGTGCGGCCAGCAATGCGGCCGGGCCGCTTCAGCTTCCCTGGCCGGTGATCGAACAGTCCATTCCTTACTCGCATCTGGTCGCGACGGCGGCCCGCGACGCACGCACGCATGTCGAGACGGTTCTGGAAGCTATGGCCGTGGTCAATCCCGGCTATATTGGTGGCCGGTTGCCGGACGGCGACTTCTACCTGTGAGGCTTCATGCGACGCGTCGTGCTCGACAGGATGGGACGCCTCGGCCGGTTCGTTTGGTCCGGTTGGGTGGGCGTGGCGGGTCTCGCCGTGTTTGCTGCGCTCTGGCAGCAGGGACATGAGGCCTACGGCGATTTCATTCTGCCGTCGCCGCTGGCGACGTTCGCGGCGACCCGAACACTTCTCGAATCGGCCGAGACATGGCGTCTCGCATGGGAAACGGGGCTGCGCGCCGTTCAAGGTTTCGGCTTGACGGCGCTGCTTGGCGGCGTGCTCGGTCTCGCTGTCGGATATTCCGCAGCGGCGATGCGGCTCGCGCGGCCATTGCTCACGATTGTCATGGGCGTGCCGCCGATCGCCTGGATCGTGCTGGCCATGATCTGGTTCGGTTCGAGCACGGGCACGGTGCTGACCACGACCGTCGTCGCGTCGTTTCCGCTGGTCTTCGCCAATGTGGCGGAAGGGGTTGCGACGCGCGACCGCGCGCTTGAGGAGATGGCGCGCGCTTTCGGCGCCGGTCCCCTGCAAAGGCTCTGGACAATTGTCGTTCGCCAAGTCGCGGGACGCTACTTCCCCGCGCTGGCGGTCGCGCTCGGCTCTACTTTCAAGGTCGCGGTCATGGCGGAGTTGCTCGCAAACATCGACGGCATCGGCGTGGCGCTTGCCACATCGCGCTCCAATCTCGATGTCGCCCAGTCCATCTCGTGGGTGGTCATCATCGTCGCGGCAATTTTCATTGTCGAGTACGGCGTGGTGCAACCCATCCGTGCGGAGCTGGAACGCTGGCGGGAAGCCGCGCGGCCGTGGGGGGTGAAGCGATGACGGCGCTCGCACTCGACGGCGTCGCGCACGCCTATTTCGGGCGCACGGTGCTCGACCGCGTTGTGCTCCGTGTCGCGGAGGACGAGATCGTGGCGCTGGTCGGCCCGTCGGGTTGCGGCAAGAGCACGCTCGTCCACATTGCGGCTGGGCTCATCGAACCGCTGCGCGGGCGGGTTGTCGCTGGTTATCGGCGTCATGGGATGATCTTTCAGGAGCCTCGCCTTTTGCCGTGGGCGACGGCGGAGGACAACATTGCCTATCCGTTGCGTCTGGCAGGGGTTGCACGCGGCGAGCGACTGGAAAAGGCGCGCCGGGCTGCGGATCTCGTGTCGCTCGATCGGCGCGATCTCGGCAAGTATCCGGTTGAGCTTTCCGGCGGTATGCGCCAGCGCACGGCGATTGCGCGCGCGCTCGTCGTCGAGCCCGACTTCGTGTTCTTCGACGAGCCGTTCACGGCCCTCGATGTGGCGCTGAAGCGGCAAATGCAGGACCTCGTGATTGCCGCGGCTCGTCAGGCGCGTTTCGCGGGGCTGTTCGTCACACACGATCTCGCCGAGGCCGTGCGTGTCTCTGATCGGATCGTGGTTCTCGACGAGCGTGTGCGCGGGATCGCAGGAGAGCGGTTCGTCGGACTTGCTCACGGTGCGCGCGACGATGCGGCGGTGTTTGCGGCCGTGCAAAGCTACCTGAAGGAGGATCCGCTGTTCCGGCATCTCCACGAGACGGACGAACGGCGGATCGCATGAGTATTGGCCCAGGGGCAGACGCAGTGCCTTATCGCGCGACACTCGATGTTCTTGGGGACGAGGGATTTCGCCTCTTTTTCCCGCTGGCTGCGCTTCATGCGGCGCTGTGGCCGTTCCTTTGGGTCGCGGCCTTCGGGTTCGGCCTCCCGCTCTCGGACAGCATTCCTCCAGGTCTTTGGCATGCGCACGAGATGATTATCGGCGCATTCGGTGGCGCGCTCATCGGGTTCATCACGACCGCCGTTCCCGAATGGACAGATACGAAGCGGCTGCGCGGGCGCGTTCTGTTTGCGCTTGCCGGGTTGTGGGGTGCGGCCCGTGTTATCGGCCTCGTCGGCGCCGAGGCGCTGGGCATCGTCGGCGCTTTGTGCGACCTCGCGTGGCTTGCGTTTCTCGTGGTCTATCTTGTTCGCGTGTCTCTCGCGAAACGCTCGACGCGGCTCGTCGCCTTCGTTTTCTGGATCTCGTGTCTCTTCGCGGCTGAGGCCGTGACACGCTACGCATTTCTCGATATGGCCCACGCGGCGGAGCTGGCCGACCGCTTCCTCCATATCGCGGGTTTCGTGTTTCTTGGGATTCTCGGCATCGCTCTCGCGCGCATCACGGTGCCCGTGACGAATTTGGTGCTCGATCCCAGCCAGGAGACCTCGCCGTTCCGTCCGCATCCGGGCCGTATGAATTTGGCGCCGGGGCTTGTGGCACTGCTGGTTGCGGCTGAGGCGTTCGGCCTGTCGGAGGCGACGACGGGTTATCTGCTGATTGCCGCAGGGGCTGCGTTCATGGATCGTGTTGCGGAGAATTTCATCGGCCGCGAGATCGCGCGCGCGGAAATTCTGGCACTGGCGGGATCGAGCGGCTTTGCCGGCCTTGGGCTTATGTTGATGGGCGCATCTCGGCTTGGGTTCGAGGTGCCGCCTTATGCGGGGCTTCATCTCGCGCTGATGGGCGGGCTCGGCCTCGGCGTGCTTGCGGTGTTCTCCATCGCGGGCCTCAGGCATACGGGGCAGGGGCTTGGGCTGGTGCGGCAGACGCGTTTTGCGCTTCTCTTGCTGGTGGTGGCCACGCTGCTCCGTGTCGTGCCGGAGGTCCTTCCGACGACGTTCCTCCCCGGGCCGCCATTCGTTCTCGTGTCGCTGCTCTGGGCGGCGGCATTTCTTCTCTGGCTCAAAGTTTATTGGCCATTCTTCCGGGATCCGGTCACGATCCAGCATCAAGGCTGCTGAGGCGCTCGCATGGCGACAATCGACGATACGCACACATCACGGCCGCTGGCTTTTCTCAGCCTTGGATTTCGCCCGTTCTTTTTGTTCGGGGCGCTTTACGCAGCACTTCTCGTTGCGCTTTGGGTGCCGTGGTTCCTCGGGCTTATCGCCGTGCCGAGCGCATTTCCGCCAGTGGCTTGGCATGCACACGAGCTGCTGTTCGGCTTCGTTCCGGCGATTATCGCGGGCTTTCTTCTGACGGCGGTGCCGAACTGGACGGGACGTGCGCCCGTTGCCGGAACCGGGCTTGCGCTTCTGCTTTTTGTCTGGCTTCTCGGGCGTATCTCTATCGCCTTTTCCGGGCATCTCGATCCACGCGTAACGGCTGCCGTCTGCGTGGCGTTTCCCCTGGTGCTCGCCGCTGTTATCGGCCGCGAGATCGTCGCTGCACGCAACTGGCGCAATCTCAAGATCGTTGCCGTTCTCTGTGGGATCGCGATTGCGGATGCGCTCTTTCACTATGAGATCTTCGTGTTCGGGCGAACGAAGTTTGCCCATACGGGTGCGCTCGCGTTGGTGCTGATGCTGGTCATGATCGTTGCCGGGCGCATCATCCCATTGTTCACGACGAACTGGCTGCTGCAGAACCGGGCCGTTGGCGGGACCTTGCCGGTCTCGTTCAATCGCGGGGATATCGTGTCGATGCTGCTCAGCGGGGCGGCGTTGGCTGCGTGGGTTTTTCTTCCGCTTTACGATGAGGTGACGTGGGGTATCCCGGCCGCCGGCGGCATGCTCACGGCGGCGGGGATCGCGAATCTTTGGCGCCAGGTGCGTTGGGCGCCTCATAGGACGTTTGCGGAGCCGCTGCTTGCGATCCTGCACGTGGCTTACGCGTTCGTTGGGATCGGGTTCGTTCTTACGGGACTGGGTGTGCTGTGGGACGATGCCGGATTTGCGAGCGCTGGCCTCCATGCGTGGACGACGGGCGCGCTCGCCACGATGATGATCGCAGTCATGACGCGCGTTTCCCGCGGGCATACCGGGCGCCGCCTGACTGCGCCTTGGCCGACGGTCGTTCTCTACGTAGCGATGCTTGTGGCCGTGGTCTCGCGTCTCATCGTCAGCCTCGCACCCGAGCACACGATGGTGCTGCTGCCGCTTTCCGGAGTGGCGTGGGTGCTCGCGTTCGGAGGCTTCGCCATTCTCTATGGGCCGATGCTCGCGCGGCCGCGGGTCACTTGATACGGCGGCGCGGTCTCTGCGGAGCGCTCCGGCTCAGAAATTGACGAGTGCGCCAACGCTGATGAAATCGGCGGACTTGAAGTCTTCCGCGATGCCGTCCACCTCGGCCTCGTAACGCTGATATTTGAGGTAAACCGTCGTCGCTGCCGCATCGAATTCCTGCGCGATGCCGCCGCCGAAGCGTTCGAGCGTGGACGATGTCGCCCCCGCGGCCAAGGCTGCCGGGCCGAGCTGGTCCAGGTACGCTCCGTACGTGCCGTAGAGGATCGTCGCGCCGAGGCCGGTCCAATTCCGTCGAAGGCCCGCCTTCACGTACCATTGCTCGCTGTCGAGCTGGGTGCGTCCGTTGGCGAGAACCGTGTCGTTGTTAAACTCGCGTCCGTAGGCGCCGTGCAGGAAAAGCCCCGTGCCGACATGCTGTACGTAGCCGCCGGTTTGGAAGAAGTCCGATTGCTTCGACGTCAGGACTGCGATCGCGCCGGTTGTGACCTCGTCGCGCATTTCCGTATAGCCGATGCCGAAGGCCATCTTGAAGCCGGCCATTTCGCCCGCGTAACGCGCCGCGACTTCCCAGAAGTCGTCGTCGCCCCATGATGCCGAGAAAGAGAACCCGCCGAACGTTGGCGTGTCGTAGCGCACGCCGTTCATGACGATGCCGTTGCAATCCCCGCCGAGGGGAACGCCCTGCGTGTAGCAGAAGCCGAGCTGGCCCCATGTGAGGTTCGAAAGCGCGCCGTTCGCATCCCTCAGGCGGAACTGCGGGAAGCCTGCAAGGAAGGTGTAATTGTCGATGACCTGGGTGCCCGAAAGGTCGGTGAACATCGCCGCGCTCTTTGCGGCATGGGCCTGGCGGCCGACGCTGAGCTTGCCGAGACTGTCGCTCTGCAGATACCAGAGCGACATCTGGATGTTGAGGTTGTCGTTGCGGCCCGCGTTGTTCTGGTCGATGGCACCCGCGCCGCCCGCAAACGCGTTCCCCGTGAGGTCCTGGATGCGCATGAGGTAGCCGGCGTTCCAGCCGGGCGCGATTTGGGCCTTGCCCAGGAAACGGATGTTTGAGGCTTGCGTGGGGCCCATCCCATGGATGTAGGCGTTGCGTTCGACGCCGTCGTCCCAGACGGTGATCTCCTGGGCGATGTAGCCGGTGATCGAGAGCGAGACCTTGCGGTTGCCTTTGCGCGCGGTTGTCGCTTCGAGCTCTGCGATGCGCGATTCCAGGTCCGCGCAGCACTGAGTGCCGAGGTCCGCGGCCGCAGCGGGGGAAATCGCCGCGACCGCGAGCCCAACGGCGGCAGCCGTGAGGCGCCGTCGTGTTTTACGTTCCGATTTCGTCCGCTCCATCTGCAACCTTCCTGCGCCTAGCGTATCGGCCCGGATCGAATCAAATGCCTTCCCATTCTGGGCTGGGACGATGTCGGAGTGGGGCGCAAAATGCATTTGTTTTTCTGTTCCAGGTCAGAGTCCGAGCAGTTGCTGTCAAGGCGCTCCCAGCACAAGCGAGACATTTTGCCCGCCGAAGCCGAACGAGTTGGAGAGCACGGTTCGAACGCGTGCGGGACGCGCGACATTGGCCACCACGTCGAGCGGGATCTCGGGGTCGGGGTTCGTGTAGTTGATTGTGGGCGGCAGCACCCCGTTCCGGATCGTCAATAGCGAGACCACGGCTTCGATGGCGCCCGATGCGGAGAGCGTGTGCCCGATCATCGACTTGTTGGAACTCACCGGCGTGGCGTCCAGGTGCCCGCCGAGCACATCACGGAGAGCCAAGTATTCCATCCTGTCGTTTTCGGGCGTGCTGGTGCCGTGGGCGTTGACGTAGCCGATGCTTTCCGGCGCTACGCCCGCATCCTCTATGGCGGCGCGAATTGCGCCGATGATGGCGGTGCCGTCGGGTTTTGAGCGTGTGCGGTGATAGTCGTCGGCCTTCTCTCCGCAGCCGAGCACGACGCCGAGAATCTCGGCGCCGCGCGCGAGGGCGGCCTCGTAGGATTCGAGGACGAGAGCGCCCGCGCCTTCCGCCATCACGAAGCCGTCGCGATCCTTGGAAAACGGTCTTGATGCCGCAGCAGGCGCATCGTTTCGCGTTGAAAGCGCCGAGAGCAGAGAGAAGCGGATCAGGGCCTCGATCTGGACGGAGCTGTCGGTTCCGATGCAGAGAGCGGCCTCGGTATCGCCGCGGCGAATCGCTTCGACGCCGAGTTGAATTGCGGTCGCTCCGGACGCGCATGCGGTGGAGACGGAAACCGGAAGTCCCCGTGTTCCGAAGGTGACCGCCAGCCGTTCGGCGACGCTCGCGAACTGACAAAGGGAGTGCAGTTCCGGCCAATCCGCGCTGCGTGCGGCCGCGAGCAGGCGCTTGTAGCCGTTGCCGCTTGCTCCTGCTGGTGCGTCGTAGATCGCGCGCCTGTCCGGCCATTCGATTTCGGCAGGCGGAGTGGCGAGGTAGAGGGGCCCCGGAAATGTGCGGTCGTGACCGAGCCCGGCTTGGGCGACAGCTTCTTCGCCTGCTGCCGTCGCCATTGCGGCTGTGAGGGCCGCAGCCGAGGAGAAGGGGCCGAAATCAGTATCGTCCACTGTTCCCGCAAATGCGGTGCGCAGATCGTCGGTCGGAAAGCGCGCGATCGACTTTATTCCGGAGCGGCCGGCGGTGAGCGCTTCCCAGTTGTCGGCTTTGCCGCGGCCGAGCGAGGTGACGACGCCAAGACCTGTCACGGCGATGCGGGGGCGGCCTTTGCTGTCGTGTGTGACGGTGCTCATGCGGTTTTCTCTGAAACGCGGTCCAGGAGTGCGAGGCCTTCGCCGCGCCAGTGTCCAACGCCTGTCACGAGGACGCGATCGATGGCGCCTGTGAGTGGAAGCTCGATATCGTCTGTCTCCGATGGAGGAGGCAGTTGTCCATGCCTGAGCGCAAGCGCCGCGAGGGCTATCCCGGCCGGGAAGTGTGCCTCCACGCCATGTCCGATGAGGCTGCCGTAGGCACGCGTGATCGGTGCACGGCCGCGTGCGGTGAGGTCGTCGAAAAATGATAGCTCTTCTTCCGTTATGGGTGCGACGCCGCTTGCGCCGCTGAGAACCGGCAACGGTCCTGTCGGGACGGGCACGCCGAGGCGTTCCAGCAACTCGGACAGCGCGCGCGTCACGTCTCCCGCCTGTCGCTGGGTCCGCTCCGTTTCGAGTGCGGAAATTCGGGCGTAGGGGGCAGCGCCCCGCGCTTCGGCATGGGATCTCGCTTCCAGAACGAGAAACGCGCCGACGCTGCCGGGTGTGAAGCCGCCTCCTTCTCGGGCGCGCGCCCACACAGGACGGTGCCCTCCACGCCAGAGGTTGTGGCCGATCTCGTAGCCCAGAAGAAGATCCTCGCGCTCGGCGTTGAGCGCACCGCCCGCGAGCACGATGTCGGCTTGTCCGGCCTGGATGCGGCGGAATGCGTTCTCCATTGCGGCCAGACCCGCGATTTCTTCGCCCATGAACGTTCGCGATGAGCCGGTGACGCTGTGCACAATGGAGATATTTCCGGCGAGCATGTTGGAAAGCTGCGCAAGGAACAGCGTCGGCCGAAGCGCGCCCGGCAGAACCTCCTTCGCCAGCACGGCCGCATCGCCGCGTTGATCCAGCCGTTCGAGGACGTCGCAGTCCACCTTGGTGTCGCGCTCGCCACTGCCGGCCGCAACGGCGAGATGCGTCCGGTCGAGCAGCGCGCCGTCGCCCGCGACGCCTGCGTCGGTGAGCGCAAGCCCGGCAGCGTACACGCCGATGCGCTGCCACGCCTCCATTTGCCTCAGATCGCTTTTTTTCGGGATCTGACGCCCGAAATCCAACTCCGCAAGCGGATGCACGGGGTATGGGTCGTAGCGATCTTCATCGACGGATGGCTCTACGGCTTCCCCGGAAAAGAGAGCCCCGTGCGCTTCCGTGTCCGCGCCGAGCGAGCTTGCGAGGCCGATGCCCGTGATCCAGACTTCGCGTTTATCGGTTATCCTGCCCACTGCCGATCTCCGCCGTTTCTAAAGCTCGACCACGATTTTTCCGAACACGTTGCGTGCTTCCAGGCGCGCCAATCCCGCTTCGAGATCGTCGAGGCGGATGACGCTGTCGATTGTCGGCGTCACGAGCTTGGCGGCCATTTTTTCCATCGCGCTTTTCATATTGGCCATGCGGCAGCCGAAGCTGCCGATGAGGCGGAGCTGTTGCTGGAAGAGCAGGTAGAGGTTTGTCTGGGCCGCGACGCCGGTTGTGGAGCCGCAGGTGACGAGGCGGCCTCCGCGCGCGAGCGAGAGGATGCTGCCTTCCCACGTTTCCGGGCCGACATGCTCGAACACGACGTCCACGCCGCGCCGCTTGGTGAGCTTGCGCACGCGGCCTTCGAAGCGTTCCTCGCGATAGTTGATGATGTGATCGGCGCCGAGTGTGCGCGCCTTCTCGGCTTTCTCTGCGCTGCCGACGGTGGTGATCACGGTTGCGCCGGCTGCTTTGGCGAGATGGATTGCGGCCGTGCCGATGCCGCTGCCGCCCGCATGGATGAGCACGGTCTCGCCTGCTTGGAGCCGGGCATTGTCGAACAGCATGTGCTCGACCGTCCCGAAGGTGACCGGCGCCAGAGCTGCGGCCGTTGCATCGAGCCCTTTCGGTGCTTTCACGGCGATGCGGGCCGGTACGTTGACGCGTTCCCGCAAGAAACCGTCGATGTGGAAGCCGTACATGTTACCGCCTTCCGTACAGAAATTGTCGCGGCCTTCGCGGCAGGCGGGGCATGTTCCGCAGGTTTTGGCGCCATAGAGAGCGACCACGTCGCCAACGAACAGATCTTCCACTTCGTCGCCTACGGCGATCACTTCGCCGGCGGCCTCGGCGCCGAGAACGATAGGAAGCTCGCGTTTTGCGAACGCCATTCCCCGCCAGCTCCAGACATCGATGTGGTTGAGGGCGACGGCGCGGATACGCACCTTCACTTCGTCCGCTGCGGGCGCGGGCGGATCGTCACGCGTGGTGATCACAACATGGCGTTGTCCACGCAGCTCGGCTGCCCTCATTGTCGTCGTGCGCATGCGCACTCCCTCGCTACCGTACATTTAAACCGTCCTTGAAAGTGTCGTCTTCTGTGGTGTTCTCGTCATGCGGGCTCCGCGGAGAACACGACGCATACGTTCTGCCCGCCAAATCCGAAGGAATTCGAGAGCACCGTAGCGACGGGCGATTCGCGGCCCGGGTCGGGTACGACGTCGAGCGGCAACTCGGGATCCGGATCGTAGTTTATGGTGGGCGGGAGTTTCGCGCTTTCGATTGTCAGCACGGAGAAGACTGCTTCCACCGAACCGGCCGCGATCAGTGTGTGTCCGATCATCGATTTGTTCGAACTGACCGGGACGTTGCGAAGACGATCTCCCATGACGGCGCCGAGGGCGAAGTATTCCATCCGGTCGTTTTCGGGCGTGCTCGTGCCATGCGCATTGACGTAGTCGATCTCGTCGGGATGGACGCCGGCGTCGTCGAGTGTTTTTCGGATGGCTCCGATCACTGCTGCGCCGTCCGGCCGGGATCGCGTGCGATGGTGTTCGTCGGCTTTCTCGCCGCAGCCGCGCACAATCGCGAGGATGCGTGCGCCGCGTGCTCTCGCGGCATCGTAGGATTCGAGGACGAGGGCACCCGCGCCTTCGGCCATGACGAACCCGTCGCGTCCTTTCGAGAACGGTTTCGATGCTTTCGTCGGCTCGTCGTTTGCCGTCGAGAGGGCGGAGAGCAGAGAAAAGCGGATCAAGCCTTCGGGGTGCACGGTGGCGTCGGCTCCGACGCACAGCGCGGCCTCCGTGTCGCCGCGGCGGATCGCTTCGAGGCCGAGCTGGATGGTGGTCGCGCCGGAGGCGCAGGCGGTGCAGATCGAAAGCGGTTCGCCTTGTGTGCCGAATGCTGCTTTCAGGCGATCCGAGATGGCGGCGAAACGGATGTGGCGCGCGAGGTCGTCGAAGGCGCGCGTGCGGGCGTTTGCAAGCATCCGGGCATAACCGTCGAGCCCTTCTCCTCCCGGCACGCCGTGCATCGCTCTCAGATGCGGCCATTCGAACTCGGACGGCGGCGTGGCGACGATAAGAGGCCCGGGAAAATGCAACGGCCGGCCGATGCGCGCCTGTGCGATGGCCTCGGCGGCTGCCGCTTCCGCCATACGGATCGCGAGATCGTGAGCGGAATAGGGCGCGACGTCCATGTCGTCCACGGTGCCGGCGATGGTCGTTTTAAGGCCGTCGGTCGGAAAGCGTGTAATGGACTTCACGCCGGATTGGCCGGTCACGAGCCGCGCCCAGGACGTATGCTTTCCCGCGCCAAGAGATGTGACCAGCCCGAGGCCGGTGACGGCTACCACTGGCCGGCCCTTATGATCGCGTGTTCTGCTTGTCATGCCGTGCGCCTTCACTCCGCCGCGTCGTGGGCAGATTCGACGAGGGCGAGACCTTCGCCACGCCAGTGGCCGAAGCACGTGACGAGGATCCGGTTTGTCGGTGTGCCGGGGGTGTCCTCGATTTCCGTTGCTGCGAACGGCGGATAGAACGTGTTTTTCGATATGGCGAGAGCAGCTAGCGCGAGGCCCGCGATGAAATGCGCTTCGATCCCGTGACCCAGCACGCTTCCCCAGGTTCGAACGCAGGACTTGAAGCCCCGCTGCTCCATACGCTCCAGAAAATTTTTCTCATCCGCCGTCACGGGTTCGACGCCGCTCGCGCCCGAGAGAACGGAGAGGTGCCCATTCTTCGGTTGAAGCGCGAGTTCGTCGAAAAGGCGCGCTGCCGTGTCCGTCGATTTTTCGCGGTGGCGGAGCGCTCGATCCGAAACGATGCGGGAAAGGCGCGCATACGGCACCGCCCCGCGGCTGCGTGCATGATCGCTCGCTTCCAGGACCAGGAACGCACCCATGCTGCCCGGCACAAGGCCGCCACCATGCGGGCCGCGCTCCCAGACCGATCTGTAAGGGCCGGTTGCCAGAGCATGCGTGATTTCGCATCCGAGGAGTAGATCTTCCCGCTCCGCGTTGAGCGCTCCGCCCGCGAGGAACACGTCGCCCTGGTTGGCGGCGATGCGGCGGGCTGCGTCGGTAACCGCCGATACGCCTGCCAATTCCTCGCCCTTGAATGTGCGGGACGAGCCCGTCGCCTTGTGGACGATGGAGATGTTTCCTGCGAGCAGGTTGGAGAGCTGGCCGAGGTAAAGCGTGGGCCTCAGGCCGACAGCGAGTTCCCGGTTGAGGATGGACTCCGCCGCGTCGCTCGTTTCGAGTGCGGTCAGAACGCGCGCATCCAGGGCGAGATCGCGCTCGCCGTTGCCGGCTGCGATGGTCAGATTGACGCGGTCGAGGTTCGATTGATCGCCCGCTAGACCCGCATCGGCCAAGGCCAACCCCGCCGTATAAACGCCGATCTGCTGCCAGCGCTCCATCTGGCGCCGATCGCTCGTTCTTGGAATTTGTTTTGCGAAGTCGAGCGCAACCAACGGATGCACAGCATAGGGCGCGAAGCGCTCGCTATCGATGACGGGGCGTGGCGGCGTCACGTCTGCCAGACGTTGCCAGTGCGCGCCCGCGCCTTCGGCCAGCGAGCTCACAAGCCCGATGCCGGTGATCCAGACCTCGCGGCTTGTCTCTGCCATCAGCAGACCGTTCCCGCCTCCAGCGCACCGAGTCGCCGACCTTCGCGAACCACGTGCTTTTCGAGAGCGGGTGAGGGAAACGGAACGTTGCGCATCGTGAGCCTGGCATCCGCGACGCGTTGGCCCCGGCAGGTGAGGCTCGTCGACATGACGGCGTAGCCCGAGCCCAGATGGACGCATTCCGCATGGGCCTTCAAAAGGGCGCCCGGTTCAACGAACGCCCTGAAATTCGCAGTCTTGGCTGCCGCAAAAAAGGGCATGCGCGAGAAGTCGTTGAGGGCCATCAGGAGATAGCCGGCCGCCTGCGCCATCGTCTCCAGAAGGAGAACGCCCGGCATGATCGGGTGGCCTGGAAAGTGCCCGTCGAAGACGGGACTGCTTCGGGGCACGTGCGCCAGGGCCACGAGCGTTTGCGCTTTGCGGTCGAGCGTCTCGATCTTGTCGAGCATCTGGAAGGTTTCGAGGCGCATGGCGCTGCTGCCCTATCTATTGGGCGACGGCTGTGCGCAGGGCGTCGATCTGGGCGCAGAGGTTGCCGATGACGAAGTACTCGTCTCCGCTGTCCTTGCCCTCGTTGACGCGCCCCATCCAGTCTTCGACGGGAAGCTTGATGCCGAACTTCTGGTCAATCTCGAAGGTGATGTCGAGGAACGAGAGGCTGTCGACCTCAAGATCCTTCATGACATGGCTTTGCGGTGTGATCTGGTCCAAGGGAACATCGCTCGTCTCTGCGATGATCCCGGCAACGGTGTCGAAAGTCGATGCCATGCAAGCGCTCTCCGTTGAGGTGCTTTCGTCCGGACAGGAGCGAACGGCTCTCCGTCCCCGCCCGATCTGCGGGGCCGAGCCTGATCGGCCAATTAACCTCTCGTAGCAGCGGGCCTCGGGAGTGCGCTTAACAGAAGTCAAATTCCGTGAGGATTGCGGCGGCTATCCCTTGTCGCGTGAGGCAACCGGAGCGCACCGAGCGATGTCGAGCGGAGGAGACCGCCTGCTGGAGCTGAACGTCGGTCAGCGGGCCAGTCTGGCGCGTACGATCACGGCGGAGGATGTCGCCGATTTCGCGCGCCTCTCCGGCGACCGTAACGCGCTGCATCTCGACGAAGAGTTTGCCGCGCGCACCGAGTTCGGCCAACGCGTCGTTCATGGCTTCTTGCATGCCAGCCTGCTTTCGACGCTTGTCGGCACGAAGTTGCCGGGGCGGGGCGCACTCTACGTTTCGCAGAGCATCGCGTTCACACGGCCGGTGTTCATCGGCGACACGGTCGAAGCAAGTGCGGTCGTCGAGGCCATCGATATCGAGACGCGTGTCGTCACGCTCCGGACAGAAATTACGCGCTCCGGCGGGGAGACCGTCATGCGCGGGACGGCGACGGTCAGGGTGCTGCGTCTTGCCGCGGAAAAATCGCGAGAAGCATCGCTCGCTGGCGCGCGCACGGCAGGCCTGCTCGACGGGCGCGTGGCGCTCGTCACAGGGGCTTCGCGCGGCATCGGGCGCGCGACCGCCGCGTTGTTTGCAGGAAACGGCGCGATGGTCTGGATCAACTACCACAAGAGCCGGGCGGCGGCGGAAGCGCTCGCTCAAGATATTCTCGACAGGGGCGGCTCGTGCCGTCTGGTGCAGGCCGATGTGACGCGTGACGATGAAATCGCGCGCATGATGGATGAAATCGGAAGCGAAGGCGGCCTCGATGTTCTCGTGAACAACGCCGGGCCGAAGATCGTATCGCGGCCGTTCGCGCGGCTCGACTGGCAGGCAGTGTCGGAGGCCTACGAGTGGATTGTGGGCAGCGCTTTTCGTGTCACACAGGCCGCACTGCCAGCGCTGAAAGCGAGCAGAGGTAGCATCGTCACCGTTCTTTCGACGGCCGCGCTCGGGCGGACCGCACACAATTGGCTCCCTTACGTTGCGGCCAAAAGCGCGCTTCTGGCGATGAACAAAAACCTTGCGCAGGAGCTTGGGCCGGATGGTGTCCGGGTGAACATGATCTCGCCGTCGATGGTCGACACCGATCTCGTCTCGGATGTGCCTGACAGGATGCGGCAGATGACAATTTCGGGAACGCCGCTCAGACGTCTTGCAACACCGGAAGATGTCGCAGGAGCCGCCTTGATGCTCGCATCGCCCTATGCCGGGTTCGTCACAGGAGAAAATCTTCTTGTGACGGGCGGCGCGTACATGCACTGAGGAGTTGCCGATGTCTTCGTCTTCCCTAGACATGCCGAGGCCGCCCTCGACGGTGCGTGGGGCAAGCGCGCCAGTCTCGGACGACAAGATCGGCGAGATTGTCGATGCGGTGATCGATGCGGCGCCGGAATGCGTGCGCAAACGCGTCCTGCTTCCCGCAATCGATTGGGCGCTGGTTCCGCCGCACAAAGTCAGCTTGCTGGTATCCTCGCTCGATCAGGCGCGACTTCCCTTGCCGCGATGGCTGGCGAAGCCGCTGCTGCTTGCAGGACATACTCTTTCGAGTGCAGCCAGGGATGCTTTGCCTGGTGCGCTCGCGGTCCTTTCGAGGCTCAATGATGCTGCTGGAGAGCCGGACGAACGTGAGGCTCTTGCTGCGTCTTTGGAAGGCCTCGCTTACGCTTCCGACATCGACGCGGACACCGCGGTTGCGCTCGTCCGCAGGCTATTGGCGTTGAGCTGGGACGATGAAGCGCTTCGTTTCGCGCTCGCGCAAGCCCATTCCGCGCCTCAGGCGTTGCGACTTGCAGGCGGTGCATTCGAGCGGCATCTGGCAGATCTTCCTCGTCTCCGGATCCGCATGTCCGGCTCGTCGACGACGCGAGTTCTGGCGGATGCCCTGCATCCGGCCTTCGGTGTGGAAGGCTGGCGGACGGAGATCTCGGAAAGCAGTTTCGGCGGCGTGATCGGTGATCTTCTCTCTCCGCCGGATGACGTCGACGCGCTTGTCGTGCTTCTCGATACGGACGGTCTTTTGGCGACGGATTGGCGTCGTGAGGTGCAGGACGTCGAGCGGATCGCGGCAGAGCGGGTGGATATGCTGGGGCAGGCCCTGCAGGTTTTTTCCTCTCAAGCCGCTGTGCCTCTTCTCATCAACACGCTTCCCGTCCCGTCGCGCCCGACGGTTGGGCTCCTGGATCGTCGGCATGGCGCGGGCCTCAGGCGTATCGTCGATTCCCTGAACGCGCGCATTCTCGATGCGGCTGCCGCCTCGGCGCGTGTGATCGTCGTCGACGCGGATCAGGCGCTCTCGGGGCTCGCGGCTCGCGATCATGTCGATCCGAAGCTCTGGTACTATGGCCGCATCGGATATTCGCACGAAGCGACGCAGTGCTTCGCGCGCGCTTTCGCCGAGGCGTGGCGGATCGTGCAACGTGGGCCGGTCAAAGTTCTGGCGGTCGATTTCGACAATACGCTTTGGGGCGGCATCTACGGCGACGACGGTGTGGACGGTCTCGCGTGCGGCGAGGATTTTCCGGGCAATGCCTTTCAAGCGCTGCAACAGGAATGTCTGCGTCTCAAGGCGCAGGGTCTCTTGCTCGTGGCGTTGAGCAAGAACGAAGCGGGTGCTCTCGACGCGTTCGAACAGCATCCCGGCATGGTGCTTAAAGCCGATGATTTCGCCGCGCACGCCGTCAATTGGCAACCCAAGGCCGACAATCTCAGGCGGATTGCGGCCGATCTCAATCTCGGTCTCGACAGCGTTCTCTTTCTCGACGATAGCCCGCACGAGCGAGAGGCCATGCGCCGCCTCGTGCCTGAAGTCACGGTGCCGGAGATGCCTGACGATCCGGCGGAGCGGCCGGGGTGGCTGAGGCGCCTTTCCGCGACATGGCCCGCTCGGCTGACTGCGGAAGACGCATCGCGGCCGGCCGTCTACGCGGCGCGGCGAGCTGCGCAGGAGTTGCAGGCGCGTGCGGCGAGCTTCGAGGACTATCTTTCGGCATTGGAGCAGCGTCTCGCGTTGAGTTTCGTGAGCGAGAGGACGGTGGCGCGGACGGCGCAGATGCACCAGAGAACCAATCAGTTCAATCTGACGACGGTGCGTCTTGGAGAAGCGGATATTTCCGCGCTTGCCGCGGATCCGACGCGAGGCTTTGCGCTTTTGGGACAAGTCTCCGACAGGTTCGGAGATCATGGTCTCGTTGTTGCGGCGACCGTGGATATCGACGGGGCAGAGGCCACGATCCGGACGCTTTTGATGAGCTGCCGCGTGATCGGCCGCGAAGTCGAGCGCGCGTTCGTGGGGGCGCTCGTCGGCGAGTTGGCGTCGCGAGGCGTTGCCCGCGTGCGCGGCATTTACGTGCCGACCGCGAAGAACGGCATGGTGCGAGACTTTTACCAATCATGCGGATTTTCGCCGACGGGCGGCGAGGGATCCGGGACGGTTTGGACGTTCGCGATCGGCGACACGGAGCCACCTGGCTCGACCTATGTGACCACAAGTTGGGAGAGATGAATGGATACGTACGCCGCGGCGACGGAGCTGGCTTATCCGGAGATTTCCGAGATTTTTGCCGATGTATTTCAGCACGCGGGACCTCTCACGCGCGGAACGTCGCCGGAGGACGTTTCCCGGTGGGATTCTCTCCAGCACATCGCTCTGATCCGTGCGCTGGAGACGACGTTTGCCGTGCGCCTCTCGATGGATGAGATGATGGAGATCCGCTCCGTGGGCGATATCGAGAGGGTGCTCGGCCGTCATGGCGTGTGAGGATTGAGGGGGCTCGCGTCGCTGCAAGGGCGCTTATGCCATTTGCATTTTTTCTTACCGCGCGCGGAAATCCTGCTGTCGCTTGTCGGAAATCAAGCTGCGGCGGTCAAGATTGCGCATGACAAAGGCGAAGGCGGGCCAACAGCAAGGCACGTTTAGCGATCATGGATCCAGCCGACTGGGAGATTATCAAGTCTACGCCGCTGTTCGGTGCGATGGCATCGCAAACGGCCGAGCAGCTTGTTGGGAGCAGCCTGCCGCGCTTTTACGACAAAGGCGTCGCGCTATTTCACCAGGGCGCTCCGGCGACCGCGTTTTTTATCGTTCTCGACGGGTGGGTAAAGATCTATCGCACGACGCCGGATGGGCTCGAAGTCGTGCTGCATGTCTTCCGACAGGGCGAAACTTTTGCGGAAGCGGCCATCTTTCTCGGTGGCCGCTACCCTGCCAGCGCGGAAACCGTGACGCCGTCTCGCCTTCTCAAAGTGGACGGCGAGACGTTTCGGTCGCGGATCGAGGAGCGCCCCGTGCTCGCGATGTCGATGCTCGCGTCTGCCTCCTACCAGCTCAAGTTCCTTGTCGAGCAGATCGAGCAGATCAAGGTGCGTTCCGCTCCACAGCGAATTGCCGACTTCATCGTTCGGATGACGCGCGTGCGCCAGGGGCCAGCCGTTATCGAATTGCCGTTCGAGAAGGGATTGCTCGCCAACCGGCTCGGCATGAAACCGGAGAGCCTTTCGCGCGCTCTCCAGCAATTGCGGGCGCGCGGCGTTTCGGTGGAGCGCGGGACAGTGAAGATCGTGGATGTGCGTCAGCTCCTGGATTTCGTGGAATATGCGAATGAGGATGACGAGTAACGGTATGCGCGCCGGTATTTCCTATCCGACGGGGCATGATCGTTCGCATAACACGCCAATTTTTCACGTAAATCCGGCGATATATCACATGTCTGTGAGCTGATGCCTTTTCAGGGCCGGGCACTTTTTCCGTTTAACGAAAGTCAAAATACATTCGCGCCTTCGCGACGATAGTGCGCCTCGGGGTTGCAAGACCCTGGCGTTACGAAAACAGGAGGAAACGCGATGAAGTATCTCGATCCCGCTTGCTTTGGCGGCACGACCACCATGACCTGGGTCGCTCCCGCGTATTGCGACGTTCGCCTCGGCTTCGAGGTGACGGCGTACGTCTACGTTCGCTGATTAGGGGGCAGGGTCTCGTGGGACCCTGGACGCGGGAGGAGCACATGGATGCCGAGAGGCGGCTCGGACCCGAGGATGGGGTCGAGCTCAATCCCAACTACCACTTCCGATGGGAAGAGCCGCAGCAGGCTCATGTGCTCCTCTACCCTGAGGGCATCGTCAAGCTGAACGAGACGGCTGCGGCGATACTCGAAGCCTGCACGGGCGCTCCGTCAATCAAAGACGGTACGGACGAACTCGCCCGCCGCTATGGCAAGCGCAACCTCGGCGCCGAGGTGATTAAGTTCTTGGAGGTCGCCCATGCCAAAGGCTGGATCCGGATTAAGTCTTGACGGCCTGGGCATGCCGCTGTGGCTCGTTGTCGAGCTGACGTACAAGTGTCCGCTCAAATGCCCGTGGTGCAGCAATCCCGTCGACTTCGATCGCTATCGGAACGAACTTTCGACCGAAGAGTGGATCGACGTTCTGCGCGAAGGGCGGCGTCTTGGATCGTTGCAGCTTGGGTTCACGGGCGGTGAGCCGATGCTGCGGAAGGATCTTGAGGTGCTCGTCGGCGAGGCCGACAGGCTCGGTTATTATACGAACCTGATCACGTCGGGTGTGGGATTGAGCCCGGAACGGCTTCGTGCGCTGAAAACAGCGGGCTTGAAGCAGATACAGCTTTCCCTTCAGGCTTGCGATCAGGAACTCAACGAGAAGCTCGTCGGCCTCGACGTGTTCCGCCACAAGATCGACATTGCGCGCACGATCAAAGCCGAGGGATTTCCCATGGTGATGAACGTGCCGGTGAGCCGCTTCAACATCGATCAAACGGAAGCGTTCATCGATCTTGCCGCAGATCTCGGTGTCGAATATCTCGAATTCGCGAACCTGCAATACTACAACTGGGCGCTCATCAATCGCGCCGAGTTGATTCCGACGCGCGAGCAACTCGCCCGCGCCGAAGCGCAAGTCAACGCCGCCCGCGAGCGTCTGGGCAAGAAACTCACGATCTTTTACGTCGTGCCCGACTACTACGACAATCGTCCCAAGGCGTGCATGAACGGCTGGGGCGCGATCCATCTCACGATTGCGCCTGATGGCACAGCGCTGCCTTGTCAGGAGGCGCGTCTCATCAAGGGGATCGACTTCCCGAACGTGCGGGATCACGGGCTCGATTTCATCTGGCGCAAGTCGCAGGCTTTCAACGCCTTCCGCGGCGACGCGTGGATGAAGGAGCCGTGCCGAAGCTGTAGCGAAAAGGAGAGGGACTTCGGCGGCTGTCGGTGCCAGGCATTTCTGCTGACGGGGGATGCGGCCAATACCGATCCAGTCTGCACGAAGTCACCCCATCGTCATCTGATCGACGACCTGATCGCCAAGGTGCGCCCACGTACGGTGGATCCGGAAACGCCTTTGATCATGCGCGAGGCCGGTCGTCGTTCGAAGCGCACGGAGGTCGGCTGATCGCTGGCTTGCGCGGTCTCCGAGGCACGATATGGACCTATCTTCACTCGATCTTGCGGTGCGTGTTCTGCATGTCGCGGGCGTTCTGATTTGGATCGGGCACAATTGGGCGAATGTGGTGCAGACGCCGGTGTTCCGGCGCGTGCTCCCGCATGATCCGCCGGAAGCGGTGCGCGACGTGTTCATCGCGGCGTCGAAGCGGGAGCACGGAATATTCCGGCACGCTTCGCTCGTTGTCGTGGCCACCGGCCTCTATCTGCTGTGGCGGCGCGGCGATCTCGTCGACGCCCTGCTTCTCTCCGGGCCGTCCGCCGTCATCGGATTGGGGGCGTGGATTGGCACCCTCATGGCGCTCAACCTGTGGTTCATCATGTGGCCGCATCAGAAAAAGGTGCTGGGCTTTATCGAGGCGCCGACGGAAGAGCGTCTTCGCTGCGCCCGCATCACGTTTGTCGCTTCGCGCACCAATACGGTGCTGTCGGTGGTCACGCTGATCCTCATGATCGCGGGTGCTCACGGTGGCCTCTCGTTCGGATGAAGAGGAGCCGACTTGACAGTCTATAGCTTCGCATCCGGCCCCTCGGCGCTTCCCCGCGAGGTGGTGGCCGAGTTGGCGTCGGACGTCGCCGGCTATGGCGGAAGCGAGCTTTCAGCGCTGGAGTTGCCGTTTTCGGAGGGCATGTTTTCCGACGTTCTCGCCGAGGCCGAGCGCGATTTGCGCGCGCTTCTCGGCGTTCCGCCGAATTACAGAATTCTCTTTCTTCAGGGCGGCGCATCGGCGCAGTTCGCGCTGCTTCCGATGAACCTTGCTGGCCGGGGCCGCCACTGCGAGTACGTGCTGGGTGGGCATTGGTCCCGACGGGCGGCGGCGGAGGCTTCGCGCGCCGCCGATGTCTGGGTCGTTGCGTCGGGCGATGGATGTTCTCTGCCCGATCCCAAATCGTGGCGGCGTTCGTCCGATGCCGCCTATTGTCACTACACGACAAACGAGACGGCGGATGGGCTGCAGTTTCATGCTCTGCCTGATCCGTCCGACGTTCCGCTCGTTTCCGACATGACCGCCGATCTCTTGACGCGCGTCCTCTCGGTGGAGCGCTTTGGCCTGATCTATGCCAGTGCGCAGAAGAACCTGGGCGCGGCGGGTCTGACGCTGGTGATCGTTCGCGAAGATCTGCTCGGCCGCGCACGTCAGGATATCCCGTCGCCGTTCGATTACACGCGCCAGGCTGAGGCCGGCTCCAAGATCAACACGCCGCCGACGTTCGCCGTGCTTGTCGCGCATCGGATGCTGCGTTGGCTGCGGAACAACGGCGGCGTGGCGGCGGCCGAGAACCGCAGCAAGGCAAAATGCGCGACGCTCCATGAGGTCATCGACAGCGACGACTTCTATCGTTGTCCCGCTTCGCTGCCGCATCGGTCGCGCATCAACGTGTGCTTCCGGGTTTCATCTCCTCGCGCCGAGGAGCTGTTTCTGGACGAAGCGAAAGCGAATGGGCTTGTGCATCTCAATGGCCATCGCGACGTGGGTGGGCTGCGCGCCTCGCTTTACAACGGCGTCTCCGAGGAGGCCGTCGATGCCCTCGCTGCCTTTATGACCGATTTCAAACGCCGGAGAGGATGATGACACACAGCTTGCGCGAGAAGGTTCGTCTTCATCTCTCGCCGAAACCCACAGCCGCTTCGGCAGAGGGGATTGCGGTTACCGCCATGGGCTTGCCGTTCCCCAACCCTCTCGGGCTGGCTGCCGGCTTCGACCGGACTGGGGAACTCCTGCCGTCTCTGCTCACGCGCGGGTTCGGTCATGTCGAGGTCGGCACGATCACACCGTTGACAGGACACGCCGGGGCGCTCGGGCGCAGTGCGCGGCCTATGCACGTCGGCATCAACATCGGCAGCGATCGGCCGGGGCTCGATGAGCGTGTCATCGCGGACTATGTGTCCATGCTGGAGTGGGCTTCGAAGACCGGAGACTACGTCGTCGCGAATTTGACGGCTTCCGGATTGCATCGCGACGGGAATACCGCAGGGATCGAAACGCTCGTGCGCCGCCTTGCCGTGACACGCGGCGTGTGCGAGGCGATGTGCGGGCGGCGCGTGCCCCTCCTGCTCAAGATCGATGCTGGCGATCGCCACGCACCTTTTCCCGCAGTAGTGATGGCGGCGCGTTTGCACGGTCTGGACGGGATCGTTCTGGTATCGGATTGTGTCGATCGGATTCGTGCGGTCTCAGAGTACCTGGACGGACGCGCGGTGATTTCAGTCGGCGGTGTGAGAACGGCGGACGACGTGAGGGGGCGCCTTGCGGCGGGCGCGTCGCTCGTTCAGGTCCACCGTGCGTTCGCTGACGGCGGCCCGGCACGCATCCGGCGTATTCTGAGAGACCTCGCAGCGAGGATCTGAACGGCGCGCTATGTTGCTCAGCGAAGCCCTCTCATTCCGCGAAGACGAGCGGGCTCTGGGCGGCCTCCCCAGCGAGATGATCGGCAACGAGTTCCGCCAAAGCGGGCGCGAGAAGAAACCCGTGACGATAGAGTCCGTTTACGCTGATGTGGCGGCCGTTTGTCACGATGCGCGGCACGTTGTCCGGGAATGCGGGGCGAATGCCGGCGTCGAGAGCGACGATGCGTGCGTCTCCGAAACCGGGATGGAGCGCGAGAACCGCCGCGAGCAGGTCCATCGCCGAGCGCAGTGTAATCGGCCCTTGCTCCTCGCTCTCGATCACGGTGGCGCCAATCATGTACGTCCCCATGTCCCACGGAACGAGATAGAGCGGGGAGCGGGGGTGGAGCAACCGGATGGGCCGCGTCAAGGCAACGTTTGGCGTTTGCACGACGATTCGTTCGCCGCGAACGCCGCGAAGCGATGCGATATCGCGGCTCGCGTCCATGCCGCGGCAGTCGATCACATAGTCGGCATCGTCATCCGACCAGGTTTGCCCGAAAGTCACGCGGCCGCCGAGGCGACGGATCGTTCGAAGCAGATAAGCGGCTGCGGCGCTCGGCTCGACGTGGGCCTCCTCCGCGTAGAAGAGGCCTGCGTTGAAGCGGTCCGCGAGATCGGGTTCGAGCTTCGCCAGCACCTCGCTATTGACGGGCTGGTATCCCTCCGTCAAACGCGAGAAGCGAACGAGCTCGCTGTGCTCGCCTGGAGGCGCCAAGACCAGCGTCCCGTTGCTGATCACGCCCGGAAACGTCGCGCGCCAGATGTCGAGCGCGCGCAGACCGAGGTCCTGGATCAGCGCTGGGCCTGTTGCGCGCTCACAAAACGGGGCGAGCATCGCGCCAGCCGAGGCGCTGGCCGAGCGCCGGAACAAGGTCTGGGACTGCTCTACGAGATGGACGTCATGCCCGCGAAAGGCCAGCATATAGGCTTGCCACAATCCGACGATACCGGCACCGACGACAGTTACGGAAGGCGGCTTCGGCGTGTTGGGCCCCTTATCCGATGACATAGGTCGCTCCATTCGTGCCGTGCACGAAGCCGTTCGAGAATACGGCGTCGGGCGCCAATGCGCGCAGGAGCCTCATGGCGTGCGCGGGCTCGCGTGCTCCGTCGAGCGTGTCCCGAAAGATGTTGGACACGGCAACCATGTCGAAGGTGTGGGGCGAAAGGCGTAGGGCCTTGACGCCGCAATGGGCCAGGAGAGGTGCATCGACGACGAGGTTGCAATACGATTGCGAGAGCGTCTGCACGCCGTTGATTGCGAGAAACTCCTCGCCATCCGACGTGTCGACGGGAAGGCCGTCGAGATCTTTCTCGCAGACGAACTGACACGAATCCTTGGTCCGTCCATGCAGGCGCGCGTGATAGCAGCGGGCCGAAATGGCGAGCGGCACCCTTCCGAATGCCCATAATTCGACAGTCGCCTGCGGTACGGCCGCGGCGATGGCTGCGATCGACGACGTGGGAAGCTCCGGCGGCAGGGCAATGCGGGCCGCACCCCTTTCGGCAAGAAACCGAGCGGCGGCTTCGTTGTACACGTTGATGAGGGGGCCGATGGCGTGTGGACGGCCCGCGAGGTGGGGAAGGATGGAGACGTCGTTGGCCTCCACCATCTGCGAGGCTTCCGCAAGCGTTGCGCCGTAGCGGAGTTCCCGCTGTAGCGTAGGGAGCGCGAGGGAGCTCAAGATCACAGTTTTCCCGCCGCGCTCAAGGCGCTCGATCACTTCGGGAAGCACGTCCGAAAAAAACGGCTGGCGCTTCGAGCACACAACCTCGCCCACGCAAACGGTATCGACGGGCGCCTCGTCGGCAATCCGCGCGTAGAAGTCGCGCCAATGATCGGCCGGCCAGTTGAAGAGAACCGGGCCGAGCGTCAGCGACATGTGTTGCGTTTCGCTCATCGCCACGTCTTCTCGTAAGCGCCGCCGGTGACGTTCTGCCCTTCCGTGAGGGGGGCAAGCGAATCGAGAGGCAGCGGGCCCGCCGTTTCCAGTGCGTCCACCGACCTTCGAAACGCGCTGACGACGGCCTTGATGTAGGCGCGGCTGCGTTGCCGGCCTTCGATCTTGATCGCGGTTACGCCGGCTGCTGCGAGCGCGGGCAGGAGCGTTCTGACGTCGAGGCTTACCGGCTCCTCGAAGAGATGCCCTTCTCCGATTGCCGTCTTGAAGCGTCCCTTGCAAAGCGTGGGATAGCCGACCGGCTGATCCGGAGCGGAGCGGTCGATGGTGAAGTCTCCGAGCCGCGATACGAGCGTTCCATCGTCGTTGCGATAGCTCACGTGGCTAGCCGGTGAGCAGACGCCGTTCATGTTCGGCGATTTTCCGGTGGCGTACGACGACAACGAACAGCGCCCCTCGGTCATCACGCAGAGGCCGCCGAACGCGAATGTCTCGGTCTCGCAGCGTGCGTGACGCGTGACGGCGGCGATTTCATCGATCGTGAGGACGCGAGGCAGGACGGCGCGCTTCACGCCGAAGGTGTCTACGTAGAAATTTATGGCATCCGCGCTGGCCGCTGCGGCTTGCACCGAAAGATGGAGCCTCAGATTTGAATGGTGCTTTGCCGCGTAATCCAAAAGCCCGAGGTCGGCCAGGATCACGGCATGTGCGCCAAGCGCGGCGGCATCGTCGACGGCGTGGCGCCAGGGGCCGGGATCTCCTGCGCGTGCATATGTGTTGATGGCTATGAGGAGCTTTGCGCCGCGGCTGCGCGCGTAGGCGACGGCAGCCCCCATCTCCTCGCGGCTGAAGTTGAGGCCGGGAAAATTCCGGGCGTTCGTCTCGTCGCGAAAGCCGCAGTAGACGGCGTCGGCGCCAGCTTCGATGGCGGTGCGCAGGGCGGATGGCGTTCCGGCAGGGCAGACGAGTTCGAGAGGTCTTCTTTTCGTCGCCGTCACTGGGCTTCCTCCCTGCGATCCGCTGCGCTCTCTCCCATGATGCGGGCAAGCGCCGTCGCGATGCGGCGGCCGGCGAGTGCGAGCGGCACGGCGGGCCGGCCCATCGACGCGGCCGCTTCGCTCAAGAGATCGATGTCGGCGTCGTCGATGGCGTTGCGCAGGGCCAGGACCGCCTCCATGTCTCCCTCAATCGAAAGGTCGCGCGAGAAGAACAGGGCATCGCCGTCGAATGCGCCGTCCACGAGCCCCATAAGCGCGAACAGCGGGCCGGAAATGGTGGCGTCGACGGAAGGGAGACTGCGTGCTCGCTCGATCTTGAGCGCGATGCTTGCGTTCCCCGTTTGCAAGACGATGACAAACGGCACGTCGGTTGGAGCGATGGCGATGCGACGGGGTTTGTCGGCGCCGATCCTGTCGACGAGCGCGGGATGACGCGCGAGAATTCCTGCGAGCAAGTGCCTGAGGGCAATTTCCAAAGGAGCCACCGGCAACGGATCGAGGAGGCGTGCGACTGCGCTGGGGACGCGGACAATCCGTTGCGATGCAGCCGATGCCATGGCTTCCTCTTTTCCGCCGTTCTGGAGCCTGGACATCCGATCCGCAGATGCGCGTGATGCTCGATACGCGATGCAGGCTTGCTGACGGTTGCTTGCCGCGCGGGGCGCGGTTCTTCCGAACATCCAGGAGAAACCCGCCTCCTCAGGCGTCCCCCGGTCTGCGATCTCGTCGAGACCAGCGCGACAAGCGTTCCGAATCTAGCTGTGTCGCAAATGCGGATCTTGACCGAGGTTAAGTTGCGCCGAGGCACGGGCGCTTAGTGCATGAGGCATGCGGGATCTGCCGACATTTCGCGACCTTCGCGCCTTTCTTTGCCACCTCGATGCCGGGGGCTCGATGACGCGCGTGCGGGAGCCGGTTTCTGTCGTGCATGACATGACGGAGGTGCACAGGCGCGTTCTTGCGGAGGGCGGGCCGGCCCTGTTGTTCGAGCGCCCGATCCTCGGCGACGGCACGCCATCGCAGGTTCCTGTCCTCACCAATCTGTTTGGAACGGGTGCACGAGTCGCTTCCGGCTTCGGCGTCGACTATCGGCGAGTCTCCGAGCTCGGTGCGCTGCTCGCCGCGCTGCGGGAGCCCGAGCCGATCAATGGCATCCGCGACGCGCTGGAGCGGTGGCCGTTGATCAAGGCGGCGCTCTCCATGGCGCCCGCCTTCGTGAGACAGCCTGCCGTGCAGCAGCGTGTGTTCACCGGCGCGGACATCGCGCTCGACAGGCTTCCGGTCCAGACGTGCTGGACCGGCGAGCCCGCGCCGCTCATGACATGGCCGCTCGTGCTGACGCGCCCGCCGGACGACGAAGCTGTTTCCCGCTACAATATGGGCGTCTATCGTATGCAGGTGCTCGGCCGCGACCGCGCCATTATGAGGTGGCTCGCGCATCGCGGCGGGGCGGCGCATCATCGGGCGTGGATCGATCAAGGGCGCGATATGCCTGTCGCGGTCGTGATCGGTGCCGATCCTGCGACCATTCTTTCCGCCGTGCTGCCGCTGCCGGAAAACCTTTCGGAGCTGCGCTTCTCCGGTCTCCTTCGGGGGGAACGGCCGAGGCTCGCACGGTGCGTGACCGTACCGATGATGGTTCCGGCGGATGCGGAGATCGTGATCGAGGGATTCGTTTCGGCTCACGAGACTGCGCCCGAAGGACCGTTCGGAGATCACACGGGTTACTACAACGCGGTGGAGCGGTTCCCATCGTTTCGCGTCACGGCGATCACCACGCGCGCCGATCCGATCTATCTCTCGACCTACACGGGGCGCCCGCCGGATGAGCCGTCGGTGATCGGGGAGGTGCTCAATACGCTGTTCGTCCCGATCCTGCGGCGTGAGATACCTGAGGTTGTCGATTGCTGGTTGCCGCCCGAGGCGTGCTCTTACCGCATGGCGGTCGTTTCGATCCGGAAGCGCTATCCGGGTCAGGCGCGGCGCGTGATGATGGCGCTGTGGGGGCTCTTGATGCAGTTTTCCTACACAAAGATCGTCATTGTCGTCGACGAGGATATCGATGTGAGGCGCTGGGACGATATCGCCTGGGCGCTCTCGACGCGGATGGATCCGTCTCGCGATCTGATGACGATCGATCGCACACCGATCGACTATCTGGACTTCGCGTCGCCCATATCCGGGCTCGGCGGGAAGCTTGGCATCGATGCGACGACGAAGATCGGAACCGAGACGGATCGGGAATGGGGCCGCACGCTCGCCATGGACCCCGATGTCGTTGCGCGCGTGGATGCGATGTGGCCGGCGCTGGGGCTTGGCGATGTGAAGCCCGGAGCACGCCCATGACCTCTCCCAAGCGCGTCGTTCTCGGGGTCAGCGGTGCGTCGGGCGGCGGCGTCGCTCTCAGCATCGCCGCGCTTCTTGCCGCCAAACCGGATGTGGATCTGCATCTCGTCGTCTCGCAAGCCGCGGAGCGAACGCTTGCCCATGAAGTCGGGCCGAATGCGCTCGGTGCGCTCGAAGCGCTGGCGGCGCATCGTCATGCGGTGAGCGACATCGGTGCTGTGATCGCGAGCGGATCGTTCGAGACGGCCGGTATGATCGTCGCGCCGTGCTCGATGCGGACGACGGCCGCGATCGCGGCCGGACTTTCCGACACTTTGCTCACGCGCGCGGCCGACGTGCATCTGAAGGAGCGGCGCAGGCTTGTGCTCGTGGTGCGGGAAAGTCCGCTCCATCTCGGACATTTGCGTGCGATGGCGGCGGTGACGGAGTATGGCGCCATCGTCGCGCCGGCCGTACCCGCCTTCTATCTCGCGCCCGCTTCGGTCGATGATGTCATCGAGCAGATCGCTCGGCGCGCGATCGATCTCTTGCGGCTCGACATGCCCGCGCAGGCTGCCGCGTGGACGGGTTTGTCTCCCGATTGAGCACGCGGCCTGAGCCTTTCGCGTCAGGGTGCGGGGGTGGCGGGCGCCCGTTTTAACCAGTAGCCCGCGCCGCCCACGACCTGGTGGGCCGCCAGTGTCGTGCGGACGCCTCCGAGGCGATCCGTTTCCCCGCGCCACCACCGTCCCAGTTGGCGCAGGAGATCACCTGGCATGTCGAAGTTGCGCCAGGACTGCGTTTCGGACAGAGCTGCCGAAATGTGCGCCCAGGTAAACTTGTACTCGACGAAGTAGGACATGTTGCCCGAGCGGAATTCGATGCCGGCGAGCAGTTGCGCGGCGGGACCGGCGAATTGGTATTCGTTCGTGCGGCGGCTTTCTTCCTCGCCCGGGAACCACACCTCCACATGAGGAAGCGCGAAGCCTCCGCCGATTCCGATATACGGCCGGATCTGAGGCGTGACGGCGGCCAACCGCATGATGGGTGTGAACAGCAGAACATTGTGACCGTGCGTGAATTCGAGGCGCGTGAAGACGTCGGTCAGCTTCGCGCGGGACGGTGCCGGATTGCCCTTTATCGTTCCTTCGAGGTCGACCTCATCGATCACAGGGTTCGGAATGCGGCGGCCGTGCGCGCCTCTGCCGAGCCGAGACACGGCTTTGTTGTGCAGAAAATCGATCATGAACCCGAACGTGTGGGGTCCGGTGACGGCGCGGACGCCTCCATCGATGGGAAATTTGAGCGCGTCGCCGTCCCAGCCCAACCCCTTGGCCATCAAGTCCGTACCGTCGGGCCGGGTTAGGTGGACGTCGCTGCGATGATAAAATGGCTGCGCGAGGTAGCCGGCGATCAACGTTTCGCGCTCTGCTGCTCCACCATGTGCCGGAATGGACGATAAGGCTTTCCCATGTGTTTGCGCCTCTCTCACATCCTCCCCGCCCGGTGCGGCGGACAAGACGCCGTTCACGGCCATCGCAGCGAGAAGAAAGGCGGTCGCGATGGACGACATCCGTTCGACGAGGCCGCTTTTTGCCCAGACCGGTGTTGTCGGGAGAGACGGGCCTGCGTCGGGGCCTACGGTTCGCTGAAGAATGGGAACGCGCATGGTCGGCAATCCTCCGCCTCGTTGGGCTCAGGATCGACGGATGCGGCTTTCCCTGGCGCGCGTCATAATGCTCGATCCGATGTGTGACGTATTCGAGTATGAACGGCAGGGGCCTTTGCGATCTTGAGCGATGTCAAGGATTTTCGACCGCCCCTCGTTGCGCGTCTCCGATGGGCGGCCCTTGACCGGGGTCAAGCGCGGGCTATTGATGTGCTCTCGCGGTTTTCCCCGTGCGCCCCCGCATAGCGGATCGCACCCTGCCTCTCCGGACAGAACGACAATGGATGCTTCAGACTGGCGGATCGTGCGTTCGACGCCTCTTCTCGGCGCTGTGTCGCAGGAGGTCGCGCAATCGCTCGTCGGCAACCAGCCCATCAGCGTCTACCAGAAGGGGCACACGCTGTTTCAGCAGGGCGAGGCGGCGGACGCCTTCTTCGTCGTGCTCGGCGGCTGGGTGAAGCTCTACCGCGTCACGCCCGACGGCAACGAAGCGGTGGTCGGCGTCTACCGGCGCGGAGAGACGTTTGCGGAGGCTGCGATGTTTCTCGGCGGGCGCTATCCCGTAAGCGCGGAAGTGGTGACGGATGCGCGGCTCGTGCGCGTGGACGGGCAGCGGCTGCGCCAGCGCATTCTCGATCAGCCCGAGCTTGCGCTCTCGATGCTGGCGTCGGCATCCTATCACCTGAAGGCGCTGGTCGAGCAGATCGAGCACATCAAACTCCTGTCTGCGCCGCAGCGCGTGGCGGAGTTCCTGGTGCGCCTTTCGCCGGTGCGAGAAGGCGGGGCTGCAATCGAGCTTCCGTACGAGAAGGCGCTGCTCGCCAACCGGCTCGGCATGAAGCCCGAAAGCCTGTCGCGGGCGCTCGCGAAGCTGCGTCCGCTCGGCGTCAGCGTCGATCGCGAGCAGATCTCGATTGTGGACGTGGCGCTGCTCGCGAAGTTCGTCGAGTCGAGCGACCGCGGAGAGGAAGGGTTCTAAGCGCGCGGGGGATGCGCACCCTGCATCCGGGTTGACCGCGGTTAAGCGGCGCCGCTTCGGCAAGATCTACAGTGCGACATATTGGACCCGCGAGAGCAGGGAGACGCGCGATGGGCAGCCCCTCGGGCGGCCGCATATGCGCGAACAGATCATGCCATCCTCCGTCCGCTATTCCACGTCCAGCCTGCCGCCACCTGAGGCGCGGCCCAGCTTCGATGCTTTTTTTTCCTACGGCTTCAGGCCATTTTTTCTCGGTGCGGCCGTCTACGCCGTGTTCGCGATGCTGCTTTGGCTCGGCTGGATCGCCTCGGTCGCGCTCGGTTGGCCGCAGGGCTGGCTCCCTATCGCGGGATCGCCGTTTGCGTGGCACGCGCATGAGATCGTGTTCGGCTTTGCCACCGCGGCGATCGGCGGGTTTCTGCTGACGGCGGTGCCGAATTGGACGGGCGCGCTTCCGCTTTCGGGGACACCGCTCGTCGTGCTTTTCGCCGTCTGGCTGTTGGGACGCCTCGCGATGGGGCTTTCGGCCCTCGTTCCCTATCCGCTGGTGATGATCGCGGATGGTGCTTTTCTTCCGCTCCTCGGCGGTTTCGCCGCGCTGCAGCTGTTCACCCGTCCGGCGGCGCGCAATCTGGTCTTCCTCGCCATGATCGTGGCCATGATGATCTGCAACATCGTTTCGCACCTTGGAAACGGGGGCTATCTGGACGTCGATCCCATGGCCGCCATTCGGCCTGCCATGCTGATCGTCATCGTGATGATTGCCGTCATCGGCGGGCGTATCATTCCCGCTTTCACCCACAACTGGCTGAACGGGCAACGGCCGCCCGTTCCGATGCCGCGCCGCATTCTCTGGCTGGATATGACGGCGCTCGTCTCTCTGGTGGTCTTCGTCCTCTTCGATACTCTGGCTGCCGGTTGGGCGTTGGTCGGCTCAGCGGCACTGGTTGCGGCTATTGCGAACGGTGGGCGGCTCGTGCTCTGGCGGGGCTTTGCGACGCGCGCCGAGCCCATCGTCTGGGTGCTGCATCTCGGTTATGCGTGGATCGTGATCGGTTTGCTGCTGGCCGCACTCTCGGCCTTCACGAACGAGATTCCGGCTGCTGTCGTCTCGCACGCGTTCGGAACGGGCGCCATCGGGACGATGATCCTGGCTGTGATGAGCCGGGCCTCTCTGGGGCATACGGGGCGCCGGCTCGTTGCGCCGCCCGCGATCGTTGCGACCTATCATCTGGTGACGCTCGCGGCCCTGCTGCGCGTGATTGCGCCGCTGCTTCCGGCTCAGTCCTATTCGCCGATACTTTTGGCGGCGGGTCTCGCGTGGGCGGCCTCCTTCCTGCTTTTTGCGTTCGTCTATGCGCCCATCCTGACGACGCCGCGCGTGCATATGAAGCTGTCGTCCCGCTGACAATTTGTCTCTAGCCGGGCCTGTGCGAGGGCGTGGAAATCCCCCGCACTCTTGACGAAAAGCAAGAGTGCTCGTGCAGGTTGACGCCAAGGTTCGTCATCCATGTCCCTCGGTGGGAGGCACGCAGACATGCGCGAAGTTATGACGAAAACGATGGCCCGCAACATCTTCTACGGCGGGTCGCTCTTCTTTATTTTGATCTTCGTGGGCCTTACGGCGCACAGTCACTACTACATCGTAACAAAATCGACGGCATCGATGCCGCTGACGGACTCCGTCGCGCGCGGCAAGCGCGTGTGGGAGATCAACGCTTGCATCAACTGCCATACGCTTCACGGAGAGGGCGCTTATTTCGCCCCTGAGGTCGGTAACGTCATGACGCGCTGGGGCGTGCTCGATTCTCCCGACGACGCCTTCCAGGCGCTCAAGGGGTGGATCGAAGCGCAGCCTACGGGCATCCCGGGCCGCCGGCAGATGCCGCGTTTCCACCTCTCCGACGAGGACATCCGGGCGCTTTCCGATTTTCTGATCTGGGCAGACAAGACCGACAGACAGGGCTGGCCCCCGAACGACGCCGGCTGATCGCGGACGCACGGAGAATACGACGATGAAATATCAAACACAGAAGATCGCCTACGCTTACTTTCTTGCGGCCATCGCGCTGTTTATCGTTCAGGTCTCGGGCGGGCTGTTGGCCGGATGGATTTACATCTCGCCAAATACTCTGTCCGAGATCCTGCCCTTCAACATCGTGCGCATGCTGCATACGAACGCTCTGATCGTATGGCTCCTGCTCGGCTTCTTCGGAGCCGCTTACTTCATCATTCCCGAGGAATCCGAGCGTGAGATTTATTCGCCGAAGATCGCCTACTGGCAGCTTGCGATCCTCCTGATCGGCACGCTTGGCGCAGTCGTCACCTACGTGTTCGATCTGTTCCACGACAACATCCTGCTCGGCAAGGACGGTCGCGAGTTCCTGGAGCAGCCGCTTTGGGTCAAAATCGGTATCGTCGTGGCTGCGCTGATGTTCCTCTACAACATCTCGATGACGGTTCTCTCCGGCAAGAAGACAGCGATTTCGAGCGTGCTGATCATCGGCCTTTGGGGACTGGCGCTGCTGTTCCTGTTCGCCTTCTACAACCCGCATAACCTCAGCCTCGACAAGATGTACTGGTGGTACGTCGTGCATCTGTGGGTCGAGGGCGTGTGGGAGCTGATCATGGCGTCCATTCTCGCCTATCTCATGCTGAAGCTCACTGGAGTGGATCGGGAGATCGTCGAGAAGTGGCTTTATGTCATCGTCGGCACGGCGCTGTTCTCGGGCATTCTCGGCACGGGCCACCACTACTACTGGATCGGTGCGCCGGCTTACTGGCAGTGGATCGGCTCGATCTTCTCGTCGTTCGAGGTCGTTCCGTTCTTCCTGATGGTGGTGTTCGCCTTCGTCATGGTGTGGAAGGGGCGGCGTGAGCATCCGAACAAGGCGGCGCTCCTGTGGTCTCTCGGCTGTGCGGTGCTTGCGTTCTTCGGTGCCGGCGTGTGGGGCTTCCTGCATACGCTGCACGGCGTGAACTTCTACACGCACGGTACGCAGATCACGGCGGCGCATGGGCATCTGGCGTTCTTCGGCGCTTACGTTGCGCTTAACCTCGCCATCTTCACCTATGCCTTCCCGATGCTGCGCAACCGCGACCCTTACAACCAGGTGCTCAACATGGTGAGCTTCTGGCTGATGGCGGGCGGCATGTGCTTCATGACCTTCGTGCTGACGTTCGCTGGCACCATCCAGACGCATCTCCAGCGCGTCATGGGGCAGTACTACATGGAAGTGCAGGATCAGATCATCCTGTTCCACTACATGCGCTTCGGAGCGGGCGTGGCCGTGGTTCTGGGCGCCATCCTCTTCGTGGTCGCAATCCTGCTGCCGCGCCGTGAGGTGGTCGAGCCCGGCCCGCTCGCAAAGCAGCAGCTCTCGGCAGCGGAGTAAATCGCGATGCAGGCTGTTCAACTGTCGGAGGAGGGGACTTCGGTCCCCTTCTATCTCTCGCAAGGAGACGAGTGCGAGATCTTTCGCGCAGCGTACAACAACCAGATGCCGCTGCTTCTCAAAGGGCCGACGGGGTGCGGAAAAACCCGCTTCGTCGCCCATATGGCAGCGAGCCTCGGCCGGCCGCTCTATACGGTTGCTTGCCACGACGACCTTTCGGCCGCGGATCTCATCGGCCGCTTCCTGCTCAAGGGCGGCGAGACCGAATGGGTCGACGGCCCCCTGACGCGCGCCGTGCGGGAAGGCGCGATCTGTTATCTCGACGAGGTGGTGGAAGCGCGCAAAGACGTCGCCGTCGTGCTGCATCCGTTGACCGACGACCGGCGCATGTTGCCGATCGAGCGAACCGGCGAAGTGCTTGAGGCGGGGCCGCAGTTCATGCTCGTCGCCTCCTACAACCCCGGCTACCAGAACATTCTGAAGTCGCTCAAGCCCTCGACGCGCCAGCGCTTCCTCGCCGTTGATTTCGACTTTCCGGCCGCCGCGCAGGAAGTCGAGATCGTCGTTGCGGAAAGCGGTCTCGGGACTGATCGCGTCGCGCCACTCGTGCGATTGGCCGGAAAGCTCCGGGCGCTTAAGGGGCAGGATCTTGAGGAAGGCGTTTCGACGCGCCTCGTCGTCTATTGCGCGAGCCTCATTCAAGGTGGAATGCCTATTCCGCGCGCGGTCGAGGCGGCTCTGATCGAGCCGCTGAGCGACGATGCGGACATCAAGCAGGGGCTTCGCGATCTCGTCGCAACGGTCTACGGGTAGGCGTGTCGGCATGGCCGCAATCGACTTCGAGCCTTGGGAGCCGGAGGAAAGCGTCGGCAAGCTGTGGCATTCGTTTGTCCAGACGCTCGACGCTCCGGGCGCGTTCGAAGATGCGGCGGCGACGCTCGAAGAAACACGGGGACGGCTTGGCGTTCTCTTTCGGGGTCTCGGCGGCGCGCGCGACGTCGAGATAAAGGTCGCGAAGCCCGAGGTCTCTCCGCATCGTCTGTCGTGGCAGCGCGCGATGGGGCAGGGTGCCGAGCGGCTCGCCGTCACGAGCTTCGACGGCGAAACGCTGCGTCTTCCGGAGCGCATTTCGGTGTTCGCCGAGCGCGAGGCAAACGTCGCCCTCTATGTCTGGCTCGCGGCTTCTACGGTGTTTTCGCATTGTCCAGCTGCAGAAACCGACCCACTTCGGGCCGATATCCGTGCGCTACAGGCGGCGCAACGGATGACGCGCGATACGCTTGGGGAATGTCCGGGCCTCAAGCGGGCTTACGCCGCACTTGCCGTCGAGATCCGCGCGTGCCGTCCCGAGCGGCGTCTCCCTGAGGTGGAGACCGCGGTCGAGCTGGCTATTCAGCATCTGCTCGGCGCCGGGCCTCCGAAGAACGCTCTGGCCGCGACGATTTCGGCTGCGGTGCGAAGCCAGGCCGAAGATCTTTCCGCATTCGTTGCGCCCAGAGGATACAAGCCGTTTCTTCCCGTCCAGCTTTGGCCGGATCTGCGGCCGTTGGCCCAGCGGGTGCAGCCCGTTCGCGAGGACGGGCCGCACGAGGAGGGCGATACGCCTCCCAACGCGGAGCCCGGCACGTTCAAAGGCACGCGCAAGCCGTCGGATCAGGCCACGCGTAAGGACAGCCTCATCCTGCACAAATTCGAGGCCATTCTTTCGTGGGCGGAGCTTCTCAACATCAATCGCCGCATCGACGACGACGACGAAGAGAACGCGCGCAAGGCCACGGACGACCAGGACGAAATCGGCCTTGCGAATGTTCCGCAGCGTGCGAAGACACGCTTGAGATTGCACCTCGATCTCTCGCCGGAAGACGTCGAGTTCGAGCAGCTTGCGGGGCAACACGTCTATCCGGAATGGGATCACAGGCGGAAAACGTATCTACCGGATTATTGCCGCGTGCTCGCGGGCAAGGCGACGCCGCCGCCCGCTCGCGAGGGGGAGGTGGTCGAGACGCTGGACGATGCGCGCTCACGCCGGCGGATTCGTAGTGTGCGCCGGCAATTCGAGACGCTTCGGCCGAAGCGTGTGCAGCTTACGCGACAGGTCGAAGGGCACGACATCGATATCGAGGCCGCGGTGGAAGCACGCGTCGATCTCGTGACGACGGGCGAGCATTCCGACCGCGTCTATCTCGCAACGCGTACTCAGGAACGCGATCTTGCCGTCTCCATCCTGCTCGATGCGTCACGTTCGACGGAAGCCTATGTGGCTGGGCGGCAGGTCATCGATATTGCGCGCGAAGCGCTGATCGCGCTGGCGTGGGGGCTCGACGCCTGCGGCGACGATACGGCCATCGACACGTTCTCCTCGTTGCGGCGCGATCGCGTGTTTCTTCATAGCTACAAGAGTTTCGACGAGCCGATGAGCTCGGCCATCGAAGCCCGCATTGCAGGGCTTCGGCCGGGATATTACACGCGGCTCGGCACGGCCATCCGGCATGTCTCCACCCAGCTCGCGGAGCGGCCGCGGCAGCGCCGTCTGCTGCTTGTTCTGACCGACGGAAAGCCGAACGACACAGACCATTACGAAGGCCGATACGGAATAGAAGACACGCACATGGCGGTGCGGGAGGCACGGCGGCGGGGGCAGTCGGTGTTCGGGGTCACCATCGATACCAAATCGCAGGCGACGTTCAGCCGGATTTTTGGCAAGGGCGGATATGTGGTGATCCCGGACCCAGAGAAACTCGTCGCGGCGTTGCCGCACCTCTATCGCCACCTGGTCAGCGGATGAACCACGGGACACGCACGGGGCCACAAAGGGCCAGCTCCGACGTTCTCTCGGAGCTTCCGGGCGAACTCATGATGTGGGTGCTGATCGCGAGCGAGATCCTCGTGTTCGGCGCGGCGCTCATGGCTTTTCTCGCTGTGCGCGTGAGCGATCCTGCGGGGTTTGCGGCCAGTCAGGCGCTGCTCGACCAAACCGCGGCGGCCGTCAACACGCTCGTGCTCGTGACGAGCGGGCTCTGTGCGGCAGCGGCCGTGCGCGCGCGAGAAGCCGGGTCTCGTAACGTGGCGCGCCGCTGGCTGTTCGTGGCCGGCGGGCTTGGCATCGTATTTCTCGTCATCAAAGGGTTCGAGTATGCGAGCAAGGCGTCGCTCGGGATCGGTATCGATACCAACCCGTTTTTCATGTTCTATTTTCTGATCACGGGATTTCATGCGCTGCATGTCGTGGCGGGGGTCGTGCTCCTCGCGGTCGTGGCGTGGGCGGACAGCGTGCGCAACATGGAAGCGGCGGTGGCCTTCTGGCACCTCGTCGATCTCGTCTGGGTGCTGCTCTTTCCGATCGTCTACGTGCTGAGGTGACGCCATGCCGACGCGCGAACTCGTTCATGCCTGGCTGGCGCTGCTGCTTCTGAGTTACGGGACCGTTCTCATCGCCTCGAACGGCACGCAGGGGTCGGCTTGGATGGCTGGTGGTGTTCTGGTGCTGGCCGGCCTCAAGGCGCGGGTGATTTTGGCGCGGTATCTCGGGCTTTCGGCTTCGCGGTTCTGGATGCGCGTGTTCGATCTCGTGATCGGGATTTTTCTGGCCGCGGCCTATGCGCTCTATCTGTTTGGCTCTGGGAGGTGAGGATGTCGGACCGTCACGGTAACCTTTCCGGCAACGTCGAGGCGCCTCCTGTTCCTCGCGGGCTTCTCGCGTTCTGTTTTGCGCTGATGGGGCCCGCTTTCGCCATCAACTCGGCGTTCGTCGCCCTCGCCATCCCGGCCATGGCGCCCTACGGCGTGCAGGGCCTGGTCATCGTTGGGCTGATCGGGTCGGTGTTCGGGATTTTCCCGGCATTGTGGCTTGCGCGCCGCATCCACGAGGGCATTCGCGAGGATTAGGCGGGCGCCCCCTTCGATTGGAATGCCCCGATAGGCGTGGACGGGGCCCGTTCGCTTCCATCGGGCTGTTGAGCATCCGGCGCGGTCATTCTACGTGTTGGGTGCCGCCTACGCGGCTCCGCTCAACCCTGCCCGGAGGCACGGCATCCCGACATGAAGAAAATCCTCGCTCTCCTTACGCTCGTGCCGCTTGCCGGATTCGGTCTTTTCGCGGCCACGGCAGATGCCGAGCTGCCGGCGCTACAAAACGGCGACATCGTGTTCCAGAACACGACCAACGCCGCCCAGCAGGCGATCATGCTCGCGTCCGGCACCGAGTACACGCACATGGGGATCGTCGAGATCGACGCGAAAGGCCGCGCGCAGGTGATCGAGGCCGTCGGGCCGGTGCGCGTCGTGCCGCTCGACAAATGGATCGGCAACGGCAGCGGCGGGCGCGTGACCGTGAAGCGTGTCCGCGATCTGGATGACGGCGACGCGAAGCAAGCGCTCGAACGCGCCCGCTATTACCTGGGCCGCCCGTACGATCACTACTTCTATGAAACGCGCGATCAGATCTATTGCAGCGAGCTTGTCTATGCCGCCTTCAAGGAAGGGCCGAACATCGACGTCGGCACGGTGGAGCGGATGGGCGACCTCAACATCCGGACGCCTGCCGCGCGCAAGCTGATCCAGCAACGCTGGAAATCGCATCCGCTCTGCAAGACGGAAGGCGCCCGCACCTTCGATGCTTGCTACGAACTGATCCTGGAACAAACGGTCGTGACGCCCGCCAGCATCGCGCGCGATCCGAAACTGGAGCTTGTCTACTCCAATTTCGGGTTCGGCGCGGAATAGAATAGCGGGCGGCGGCCCGATCAGTTGGCGCGTTTCGAGAACGAGACGGCGTAGGCCGGCGTTCTGGCCGGGAAGATCTGATCCTTATCGGGCCCGGCGATGCCCTTGGGCAGGTTCGTCGGATCGAACATCGTCGCGTCGCACGTTGCGTCGTCTTCGAGCGAGCCGATCTCCAGCGTGCCGAGCGGCACGGACTGGCGCTCCTCCTCCGGCCAACGCGCGGTCGGATCGTCGGTCGGGTCGCTTTCCTCACCGATGATGGCCACGAGTTCGAACTCGGCAGGCGCGTTGGCGAGCCGCGATCTCAGCTCCTCGCTATAGAAGTCTGCGGATTTGGCTGCGGCCTCCTCGTCTGTGAGCCCAACTTCCCCAGCTTTCGGCAGGAGCTTGAGCTTGACGGTCGTCGTCGTGTCTTCGGCATTGGTGAGCGTATAGGCGTGGATGGCCCAGTAATTCGTGCTCGCATAGCTCGCGGGGACCGGATGGCTCGCAATCCATGCGCCCTGGTGCGTCGTCTCTGGGTTAGCGTCGGCGAACGCCTTGATCTTTTCCGGGTTCGGCTTGCCACCCTCTCCCGGGAAGCGCGCTTCGAGAAATCCTACGACCTGAGCGGGCGTGCGCGCGAAAAACATCGGGACGGAGAGCGTGACGAAGTCGGCGCTGTCGCCGTCTCCTGCGGTTAACCGGAAGGCGAGGCCCCGTGCGCCCTTGGCCGCGTCCGAGGCCTTGGGGTTTCCGCCCCCGATCGAGAAGCGGCCGATGACGGAGGACGGTACAGAAAAGATCGCAGCCTCAGAGAGGCTGGGCGCCTCCTCGGCAGGCGTAAAACTTCCTGTGATGCAGTGGCCCTTCGCGTGGCTCGCCCGCATTTTGTGATCACCGAACACGCCGTTGAGCGCGTTGACGAGGGCTTCTCCATCGGGTTCTTCCTCCGCCGCGGCTGGCGATAGGGCCGCGACGGCCAACGTTGAGGCCAAAAAGGCTCCGGTCAATCGGTAGGTTTTCAGGTCCATATTTTCCTCCCTCGCTCTGATCGGTTACCCAAGATCCGTTCGGCGTTTGCCGGCTTGGCGGACCTGTGGCAGCTTCCGTCCCAAGATTATAAAAACAATCACGCTCTAATGGGACTTGCGTCAAGGAGCGTGCGAGGGAGGACGAGCGTGGGGCGTGCATCGACGTCTGAGACCGCCTGTGGGATTGGGGTCGCCAGTACCGCTGCTACGGCTGTCGGCGAGGCCGTGTCCGAGCTCAAGGCGGCGCTATCCGGCGATTTCCAGCACATCATCGCGTTTTTCTCGGCCGACTACGATGCAGCCGCGCTTGCAACCGCGCTCGGAGACGCGTTTCCGCAGATCGCCGTCAGCGGGTGCTCGACGGCGGGTGGGATCGGCCCCGAGGGCCTCATGGAAAGCGGGGTGCTTCTGATCGCGTTTCCGCGCGATGGATTTCGTATCCATACCGGCGTGATCGAGGATGTGGGCGCGTTCAGCGTCGAGCGGGCAAGCGAGATCGTGCGTGGGCTCAAGGCGCAGGTCGGCCTCAACAGCGACAGTCCCATCGCGGAGCGCGTGTTCGGCGTTATGCTGGTAGACGGGCTTTCCAACGCGGAAGAGCCGTTGCTTGCCGCCGTGCATTGGGCATGCGGCGACATGCAGCTCATCGGCGGTTCGGCGGGCGACGGGCTCTCCTTCGACGGCACGTCGCTCATTCACGAAGGCCGCTTGCTGGATCGTGCGGCGATCCTGATGATGATCGAGAGCGACTTTCCGTTCCGCATCTTCAAAACTTCGAATTTCGAACCAACGGACATCAAGCTTGTGGTGACGGCCGCGGATACCGAGACGCGGACCGTTCACGAACTCAACGCCGAGCCTGCCGCACGCGAATATGCGTCCGCAATCGGGCTGATGCTGGACGACCTCGGGCCCTTCAGCTTCGCGTCCTATCCTTTGGTCGTCAAAGTCGGTGGCGACTATTATTGCCGCTCGATCCGCAACATGAATCCGGATGGCAGTCTCTCGTTCTTTTGCGCCATAGACGAAGGTCTCGTATTCACGGTGGCCCGGCCGGAGGATATGCTGAGCGCAACCGCCAGAACTCTCGCAGATCTGGATCGAAGTCTCGGAGGCGTCGACCTGGTGCTCGGCTTCGATTGCGTCCTGAGGCGGCTCGATGCCCAGAACCGGCAGATCCGCAGGAAGATGGAGGATCTTTACAGGAGCTACGGTGTCGTGGGCTTTCACACTTACGGCGAGCAGCTCAACGCGATGCACCTCAATCAGACGTTGACGGGTGTCGCTTTCGGAGCGCGGCGAGGTGCCGGGTGACACAGCCAAACCAAACCGTGGCAGACCCGTCGGGATCGGATGTGCGCGACTTGGACGCCCGTGACAGGACGATCGCCGAACTTGAACGGCAAAATCGCAAACTCGCAAAAATCAACGCGGCGCTCATGCAGCGTGTCGAGCGATCCATGGATTATCAGGCGAACGCCTATTCCATGTTCCAGACTGCGATCGGGCTCGAAACCCAGGTGCGGGCGCGTACCGACGAACTCAAGGCGGCGCTCGACCGGCTCGAACGCACGAACGATGCGTTGCGCACCGCGCGCGATGCCGCCGAGCGCGCCAATCGCTTTAAGACGCGCTTTTTCACTGCCGTCGGCCACGATCTCTTGCAGCCGCTGCATGCTGCGCGCCTTTCGCTTTCGGCGCTCGCCGAGAGCGGTGTCTCTCCTTATGCGCGGCTGATCGGGCAGGTCGATCATTCGCTCTCGACGATCGAGGAACTGCTCCGCACCATCCTCGATCTCTCGAAGCTCGAATCCGGAGCGTTCCGGCCGTCGCTTCAGGCTGTCGGCATCAAGGATCTCCTGCAATCGGTCCTGCTCGACATGGCCCCCATTGCGCGCGAGAAGGGTATCGCTTTGTCAATCCGCGCGCCGGACGCCGCGGTTATCTCCGATCCGCTCATGATGCGGCGGATCCTGCAAAATCTGCTCGCAAATGCCGTACAATATACGGATGAGGGGCGCGTTCTGCTCACCGCGCGCCGGCGCGGCGGGGAGGTGCGCATCGATGTGTGGGATACCGGGCCTGGGATCGCGGCCGCCGAGCAGTCCAAGATTTTCGAAGAGTTCCAGCGCGGCGCGGCCGGCGAGCGGTCGCATGGCGGAGGTTTCGGGATCGGGCTCGCGATCATTTCGCGCATGATCGAGGCGCTGGGGCACAAAATCGAGCTGTGCTCGGAGCCCGGTCGCGGCACGCGTTTTTCCGTCTCCGTTCCCCTCGCGCCAGCCGACGCCGTCGTTGCGCGCGTGCTGACGGGTGGTGCACGCCAGGAAGCCGCGTCGCGCATTTATGGGCTGGGAGCGCTGAAAGTGCTCGTGATCGACAACGATCTTGCCGTGCGCCAGGCCATGGGTGCACTGCTGGACCGTTGGGGTTGTGAATCGCGTCTTTTCGCGGGTCTCGACGAGATCGAAACGCTGCTCGGGTCGGAGCCCGCGTTCACGCCTGACATCGTTCTGGCGGATTTCCATCTGGACGATGGGCAGTCGGGCCTTGCCGCGGTCGCGCGCTTGCGCGAGGTGCGTGGCGTTCCCATTCCGGCTGTCGTGATCACGGCCGATCATTCAACCGAAGTGTCGGATGCCGTGGGTGCCGCAGGGTGTGAAATCTTGCGTAAGCCCGTGAAGCCCGCCGAGCTTCGGGCGCTGATCACGCATCTTCTTGGGTAGATGCCGACGCATCTTTATGCGTCATCAGGACTAGGAGCGCGCGCCATCCTTGTCGTCGCGGGCGACCGCCGTTGCCAGGATGGCATCATAATCGAGGCGGGCAACTTCAATCACCGCCTGCGTGCGGGAGACCACGTTGAGCTTGCGCATGATCTCTGAGACGTGCGCCTTGACCGTCGTTTCGCCGACGCCAAGCTCGTGCGCGATCTGTTTGTTGAGCTTGCCCTGGCGCACCATCTGTAACACGCGCAGTTGCTGGCGGGTGAGGGAGGCAACGCGGGCTGCGAGATCGGTGTCGCGGGAAGGCGCATCGGCGGTCGGAGGCTCATAGCCCTTGGGTAGCACGACGAGCCCGGCCATCACGTCCTGGATCGCTTCCGAAAGGTCGGCCTTCTTGACCGACTTCGAGATGTAGCCTGCCGCGCCGCACGTCATCGCCTCATGGATGATGCGTGGGTCTTCATGGGCGGAGACCACGAGGATCGGCTGCTTCGGGCGCGCGGCGCGCAACTCGATCAGGCCATCGAAGCCGCGCGTGCCCGGCATCGAGAGATCGAGCAGCAGGAGATCGAAAGGTTCTCCGCTTTGGAGCACCTCGCGGGCGGCGGAGATGGAGGAGGCTTCGACGATCTCGGCCTCCGGATAGGCCGATTGGATCGCGACGGCGAGGGCATCGCGAAACAGGGGATGATCGTCGACGATCAAAAATCTGACCGCCATGCGTTTCGAATTCCTTGTGGCTGGTCTCGGTGGCCCGGAGAGATCTGGTTCTCCTCGGAGGGTCAGATTGGAGCGCGTCAAGGCCGCTTCGCAAGGGTAAAAAGGTCGAGGGGCGACATTTCCCCGCCGAGACGCCCAATCGGGGGGCAGCGCATGATTAATTTTGGAGCTGGCGGCCCATCGAGGCTGCAATGGTTTGAGCGGGTTACTTGTGCTCGCTTCATCCCGCGGTCCAACTTGGAAACACGGGAATGCTTGTCTATAGTGCGCTGCGCCAAGGCTAACTGGGAACCGGGTTCGGGGTGGCGAAGGTTCTGCGGGCTTGGCATCGTGTCGCGCGTTGATGAGGGGGCTTTGGGGGGATGAAGTGCAATCCTTCGCGGTGGCTTTGGGGTCTTATTCCGATCGCCATGCTGACCTGGGGGACGTTTTTTCGTGAGCGCCCCAACGTCGAGACCGATCTAACGGCGCGCGCCGAAGACGCGCTGAGCGTGGCTGGCCAATCCTGGGCCAGCGTGCGTCTCAACGGACGCGATGCCATTATCACAGGACGTGCCCAAAAGGACGGCGAGGCCAAGGCTGCTCTCGATGCCGTGCGCGCGGTTTGGGGTATTCGCACCGTTCAGCTCAAGACGGATCTTGCCGGCGCGCCGACCCCTTCGTTCGGCGTCGGTCCGGGTGCCGAGCGGGAGTTCGCGCGCGGGGTTGCGCCTAAGGCCATCGAAAACGCGGGCGTCGATGCGATCCGTCAAGCGGATGCCGAGCGCGAAGCCTTGCGTCAGGCGCAGGCGGACGCTTCGGAGCTGAAGGCACGCCAGGAGGCGGAGGCCGCGCGCGTTGCCCAAGAGGAAGCCGAGGCGCTGCGGGCAAAGGAGGCGGCAGCGGTCGAGCTTGCCGCTCGCGAAGCCGAGGAAAAAGCGCGCCGAGAGGCTGAAGCTGCCGCCGCGCAACGCGCGCGCGACATGACGCAGGCTGCGCTGAAAGCGCAACGCGACGCGGAAGCCGCGGAGTTGCAGGCTCAGAGAGCGGCCGAAGAGAAAGCCGCTCGCGAGGAGGCTATCGCCGCACGCGATGTGGCCGACGCCGATGCCCAGATCAAAGCCAAGCAGGAGGCCGATGCGGCCGCTGCCCGACGGGCGCAGCGAGCGACGCAGGCGGCGCTTGAGGCCCAGCGGGAAGCGGAGGCGGGTGCGGCCGCCGTAGCGCCGTCCCAAGAGGATGCCGAACAGAAGGCCCGGCTCGAAGCGCTGGGCCGAGAGGCCGATCGACTGCGTGCCGAAGCCGAGGCGACAGCGAAGCGGAAAGCCCAGGAGGATGCTGAGCAGAAGGCCCGCCTAGAGGCTCTGGCGCGGGAGGCCGATCGGCTTCGCGCGGAGGCGGCCGCAAAGGCGGCTGCCGACAAAGCCCGCCAGGAGGCGGAAGCGGCTGCTGCTGAGGAGACCGCGCGTCGGCAGGCTGAGGCTGCGGCTGAGACGGCTCGCCAAGAAGCCGAAGCCGCTGCGGCCGCCGATAAAGCGCGCCAGGAAGCTGAAGCTGCCGCCGCAAAGAAAGCGCGGGAAGAGGCCGAGCGCGCCGCCCGTAAGACGACCGAGGAAACGAAGGCCTGCGAGAAGCGTCTCGCCGATGCTGCTCAACGGGGCGTTATCCTGTTCGACTGGGCGAGTGACGAGATCGACCGCAAGAGCGCGCGCACGATTGGCCGTCTCGCGGAGATCATCGTTTCGTGTCCGGGTTCGCGCGTCGAAGTGGAGGGGCATACCGATGCCGAGGGTATCCCCGAGCGCAACCAGCCGCTCTCGGAGCGGCGTGCCCAAGCAGTTGTCGACGGTCTGGTGGCAGCAGGTGTGCCCGCCGAGCGCCTGACCTCGGTCGGTTATGCCGCGGAGCGGCCGGTCGCCACCAACGACACGCAGGCGGGCCGGGCCAAGAACCGGCGTATCGAGTTCAGGGTGTTTATTGATTGAGCCCGCGACGGGGCCATAGCCGGGGGAGCGTGAGATGGAATACCTGGTCGTAAAATTGTTCTGGTATCTGGCGGCGGCGTTCGCCATCGGGCTGGTCGTGGGATGGATCAGCTGCGGTCGGGTCGAAGACTGAGCCGGGCCTCTCGGCGCGGTCTTTGAAAGGGAGTTGGGGCGTATGACGATTTTGCTGGTGCAGACTTTCCTCTTGCTGCTGGGGGCCTTTCTGCTCGGCGCCTCGCTCGCTTGCCTTGTCCGCCGCGCTTTCGCCGGCCGACAGCCGGAACCCGTCATCGTTGGCGGATCGCCGGGTTACGCTGCCGCTCCAGCCTCTCAGGCGGTGGTCCACGCTGGCGACGCAGACCGCTTCGGCCGCGCGCTGACCGGCGGGTACGAGGCCGCGCCGTTGCAGCCCGCTACGGGGCCTGTAATCGAAGTCCAGCCGCGACCGCCGGTGCGCGTTTCGCCGTTGATCGAGCCTGTCGATGTTCCCGCTCCGCCTGCCGAGACGCCGGCGGCGCCGGTTGCGGCTGCGCCCGAACCTGCTGTCGAAGCCGCACCTCAGCCAGAGCCTGTCCCGGCGTCCGAGCCCGAGGAGGCGAGCGCAGGGCAGAGTTATACGCAGGTGGCGCTGGCCGTGGCCGCCGGTGCGGCCGCTGCCGCGGCGGCCGGGGGGCTCGCTTCGCAAGCGAAGGAACCTTCGGCAGACGATACGGCGGTCGCCGCCGCTTTTGCGGGTACCAGGGCCGATGTCGACGGCGCCGATCTCAACACGTACACCGAAATCGCGTCCGGAGAGCCTTCGGGCGTCGATGCGTCCGATTTTGCAGAGGTCGCGCGCTCGGCGCGACCGGACGAGAGCGAAGCGCGCGACGATGCGGCTCAGGTCGAGCCCGCTGCCGTTGCAGATCTGGGTTCCGAGCCGGATAAATTCGACGGGCCGAGCTACACAGAAATTGCAATCGCAGGCGCAGGTCTCGCGGCTGCGGCTGGCGCACACATCGCGGCAAACGACGATAACAGCGAAGCGGCGGACGATACGGCCGATGTTTCCGAGGTCGATGATCTGCTTCCCGATGCGGATACGCCGCCAGCCGTGCTCGCCACCGAGGGCGACGATCTCACGCGCATTCGCTCCATCGACGCGGGTTTGAGGGGGCGGCTCAATCGCCTCGGCGTAACCCGTTTTGCCGAGATCGGCGGGTGGTCGGCTTCGGACCTCACCCACTTCAGTCAAAGCCTCGGCGTCGTTCCGGGCCGTATCGAGCAGGAGAACTGGGTCGGTCAGGCCCAGGTGCTCGCGAGCGGCGGCGTCACCGATTATGGGCGCGGGCGCGGCTCCGACGTTACGGAGAAGGCGGCCTTGCCGGCCGACGGCGAGCGGCTTCATCGCATCATCGGGATCGATCCCGAGTCTGAAGCTGTTCTGCGCGAAAACGGGGTGACGCGACTCACCGAGATCGCCGCTTGGACCGAGGACGATATTTTCCTTTACGAAGATGCGCTCGGTGCCCCGGGGCGTATCGGTCGCGAGAACTGGGTCGAGCAGGCCCGATTCCTCACGCGCGGTTCGAGTGTCGCAAGCGCCATCGAAAGCGTTTCCGCGCCGCTCGCCGGCGCGGCTGCTGCGGCCGCGGTGGTGGCCGCTATTCCATCCGAGGTCGAGGCCGAGCCAGCATCCGAAACGGACGACACTGTCGCCGTCGAAGACGAGGCCGATGCTCCATCCGCTGAAGCGGCGGCTGGCGAAACGGAGGGCTCCGATCCGGCTGCGGCTTTCTCCGGTCCCCGGAGCGAAGCGGTCGCGGGCTTGCGGTCGGTGCGCTCCGAGGCGCTGCGAGGTTCGGGAAGCGGGTTCGGAACGCCGGTCACGGGAGACGTGGACGATCTCAAGCGTATCCGCGGGATTGGGGTGCTGATCGAGAAAAAGCTGCATTCGCTCGGTGTGATCAGCTACGAGCAGGTCGCGAACTGGACCGGAGAGGACATCGATCGGATCAGTCAGTTGCTCGATTTCAAAGGCCGTATCGAGCGAGAGAACTGGATCGAGCAGGCGCGCATTCTGGCATCCGGCGGACAAACGGAATTTTCCCGCCGGGTCGACCGGGGCGAAGTGTAGCTTCGCCGAGGGTCAAATTTTCCAGCCGGAGTGGATCGCCGCGATGCCGCCCGTGAGATTGCGCACGGAGACGCGCTCGAAGCCTGCGCCACGGATCATGTCCGCGAACGCGTCCTGGTTCGGGAAGCGGCGGATGCTTTCGACGAGATAGCGGTAGGGCTCGGCCGAGCCTGCGGTCATCGCGCCGAGGCGCGGGATGATTTCGAACGAGTGGAAGTCGTAGAGCCGGTCGAGCAGCGGCACCTGACACTCGGAGAATTCGAGGCACAGAAAACGGCCCCCGATCTTCAGGATGCGGTGGGCTTCGGCAAGCGCCTGCTCGATGTGCGTGACGTTTCGAATACCGAACGCGATCGTATAGGCGTCGAAGGTGCCGTTCGGAAAGGGAAGCGCTTCGGCGTTGCCCTGCGTAAGGCGGATGCGATGATCGAGGCCTTTGGCCGCAACCTTCGTTTGTCCTTCCGCCAGCATCTCGGGGCTGATGTCGCACAGCACGGCCGTGGCGTTGGGGCCGGAGGCTTCGGCATAGCGAATGGCGATGTCGCCGGTGCCGCCTGCCACGTCCAAAAGCTGGAAGGCGCGCCCGGTCTTCGGCGCGCCGATCATGCTCACGAAGTCGGCCTTCCAAAGCCGATGCAGGCCGCCCGACATCAGGTCGTTCATCAGATCGTAGCGCGACGCCACCGACGAAAAGACGGCGTTGACGAGGCCTTGCCGCTCGGTTTCGGGGACGGTGCGGAACCCGAATGTGTTGGCGGTGCCGGTGTGCGGGGGCGAATTGGGTTCGTTCGACATGGCCGGATTTTAGAGCCCTTTGGTCCGCGATCAAAGCGGGCTTTTCGGAAGAGGGCGATTGCGCCGCAGACGCATCAAGCGCCGACCAGCAACTCGTGTCGGGCTTCGGTTGCAAGGTATTCGGCCACCGCGGTTGCGAGTACGGGCGCGAGCAGGAAGCCGTGGCGGAAGGCGCCGTTCACGACGATCCGGCGGCCCGCGTCCAGGATTTCGGCGCGCGGCATGTTGTCGGGGAATGCCGGGCGCAGGCCGGCGCCCGTCTCGACGATGGCTGCTTCGCCGAAGGCCGGGTGGAGCGTGTAGGCCGCGCCGAGCAGGGCGAGTGCGGATCGGACGGTGATGGGGCCCGTATCCTCGCTCTCGATGACGGTTGCGCCGATCAGGAAGTGGCCGTCCGGCCACGGAACGACGTAGAGCGGGTGCTGGGGATGCAGGAGACGCACGGGGCGGGACAGGCGGATCTCGTCGGTGCGGATCACGAGGCGTTCGCCGCGCACGCCGCGCAGATCGGGCAGTGCGCTTGCGGCTGCGTAGCCGCGGCAGTCGACGACGATGTCGTCCCGGTCCGTGCCGGACGGCGTCCAGTGCGTGCCGAGCTCGACGATGGCCCCCGCGTTTCGTGCGGCATCGAGGAGAAAGCGAAGCGCCGCGCCGGGCGCGAAATGCGCTTCGTCCGGGAAGTAGAGCGCGGATGCGAAGCGGCCCGAGAGATCCGGTTCGAGTGCGCCCAAGCCTTTTGAGTCAAGCGTTCGGGACGGTGCCGTGGCGGTTGCAAAGCGCGCGAACTCGGCGTGATCGCGAGGCGCGGCAACGACGAGGCTGCCGCTGTTCACGAGACCAGGATACGTGGCACGCCACAGGTCCAGCCCCTGCCACCCGAGCGTGCGGATGCGCGGCTCGGCTTCGCTTTCGCAACCCGGCGAAAGCATGACGCCTGCAAGGCGGCTCGCGCTCGCGGTGAAAGGCTCCGCGCTTTGCTCGACGAGGCGCACCCGATGGCCCGCGCGTGCCAGAGTGAGCGCCTGCCATACGCCGAAAATGCCCGCTCCGATAACCGTAATTGTCCGAGCGGATTTCCGCGCCGCGTGTTGAGGCTCGTCAGTCGCCAAGGGCCACTCCCTCGCGCCGTGGATCGGCGGCGCCTTCGAGGCCGCCTGTGCGGCGTGCGATGGCATGAAGCCCGGAGTTCATCAGGTCGGGCGCGATTTTGTGACCATAGCTCTTCAGCATCAGCCCCTTCCACACGGCCGACATGCCGTATTCGAGCTGCATCGCCTCGCCGGTGCTGCCGAAATTGGGGAGGTCGATTGCGGCTTGTGCGTCCAGTTCCCAGTCGACAAGGCCGATGAGGGTTTTGACGACGTAGAGAATGATGCGGTCGCCGCCCGGCGAGCCGAGTGTGGCGAACAGGTTTCCGTCGGCGTCGAACATGACGATGGGGGCCATGGTGGACCGCGGCCGTTTTCCGCCTTCGACGCGGTTGGCGATCGGACGGCCTTCGGCGTCGGACGGGCGGAAGGAGAAGTCGGTCAACTGGTTGTTGAGCAGGAAGCCTGCCGCGTACACGCCCGAGCCGAAGGCGCCTTCGATTGTGGTCGTGAGAGAGACGGTGTGGCCCTCCGCGTCGATCACGGAAAGATGGCTCGTTCCCGTCGCATCGAGCGAGGGATCGAGGCCCAGAGCGGCGCGGTCGGCACCCGGCGGGTCGCCCGGCTCGGCGCGTTCCATGGCGCGATCCGGGTCGATCAGCGCGCTTCGCGCGTCGAGATAGCCGGGATCGAGCAGGCCGGAAACGGGAACCGGGACGAACGCCGGGTCGGCGGCATAGCGGGCGCGGTCGGCGTAGGCCAGCCGCTCGGCCTCCGCGATGAGATGCATCGCCGGCACGTTCGCGGCGGCGTCGGGTCCGCGTCCGAGATCGAAGCGCTCGACCATCTTGAGGGTTTGCACGACGGCGAGACCGCCCGATGAGGGCGGGCCCATGGAACAGATGCGGTAGCCGCGATAGACGGCGCAGAGCGGGTCCCGTTCCACGACCTGGTAATTTGAGAGGTCATCGCGGGTGAGGTCGCTTGCCGCCTTTGGGGCTTCGCGCGCGGCCGTGACGACGGCGTCTGCAATCGCGCCCGCGTAAAATGCCTCCGCGCCCTGTTCGGCCAATGCTTGGAGTGTGGCTGCGTAATCGGGGTTCCGCAGGCGATGGCCGATGGGGCGCGGACTTCCGGTCGAATCGAAGAAATAGGTGCGCGCGGCGGGCGCGAACATGTCGGCCCCGAACCAGCGCAGCATGAAGTAGAGCCGCTGGGAGACTTCGAACCCATCGCGTGCCAGCCGGATCGCCGGATCGAACAGCTTGGCCCATGGCAACTTGCCGTGCTTTCTATGGGTGTGCTCAAGCAGACGGACGAGGCCCGGTGTGCCGATGCTGAGGCCGGAGTGGGCTGCGGCGGGCCAGGAGATCGGCGCGCCGTCCTTCATGAAGCGATCAGGCTGCGCGGTCGCCGGGGCGGTTTCACGGCCGTCGTAAGCTGCGAGTTTCTTCGCGGTCTCGTCCCAATGGAGGAGGAACGCGCCCCCGCCAAGGCCCGACGACTGGGGCTCCACCAAGCCGAGCATAAGTTGCGCCGCTATGGCCGCGTCCGTCGCCGAACCTCCTGCCGCCAGCATTTCGCGTCCGGCCTCCGACGCGTGCCGATTCGCGGTCGAAATCATGTAGCTCTTGGCGTGGGCGACCGATTTTTCGGTCCGCCCCGTGTGCGCTTCCGGTTCGAGCTGCTGACGCGGGACGGTGTGCTCTGCGTGCAGGACGCCTGCCGGGGCGGCGCAGAGGGCGAGCATGAGCGCGGCGATTCCCGCTCCTTTGGAACCTCTCATCGGCGCCATTTCACTGCTCGAGTCTCCATCAGCTCATTCTCCGGCCTCGCCAATTCCGATTCCCGTTCTATAGGCGCGAACGTTCGCTTGGAACCTCCGTCATTGCAGAGACGCGGGCGGGCGTCACCGGCGAGACCGCGCTCGGGCGACGAAAAAACGGCCGGAATGGGGGGAATCCATTCCGGCCGCGGGGGCATGTCCAGACACGACGCATCACGGGTACGCGGACGGCACCCAAGGGACACGAAGGTGAGGGGACGCAAGCAGCCTTCGGGGGAGGCGGCCTCCTGAATGAGGGGAGAGGCACGGCGAAGACAGGGCGACGGCAACACCAGGACGCAGACGCAACACAAACGAGACGCAACGAACTCAACTGGGACGCAACATTCCGACCGGCACTGGGGACGCAACGCAGGCGAATCCGATCGGTACGCAACATCAGGTATTCAACTGAGGCATTTAGAGCAGCCGGGGGACGGCGACGCGCTCACCAGAACGTTATGACGGGCGATTTTGTTCTTTTTTTGTTCTCAAATATTCCCGCTCTCAGGTTCTATCCCATAGAGGATCTACCGGAGGGCCAACTGCCGGAACTGCTTAGCAAATCAGCAAGCGTTGCACGGCTGCATCGGTCGTCAAACAAGTGGGCTGGCGTCGAGAATAAGACGGCCGGTGTGACTGCCCTGCTCTGCCGCGGTTTTTTCGGCTCAGCTATACGTCCTGTTATCAAATCTGGCCCAACATGCTGCGATGGCCCGGAGAGGGAACCGGCCTGGCGTAACGCGGCTTATTCAGCGGGAGTTGGAGTACATGGTGTTGTCGATGGCGAAAGTCGGCGGGTTCGTTGCAGCGGTGGTCGCAGTGGCCGCCCTGGCGGGATCTCCTGGCGTGGCCCACGCGCAGGCCGGCGGCAACGGCGGGCTTGCGGATCTGCTCTGGGGCGGGGAGCCGGAATTTGGCGGCGGCCGGCAGACGGTCACGTTCAATCCCGAATACAAGGCCGGGCAGATCATCGTCAGCTTCGGCGATCGCCGCCTTTATCTGATCACCAAGCCGGGCACGGCGCTGAGCTATCCGATTGCGATCCCTCGCGAGCAGAGCCGCTGGGAAGGCCGCACGACGGTTTCGTCGAAGCGCGAGAACCCCGATTGGCGTCCGACCCCCACGATGCTCAAGGAAAACCCCCGGTTGCCGAGCTGGGTGCCCGGCGGGCATCCGATGAACCCGCTCGGCGTGCGCGCGCTCTATCTCGGTTCGAGCCTCTATCGCATTCACGGTACCGACGCGCCGTGGACGATCGGTCAGGCGGTTTCGAAAGGCTGCATCCGCATGTTCAATGAGGACGTGCTGGACCTTTATCCGCGCGTGCCGACCGGCACGACCGTGACGGTGACCTGGGAGCGCTTCAAGACCGACGGCGTTCAGACGGCTGCTGCGCCGAACGAGACGCGGGCTCGTCCGCGCGGTCGCGCCTACCAGCGTCCGGCGGCCCGTCCGGCCCGGAGGACGTCTGAAGCCCCGAGCCGCGACCGCCCGGGCCCGCGCAAGGCTGGCTTCTTCATCGTTCCCGAGGATGAGGCGAACCCGGTTCGTCCGGAAGAGGGCATGGTCACGCGCTACAACCGGAACGTCGGCGGCGGGGCGATCTCGCGCGCGTCGCAGACGGTCGAGACATCGGAACTTGAGCCGGTCCGCTAAGGCGCACACTTCAGCTTTGAAATCGAAACGGGCGGCCGCGAAGTGCGTGGCCGCCCGTTTTCTTTTGGAGATTGTCTTGCCGCTCGCGATCCGCGCGGAGCGCGCGCTGGTGTCAGCTCTGCGGGGCGAGGCAGGCCTTGAGGCCGGACGTGAGATTGCGAAGGAGCGTTTCGTAGGCGGCCGGGCCGGGTTCCAGCAGGGCGCCTTCCGGGTCCAGGGTGCCCGCGCGGGCGGTCGTCCCTTCGATGACCGCCTCCACGAGACGCGGCTGGAACTGCGGTTCCGCGAACACGCAACTCGCTTCCAGCGCTCCGAGCCGCTGGCGAATCTCGGTCAGGCGCTTTGCGGACGGGCGAACCTCGGGGCTCAGTGTGATCGAGCCCACCGGCGCAAGGTCGAACCGGCGCTCGAAATATTGATAGGCGTCGTGGAAGACAACGTAGGGCTTGCCTTTTACGGGCGCCAAATCGCGTGCGATCTCGGCTTCGAGCGTATCCAAAGCGGCGGCGGCGCGGTTGGCATTGGCGCGAAACGTATCGGCATGATCGGGTGCGGCCTCCGAGAGTGCGCGCGCGATTTCGGTCAGCATCTTGCGGGCGTTTTGCGGGTCGAGCCAGACGTGGCCGTCGATTTCGTGCGCCGCGTGGGCGTGCGGCTCGGCGTGATCATGGTCATGATCGTGATGAGCGTGGTCGGCGGCCTTATGGTCGTGGTCATGATCGTGCTTGTGCCCGTGACCGTGCTTATGGTCATGACCGCCGTGCTTCTTCTTTCCATGATCGTGATGATCATGTTTGTGATCGGCCCCGTGGCTGTGGTCGTGATCGTGCGCCTCGAAGGTTTCCCCGCGGCGGATGGGGAGGAGTTCGATGCCGGGCGAGTCGGCCAGCGTGACGACGCGCACGCTTTCTGGGAGCGCTTCGACAATCTTGCTCGTGAAGGGTTCGACGGTTTCGGACACGCGGAAAAAGACGTCGGCCTGGTGCAGCGCGCGCGCGTCGGATGGTTTCAGCGCGTAGGTGTGGGGCGAGGCCGCACCCCGGACGAGGAGGCTTGGCGCGCCGACGCCTTCCATGACCTGCGCGACAAGCGCGTGGATCGGTTTGATGGTCGCGGTCACTTTCAGCTCATCGGCGATGGCGGCGGTTCCGCTCAGGAGCGTGCCGACGAGCAGGGCGAGGGCCGTTGCCGTGCGGGATGCACGAGCGAGCCTCGTTTCGGAGTTTGGCGGGGTGACGATCACGGACGGCTGCTCCCTTACGGCTTAAGATCGGAACGGATACTATAACATCCATTTCGGCGCAACAGAGGCAAGGCCGCCTTGCTTCTGCTCCATTCTAGGGCTCGTCTCCCGGGCCGGCACCTAGCTGGGTTTGACGTTCATCGCCGGTATTGCGCGGTAAGGCGGGTGCCCGCGTCTTGAAGCGCGGGGAGATGTGCTAAACATAGTGTCGGTATTCGATGCCGGTGTTTTTCTGACCGCACGAGGAGGCTTGAGGTGCATTCATTCTGGTCAGCGGCGGCTGGCGCGCTGGCGCTCGGGCTGGCGTTTCTGCTCGGAGCTTCTCCCTCGGCGGCGCATCCTCACGTGTGGGTTACGGTCGAGACGACCGTCGTCTACGAGGACGGGCGTATCTCTGGCCTCCGGCACCGTTGGGTGTTCGACGAGCTTTACGCCGCCATGGCGATCCAAGGGCTCGATGCCGACGGCGACGGCGTTTACTCGCGGGAAGAGCTTGCCGAGCTTGCGCAGGTCAACATCGACGGCCTCAAGGAATTTCAATACTTCACCTATTCGAAGCTGGGCGAGACGCGGCTCGCGCACAAAGATCCGGTCGATTACTACCTTGAGCACAAGGACGACGAGCTTGCGCTGCACTTTACGCTTCCACTCGATCAGCCCGTTATGGCGGACGCCCAAGGGTTCAGCTTCTCGGTGTTCGACGAAAGCTTCTTCATCGCCTTCGACTTCAGGGAGAACGAGCCGGTGAAGCTGAGTGCGGGCGCGCCCGAAGGATGCGAGGCCAGCATTGGCGTGCCGGAAAACGAACTGATCGAGTTCAAAGCCCTCAACGATGCGTTCGGAGGCGCTCTTTCGGCAGGCGATGCAAACCAGGGCATGGGGCTCGGTTACGCGCGCACCGTTACGCTCGGCTGCAAGAAATCATGATGCGAATTCAGTCTCTCATCGGGGCGCTTTTCGTCTGCCTCGCCGTGTCCTGGAGTGCGCTTGCGCAGTCGGACACGCGGCCGTCGCCGTTCGGCATCCCTGTGCCGGGACAGGCGCAGGGCCAGTCGCCGCAAACGGCGGAGCGGAGCGTGTTGCGCGATGCGTGGTCTTGGCTGCTCATGCAACAGCAACGGCTCAACCGCGAGATGGCTGCCGCCGTGCGCCAGATGAAATCCGGCAGCGTGCTCGATGCGACGCTGCTGCTGGCGTTCATCGGGTTCTCTTATGGTGTGCTGCATGCGGCCGGGCCTGGGCACGGGAAGGCGGTGATCTCGTCCTATGTGCTGGCCAATCACGAGACGGTGCGGCGCGGAATTCTGCTGTCGTTCCTGGCGGCCTTCATCCAGGCGCTGTCGGCTATAGCCATCGTCGGGCTGCTGGCGGTCGCGCTCAACGCCACGCGTGTGGAGATCAACGCGGCGGAGGGTTGGATCGAGACGATCAGTTGGGCGTTCGTCGCGCTGATCGGGGCGTGGCTGCTCTACAGCCAGATCGCGGCCCTCGTGCGCCGCCGCTCCGAGCGGCAGGCTGTAGCGAGCACTGCGCATACGCATACGCACGGTGCGTCGTGCTGCGGGCACGATCACGATCACGAGCATGACCACAGACACGACCATGGGCATCGCCATGCCCACGATCACGAGCACACTCACAAATCCCAGGACGCTCACGCGGCGTGCGAGACCTGCGGACATGCCCATATCCCCGATCCCACCCAGCTCAGGGGGCCGATGTCCTGGAGTAAGGCGCTGGCGATTGCATTCTCGGTCGGGATCCGGCCTTGCACGGGCGCCATCCTGATCCTCGTTTTTGCGCTGAGCCAGGGACTGCTGCTCGCGGGCGTGTTCGCAACGTTTGCGATGGCGTTCGGCACGGCGATCACGGTGTCGGTTCTGGCGGCGCTGGCCGTCGGCTCGCGTGAACTTGCAAAGCGCATGGCCGGTGGCGACGGGCGTTTAGCGGGCTTCGTGACGTCCGGCATCGGTATCGGCGGAGCCGCGCTCGTGTTCGTGCTCGGCGCAAGCTTCTTCGTCGGCTCCCTCGGACCGGGTGGGCCGCTTTAGCCTTTTCGACGGTTCCGTTGCGTTCTAAAGGTTGGGCGTTTTAAAGGTTGGCGCGTCGTCTCCGCCCGCCTTGGGGTGTTTCATGAAGCTCTATCGCGCCTTCGCTACCGTCGGCGGCTTGACCCTCGCCTCGCGTGTCCTCGGGTTTCTGCGCGACATCGCCTTCGCGTGGGGGTTCGGTGCGGGCATGGTGGCGGATGCGTTCGCGGTCGCCTTCCGGTTTCCCAATCTCTTCCGGCGGCTGTTCGGCGAGGGCGCGTTCAACTCCGCGTTCATTCCATTGTTCGCCAAGGAGCTCGAAGGCAACGGGCGGGACGCTGCGCGCAGTTTTGCGGAAGAAGCACTTGCAGGATTGGCGGCGGTGCTGGTGGCGCTCACGATCGTCGCCATCGTTGCCATGCCGTGGCTGATGTACCTGCTCGCGCCGGGCTTTAGCGCGACACCGGAGAAGTTCGATCTCGCCGTCCTGATGACGCAGATCACGTTCCCGTATCTGCTCTGCATGTCGCTGGTTGCCCTGTTCTCGGGCGTGCTCAACACGTTCGGAAAGTTCGTCGAAAGCTCGGCGGTGTCCATCGTGCTCAACGGCACGCTGCTCGCAGGCATTCTCGTATCGTACTGGCTCGGCTATCTGGATAGTCCTGAGGGCGGAATCGTACAGGCGATTGCGGTGTTCGTTGCCGGCGTGCTGCAGCTCTGGCTGCTGATCGACGGTCTGCGGCGCAACAACTTTTCGCTCAAGCTGCGCCGGCCGCGCATGACGCCCGGAATGCGCCGCCTCGTCACGCTCGGTATCCCCGGTGTGATCGCGGGAGGCGTGACGCAGCTCAACATCATGATCGGCACGATCATCGCCTCGATGCAGCCGGGCGCCGTCTCGCAGCTTTTCTACGCGGACAGGCTGTATGAGCTTCCGCTTGCCATCGTCGGCATCGCTGTCGGCGTCGTGCTGCTGCCGGACGTGGCGCGTCAGCTCCGGGCGGGCAACGAGACCGGCGCGGTCGAGAGCCAGAACCGGGCGCTCGAATTCGCGATGCTGCTGACGGTGCCTGCGGCGGTAGCGCTTGCCGTGGTGCCGGGCGAGATCGTGCAGGTGCTGTTCGAGCGCGGGGCGTTCACGGCGTCGGATACGGCGAACACGTCGGCCGTTCTCGCCGTGTTCGCGCTGGGGCTGCCGGCGTTCGTGCTGATCAAGGTTCTCTCGCCCGCCTACTTTGCGCGCGAGGATACGAAAACGCCGATGCGATATGCCGTCATCAGCCTGACGGCGAATACGCTGGGCTCGATTGCGTTGTTCTTCTGGTTTCGCAGCCTGGGGTGGCTGCCGCATCTCGGCATTGCGGTGGCGACGGCGATTGGCGGATGGCTCAACGCGGCACTCCTCTGGGTCACGCTGATCAAGCGGGGGCATTTTATGCTCGACCGGCCGATGATCCTTTCCATCGCCAAGATCGCGTTTGCAAGTGCGGCGATGGGGGTCGCTCTCTTCGTTGCAGCGGAATTTCTTGCCGATTGGTTTGGACGCGATCGGAGCTTCCTGACGCACATGGGCGGCCTCGCAAGCCTGATCGCGGCGGGTTTTGCCGTGTACGCCCTGGCCGTTCTGGCAACTGGCGCGCTCAGGATCGGGCAATTGCGGAAAGCGCTGCGGCGGGGCTGATCGCGGGCCAGTAAGCGTCTTGCGCGACGGCGTGCCGCGGGCCATAACCTCGCGCCGAGACGGCCGATTGGTGCGGGACGAGGAACTATGACGATCAAGGAACGCGTTTTCTCCGGCATGCAGCCGACCGGCAGCCTGCACCTCGGCAACTATCTCGGGGCGATGGTGCAGTGGATCCAGATGCAGGAGACGCACGAGTGCATCTACTGCGTCGTCGATCTTCATGCGATCACGGTGTGGCAGGAGCCGAAGGAGCTTCGGCACGCCATCCGTCAGGTGACGGCGGCCTATATCGCGTCCGGTCTCGATCCCAAGAAGAGCATTCTGTTCAACCAGAGCCAGGTGTCTGCGCACGCGGAGCTGGCGTGGATCTTCAATTGCGTGGCCCGCCTCGGCTGGCTCAACCGCATGACGCAGTTCAAGGAGAAGGCGGGCAAGGACCGCGAGAACGCATCCGTCGGTCTATATGCCTATCCGAACCTGATGGCGGCGGACATTCTCGCCTATCGCGCGACGCACGTGCCTGTCGGCGAGGATCAGAAGCAGCACCTCGAACTGGCGCGCGATATCGCGCAGAAGTTCAACAACGATTTCCGCGAGCAAATCGTGGCCGCGGGACATGAGGACGGCGTGTTCTTCCCGCAGCCGGAGCCGGTGATCACGGGTCCTGCCACGCGCGTGATGAGCCTGCGCGACGGCACGAAGAAGATGTCGAAGTCGGAGCCGTCCGACATGAGCCGCATCAACCTGATGGATGACACGGACAAGATCGCCGACAAGATCAAGCGCGCGAAGACGGACATGGAGCCCGCGCCGCCTACGGATATCGAAGCGCTGAAGGCGCGGCCAGAAATCGACAATCTCGTCGGCATTTACGCCGCTCTGGCTGGGATCTCGAAAGAAGAGGGCCTGAAGGCGCTGCAGGATACTGCGAGCGAGGGTCCGAGCATCTTTACGGGGCTCAAGCGCGTGCTGACCGAGGTTGCGGTCGAGAAGCTCGGGCCCATCCGTGCCGAGATCGTGCGCCTGATGGACGATCCGGCGGAGATCGACCGCGTGCTGGCCGACGGCTCGGCGCGGGCTCGCGCCATCGCGGTTCCGATCCTGGCGGACGTCAAAGATATTGTCGGGCTCATCCGTTCGTGAGGGTGGCCAGCGTTTCGCGCTTACGCATCCGTTGTGAACGTGCGCGGCACGTGGCAGCATCGCCTCCATGACGGTCGAATTCAAAAAACGGCGTGCGTTCGAGCCGGGGCATGCCCGCAAGTTCCTGCTCGTCATCGACGACAGCCCCGAGGTCGAGCGCGCGCTCTACTATGCGGCGGCGCGTGTCGTGCGCTCTTCGGGAATGATCACGATGCTCTACGTGATCGAGCCGCAGGAGTTCCAGCATTGGGCGGGCGTCAAGCAGGTGCAGATCGAGGAAGAGACGCTGAAGGCGCGGGCGCTGTTCCGTTTGCTCAAGCGCAAGCTTCATCAGGTCGGCTTCGAGAATATCCTGGTTGAAGAACTCGTCCGCGAGGGGCTCAAAGGCGAGGAGATCATGAAGACGATCGCCGAGGACGAGGATGTTTCGATCCTGGTGCTGGGGGCCTCCACGGACCCCAAGGGGCCGGGGCCGCTGGTTTCGACACTCGCGGCCGGGACGGGGGCCGGTGCTTTTCCGATCCCGATTACGGTGGTTCCTGGAAACCTTGCCTTCGACGACATCATAGCGCTGGCCTGAGCCGTCTTCGAATGCGACGGCGCTTACCATAAATCATTGTGAGATGCCCGACGTCCAAGCTAGACAATTCGCCAAGCGCATCTTATTTACTGGAACAATTCTAAAAAAGCTCGATCTATGGCCGCGAACGCCGCGGCTTCGAGGAGACGACATCATGTTTATCCAGACGGAAGCCACTCCGAACCCGCAGACCCTGAAATTCATTCCCGGAAAGCCCGTGCTGGCGGACGGCACAGCCGATTTCCGCGCCAAAGCCGACGCCGGGGCGTCGCCGCTCGCGAGCCGGCTGTTCGACATCGACGGCGTTGCGGGCGTGTTCCTCGGTTCCGACTTCATCTCGGTGACGAAGGGCGAGGCCGAGTGGCAGCACCTGAAGCCCATGATCCTCGGCGCGATCATGGAGCACTACATGTCGGGCGACGAGGTCGTGGACGCCGATGGCGCGAACGACGAAGCGGAGGGTGCCTACGACGCCGAGGATGCGGACGTCGTCGCCACCATCAAGGAACTGCTGGAAACTCGCGTTCGTCCGGCCGTGGCGCAGGACGGCGGCGACATCACGTTTGCGGGCTTCCGCGACGGGACGGTCTATCTCCATATGCGCGGCGCGTGCGCGGGCTGCCCTTCATCGACGGCGACGCTGCGGCACGGAATCGAGAACCTGCTTCGGCACTTCTGCCCCGAGGTCGAAGAGGTGCAGGCCGTCTGAGCCTTCGCGCTGGAGAGCTCCATGAGAACCCCGCCTTTCCGGCGGGGTTCTTTTTTGCGTATCGTATGCCCACTTACGCTAGCAAACCCGCCAACTAAAGGACGTCTCTCCCATGTCGCACGCTCTGGACGATGCCGCTCTCGCGCAGCTCTTTCTCGAAGCCCGCACGCACAATGCTTGGCAGCAGAAGGACGTGCCCGACAGTCTGCTCGTCCGGCTGGTCGATGTGCTGAAGATGGGGCCGACCAGCGCCAACTGCTCTCCGGCGCGGTTCGTGTTCGTGAAAAGCGCCGAGGCGAAAGAGCGTCTGAAGCCGTTCCTGTCGGCCGGAAATCTCGAAAAGACAATGACCGCGCCGGTGACGGCGATCATCGGCAACGATCTCGAATTCTACGAGCATCTGCCGAAGCTCTTTCCGCATACGGATGCGAAGAGCTGGTTCACCGGCAAGCCCGAGCATGCTCGCGAGACCGCGTTCCGTAACGGCACGCTGCAGGGGGCCTATCTCATTCTCGCGGCGCGCGCGCTGGGGCTCGATACGGGGGCGATGTCCGGCTTCGACAAGGACGGCGTGACGAAAGAGTTCTTTGCCGGCACCAAGGTCGAAGCGAATTTCCTCTGCAACATTGGCTATGGCGATCCGTCTAAGCTTCTGCCGCGCCATCCGCGCTTCTCGTTCGACGAGATCGCGACGGTGATCTGAGCGGCGGCGCGTTCGATCCAGCCGAGGCCAGGGGAGGGCAGGGCGTTCTGCTGCGGTGCACGGGCTCCGTAGGCGCCCTGTTTTTTCCGACTGCGATCTGTTCCGATCATCCTTGCGTTGCGCGCATGAGCATAAGGTGTAGGCTGGCCGCCCATGAATACGCTCGCTTTCGACACCTGCTTCGGCGCCTGCTCGGTGGCTGCAACCTGGTCCTTGCCTGAGGGTGTGGGCCGCGCCTTTCGCTTCGAGCGGATGGTGCGAGGGCATGCCGAGCGCTTGCTGCCGATGGTGGCCGAAGCGATGGCGGAGGCGCCGTTCGCCTTTTCCGAAATCGAGCGCATCGTGGTGACGACGGGGCCTGGAACATTCACCGGCCAGCGTGTCGGGATCGCGGCCGCGCGTGCCTTTTCGCTTGCTACAGGTGCGCCGGTCGCGCCGCTGTCGAGCCTTGAGGTCATGGCTCACACGGCGGCGCACGAACTTGGGGCGGAGGCTACGGGAAAGACGCTGGCCGCTGCCGTCGATGCGCGGCGCGATGAGATCTATGTCCAGGCGTTTGCGGGGCCGGAATGGACTGCGCTCGATGCCCCAGCCCTGCTCACGCCCGATGTGGCCGTGCGCATGCTCGAAGGCCGTGACGTGCTCGCGGTCGGCTCGGGTGCGGGATTGCTCGCGGAGGCGGGGCGCAACGCCGGCGTTGCCGTTGCGGCGCGGCTCGCGGCGCTCGAACCGGACATCCGTTTTGTTCCGGAGGCGGCCATCGTGCTGTCCAAGATGCCGCCAAAGCCGCTCTATCTCCGGCCGCCCGATGCGAAACCGCAGGACGGAAAATCGCTCGCGAGGGTGCCATGACGGACGCAGCGCCTTTCGATGCCAAGTACGTTTCGCTTTTATGGGCTGCGCCGGAGCAAGCCGCGGAGATTGCGGGCATCCATGCGCAGTTGTTCTCGCCGCCCTGGAGCGAGGAGAGCGTGCGCGGCCTGCTGGATCATCCGGCTTCGACGGCGTTTCTCGCCGTGCTCGGGGGGCAACCCAAGACAACGGTTGGTTTCGTCATGGCGCAGCTTGCCGCAGACGAGGCCGAGATCCTTTCGGTCGGTGTGCTTCCCGACTGGCAACGCAAGGGGATCGGGCGCCGCCTGATCGACGGTGTCGCGCGTGCCGTGCAGCGGGCGGAAGCTAAGACGCTCTTTCTCGAAGTGGCGGCCGACAACGATGCAGCGATCGAGCTTTATACTCGCGCGGGATTTCTCGGCACCGGCCTTCGACGCGGCTACTATGAGCGTACCGGGCAAGCGCCCGTCGATGCCGTGACGCTGGCGCTCAAGCTTTAGGCCGCGCCGCCAGCCGCCAGAAAAACACCGTCGCGAAAGGGTTAGATTTCCTTGCTATCGTGCGCCTCTTTTCGGCGCGGGGCCGAAGAACTTCGGGTCGGTTTTCAATGGGCACGCTCAGAGCAGCAGCCATTCTCGGCGGTTTTTTTACGCTGACTGTGCCGCTGATGCCGGTACAGGCGGCGCTCTTGCGCGTCTCGCCGCGCGGCGCGCGGCAGTTTCCCAACTGGTATCATCGCCAGGTGTGCCGGTTGCTGGGCGTGCGGCTCCATATCGAGGGCGAAATCTCGCCAGATAGGCCGGTGCTGGTGGTGGCCAACCACACGTCGTGGCTCGATATTCCCGTGCTGTCGGCGGTGGCGCCGCTGTCGTTCGTCGCGAAAAAGGACGTGGCGCGCTGGCCGTTCGTCTCGACCCTCGCGAAACTGCAGCGGACGGTATTCGTGGATCGCGAGCGGCGGAGCGCGGTCGGCGAGACCACCAATGAAATGACGGCGCGGCTTGCGGCGGGCGATGCGGTGGTGCTGTTCGCGGAGGGCACGTCGAGCGACGGCAACCGCGTGCTGCCGTTCAAGACCTCGCTCTTTGCGGCGGCCAAGCCGCCTGCGAGGGCGGGTGAGCGGCCTTCTGCGCAGGCGGGCTCCGACGTCGTGGTGCAGACGCTTTCGCTCGTCTATACGCGGTTGCACGGGGTGCCGATCAATCGGGCCGCGCGCCCCCTCGTCGGCTGGTATGGCGACATGGAGATGCAGTCGCACGCCTGGGCGCTGCTCAAGGCCGGGCCGCTCGACGTCTCGATCCGGATCGGTGCGCCCATCCCGCTCGAAGCGTTCGCCGACCGCAAGGATCTGGCGCGGCGCAGCGAGGACGAGATCCGCCGGAATGTGGTGCAGATTCTGAGGAGCTACCCGCGCGACGCCGAGATCGCGGTGACGCGGCCAGCAGGCGGGTTTGCCGCGGCTTCCGCCTCCGGGGGACGCTCCGTATTCCGCTGAGTCGGCCCGGGGGCCAGCCCACGGGATTTCGAGGCGCCGTTAACGCTAAAACGCCAGATGTTTTTCTCAAGCAAGCTCTAAGCCTTCCTGCACAATATACTGCGGCTGCTGGACAACGCGGTATGGCAATGCTGCAATGCAGTAACGCGGGGGTGCGGTTGCGCCCAAAATGTGTTACCGCGAGGCAGGCTTCGAAAGCGTCGAGACGCAGGGACCCGTTGGAAGATCTAGACTCATCGCCTTACGCCGAGACGGCGCCCCAGGCCGGGGCCGCCGACGGTGAGCCCGCGCCTGCGAAGCGCGTGTTCATCAAGACATTCGGCTGCCAGATGAACGTCTACGATTCCGAACGGATGGGGGAGGCGCTGGCGGCCGAGGGATATGTCGCAACCGAGAATCCGGCGGACGCCGATCTCGCCATACTGAATACGTGCCACATCCGCGAGAAGGCGGCGGAAAAAGTCTATTCCGATCTCGGCCGGCTGCGCGACATCAAGAGCGCGCGGGCCGGCGAGGGTAAGGAAACGCGCATCGCGGTCACGGGATGCGTGGCGCAGGCGGAGGGTGCGGAAATCGTCGCCCGCCAGCCGGCCGTCGATCTCGTCATCGGGCCGCAGAGCTATCACCGGCTACCGGAGCTTCTGACCCGGGTTCGAAGTGGCGAAGGCGGGCTCGTCGAGACGGAGTTTCCCGACGAGGATAAGTTCAAAGCGCTGCCGAGCCGCCGGCCGGCGGCGTCGGTTTCGGCTTTCCTCACGGTGCAGGAAGGTTGCGACAAGTTCTGTACGTTCTGCGTCGTGCCCTATACGCGCGGCATGGAGTTCTCGCGGCCCGTTGCGAGCCTCGTGGACGAGGCGAAACGCCTTGTCGAGCGCGGCGTTCGCGACGTCACGCTGCTCGGACAGAACGTCAACGGCTATCACGGCGAAGGAGCGGACGGAGGCCCGGCGACGCTTGCGCGGCTGATCCATGAGCTTGCGGCTATCGACGGGCTCTGGCGCATTCGCTACACGACGAGCCATCCGCGCGACATGAGCGACGATCTCATCGCGGCGCATCGCGACGTGGACAAGCTGATGCCATATCTGCATCTGCCGTTCCAGGCCGGTTCGGATCGCATTCTCGCAGCCATGAACCGCAAACACACGGTGCGCGAGTACCTCGAACTCATTCAGCGCGTCCGCGATGCGCGGCCCGACATCGCGCTCTCGACCGACATCATCGTGGGCTTTCCCGGCGAGACGGACGAGGAGTTCGAGGAGACGCTTGCCGTCGTGCGGGACGTCAAGTTCGCACATGCGTTCTCGTTCAAATACAGTCCGCGTCCCGGCACGCCTGCGTCCACGATGGATGGGCAGGTTCCGGAAGAGGCCAAGCGCGAGCGGCTCGAACGGCTTCAGGACGCGATCGACCAGGGGCATGCCGCGTTCAACCTCGCATCGGTGGGACGCACGCTTCCGGTGGTGTTCGAGAAGCCGGGCCGGCGCGAGGGCCAACTTGTTGGGCGCTCGCCTTATCTTCAGCTCGTTCATGCCGATGCAGGCCCGGAATTGATCGGGCAGATGGTGAATGTGGAGATCCGCGCTGCACGTGCGAACAGTCTGTCTGGTGTCATCGGTACGTCAGAATGAACCGGGTATGCGCACGAGTGTTGTCGTCTGGCGTTGATTCGACGCCCGGCGGCCTTATTCTAGGGTCCATTCCGAGGGGACCTGCGATTCGGGTTCTCTCCAGTCTCAGGAGACGCGACGCTTGACAGCAATGCGCGGCCAGGCGGCCATAGGTCGGAAGCGAGTGTCCAAACCCCAGATCCCAACCAAAAGGGTTGTCGTCCCGTTCGAGGACAACCGTTTTCTCACCCGGCTGCTCGGCGAGTTCGATGCCAATCTGGCGCTTGTCGAGGATCGGCTGGGGATCGAAGCGCATGCGCACGGGAATGTCGTGATCCTCTCGGGTCCCGAGGGCTCGTGCGACATCGCGCGCAGCGTTCTGGAACAACTTTACGAACGCGTGTCGCGCGGCGAGGCGGTGGGGGCTGGCGATTTCGACGGGCTGATCCGTCATTCCCGGCAGGAGGGGCCGTCGTCCGACGGGCAGGCGCAGATCGCGACGCGCCGGCGTGTCGTCAAGGCGCGGACGCCGACGCAGAGCACCTATATCCGCGCGCTCGAAGACACCGATCTCGTGTTCGGCATCGGTCCGGCGGGCACGGGCAAGACCTATCTCGCCGTCGCGTTCGCGGCGCAGTGCCTGGAGCGCGGGCTCGTCGAGCGTATTATCCTTTCGCGCCCTGCGGTGGAGGCGGGCGAGCGTCTCGGCTTCCTGCCCGGAGATATGCGCGAGAAGGTCGATCCTTATTTGCGGCCGCTTTACGATGCGCTGTACGACGTGCTTTCTCCCGAAAAGGTGGAGCGCGATCTCGAACAGGGCGTCATCGAGATTGCGCCGCTTGCCTTCATGCGCGGGCGTACGCTCGCCAACGCCTTCGTCATTCTGGACGAAGCGCAGAACACGACGTCGATGCAGATGAAAATGTTTCTGACGCGTCTCGGCGAAAACTCGAAGATGATCATCACCGGAGATCCTTCGCAGATCGATTTGCCGCCGGGAATGACGTCTGGGTTGGAGGAAGCCGTGGCGCTGCTCGACGGCGTGCCCGGCATTACGGCCGTGCGTTTCCGGAACCAGGACGTGGTGCGCCGCGATCTGGTCGCGCGCATTGTGGCGGCCTACGACCGCGCCGGGCCGGGGAAGCCGCCCCATGCCTGACGAACCTGACAGTCGACGAAGTCTCACCGAGAGTACGCCCGGCGCTGCTCTCTGGCTCTCGCTCGACATCGTTCACGAAGCGGAAAGCTGGGGCAGTGTCGACGGCCTAGAGCCGCTGATCGAGGAGGCGGGGCGCGCGCTTGCGGCCGCACCGCGTTTCTCGCATTTCACGCCCGCGGAAGCCTGTATCGCGCTTGCCGACGATGCCGCTGTGCACGAACTCAATCTTCGCTATCGCGGCAAGGACAAGCCGACCAACGTTCTCTCGTTCCCGGCCACTCCGATGGGCCATCCATCGGAGGATGTGGCGCCGCGTGCGCTGGGCGATCTCGTGCTTGCGCATGAGACGCTCGTGCGCGAGGCCGCCGAGCAGGGCATTCCGCTTGCGCATCACCTGCAACACCTCGTCATCCACGGCCTTCTGCATCTGCTCGGCTACGATCACGAAACGGAGCGGCAAGCGGAGGAGATGGAAGCGATGGAGGTGGAGATACTCGCCAGTCTCGGCATTCCCAATCCCTATCTAGATGAAACAAACCCGATTGCATCATGACCAGTAACGACGAACAGACCGACGACGCCGCAACGCTTTCCGGCGATCGACCTTCCATGCGCGAAAGCGCGAGCGGATGGCTGCATCAGATCTGGGCCCGGCTCGGGCTCGGGGAGCAGCTCTCGCTGCGCGAGAAGCTCGAAGTGCTGCTGAAGGAAGAGGCGAAGGTCACGGGAGAGTTCTCGCCCGAAGAGCTCAACATGCTTGGCGGGTTGCTGCGGTTCGGCGGGTCGCGCGTGGACGAGGTGATGGTGCCGCGCACCGACATCGTGGCCATCGAGGAAATGCAATCGCTTGGCGATCTGATCCTGCTGTTCGAGGAGTCGGGCGTTTCGCGTATTCCGATCTATCACGAGACGCTCGACGATCCGCGCGGCATGATCCACATCAAGGATCTGTTTCGCTGGGTTTCGGCCGAGGTTGCGGGCCGGGCATTGCGCGCGCCGACGAAGCAGCGGAGCGGGGAACCCGAAGGCGCGCTTGCAGGAGATGCGCTGGCGGACGGCGATGCCAAGGACGATGCCGTACAGGACGCGACAACGCAGGGCGAGCCGGCGAAGCCGGATTTGAGCCGTCTCGACATGTCGCGCCCCATCGCGGTGCTCAAGCTCAAGAAGCCGGTGCTTTACGTGCCGCCCTCGATGCCCGCCATGAACCTTCTCGTGCGGATGCAGGCTACGCGGATTCACATGGCTCTCGTCGTGGACGAGTACGGCGGGACCGACGGCCTCGTGACCATCGAGGACCTGGTCGAGCAGATCGTGGGCGACATCGAGGACGAGCACGACGAAGAAGAGGCGGATCTCATTCTGGAGGATCCGAGGCTCGGGCTCGTGGCATCGGGCCGAGCTCCGGTCGAAGATCTCGAAGAGCGGCTTGGCTTCAAGTTTCTGACGGCCGAAGAGGAGGCGGAGATCGACACGCTCGGCGGGCTCGTGTTCTCCATCGTCGGGCGGGTGCCAGCGCGCGGTGAGTTGATCCGTCATTCGTCGGGCGTCGAGTTCGAAGTGCTGGACGCCGATCCCCGGCGCGTCAAGCGGCTCAAGATCCACGTTCCTCCCACGCCGCCATCCGACAACGGTCATGCGGCCGGCTGACGCTCACGCGGCCGCGGGAGATCGCCTCGGCGGATGGCGCGAAGCGGTGATCCACGCAACGGGGTGGAGACGGCCCGCGCTCGCGTTCGTGGCGGGTGGGCTTTCGAACCTCGCCATGGCGCCGTTCTTTCTGGCGCCGGTGCTGTTTCTGACGCTTCCCGTTCTCGTCTGGCTGATCGACGGCGCAACGGATGCGGAGCGCGGCACGCGGGCCGCTCTGTTCGCTGCCGCGCGCGCGGGCTGGTGGTTCGGCTTCGGCTATTTCCTGTTCGGTCTGTTCTGGATCGGCGAAGCGTTTCTGGTCGAAGCCGATACCTTCGGCTGGATGCTGCCGTTCGCCGTCACGCTGATGCCTGCGGGCCTCGCGCTGTTCTGGGCCGCTGCCGCTGCCGCTGCGCGTGTGTTCTGGCGTCCCGGTGCGGTGCGGCTCGTCTTGCTGGCGCTCTCGCTTGGGATCGTCGAGTGGCTGAGGGGGCATATCCTCACGGGCTTTCCGTGGAACGTGCTCGGCTATGCGCTGACGTGGCCGCTCTCGATGATGCAGAGCGCGGGACTCGTCGGCATTTACACGCTGACGCTTCTGGCCGTCTTGGTGTTTGCCGCCCCGCTGGTCATGGCGGCGGATGCAATCGCGGGCGTGCCGCGCCGCCGGGCGGGCTTTCGTGCGCTTCTGATTACGGCGGTGCCGCTTGCGCTGCTGGCTGCTTACGGCACCGTGCGGCTTGCGACGGCGCCTTCGGATCGTGTCGAGGGCGTCGTGCTTCGCATCGTGCAACCGAGCGTTCCGCAACGCGAGAAATGGCAGGCCGACAAGCAAGCGGTCATCTTCAAGGATCATCTCGATCTGTCGTTGACCGATCCTGCGGGCAAGCGGGACGATCTCGTGGGCGTGACGCATGTCGTGTGGCCCGAGGCTGCCATGCCGTTTCTGCCGCTCGAACGTCCCGAGGCGCTGGCTGCGATCGGCGACATGCTGCCCGACGGTGTGCATCTCTTGACGGGTGCGCTTCGGCGCGAGCCGGCCGAAGACGGCGTGGGCGATGTGCGCGGGCATCCCTTCCGTGCGTTCAACAGTCTGATGGTGTTCGACGGTGACGGCGCGCTTGCCGGTCTCTACGACAAGACGCATCTGGTTCCTTTCGGGGAGTACCTGCCCTGGCAAGCTACGCTTGAGGCCATCGGTCTGGAGCAGCTCACGCGGATGCGCGGGGGATTTACGGAAGGGTCAACACCGCGGCCGGCGCTTGATGTGCCGGGACTGCCGGTGGTGGGCGGGCTCATCTGCTACGAGGCGATTTTCCCCGGTGTCGGGCGGAAGAGCACGGAGCGGCCCGGCCTGCTGCTCAACGTGACCAACGACGGGTGGTTCGGCAGTACGACCGGCCCCTATCAGCACTTCCATCAGGCGCGGGTGCGGGCCGTCGAAGAGGGGTTGCCGCTGATCCGGGCGGCCAACAACGGGATTTCGGCGGTGATCGATGCGAACGGGCGGATCGTCGCGCGGCTTGGTCTCAACGAGAGAGGCACGTTGGACAGTTCCCTCCCACGCGCGCATAACCGCCCACTCTATGCCATGTGGGGCGACATTATTTTTCTTGTCGCTGGGTTGTTGCTGGCTGCTACACTTGCGCCCTCATTAAAAGCGGTCCGGCGTTGAGCCGTGTTCAGTACGGGGTCTTGCTTACGAGGTTCCCACCCGGGACATCCTGTCGCGACGTCTCGTGACTGACCTGTTTGTTCGATGCTTTCATCCTAAGATTGCGTAAAATAACTTTCATGCGGGTCAAAGTTGGCCGTCTTGATTGGGTTTGAATACGCAGTGACAGTGCGTCCAAGACGGGCTGAAAGGACATGGGAGCGCGTAAAAGTATGGCAAAGTACGGTCAGGGTGGGGACGACGAGGGTGATATTGAGCGCAGCTCTCGCAAGCCGAACCCAATCGATGCGCATGTCGGAACGCGCGTGCGGCTCAGGCGTATGCTGCTCGGCATGAGCCAGGAAAAGCTCGGCGAGCATCTTGGGCTCACGTTCCAGCAGGTTCAAAAATACGAAAAGGGCGTCAATCGGATTGGGGCGAGCCGGCTGTTCGATTTGGCGCGTGTGCTCGGCGTTCCGGTGCAGTTCTTCTACGATCAGGCACCTGCGGATGCGGTCGATGCCGGACCGGCTCCGGGTTTCGCCGAACAGCCGACGGAAAGTTACGTCCTCGAATTTCTTTCAACGCGTGAGGGCCTTGAGCTCAACAAGGCGTTCGTGAAGATCGCGGACTCGAAGGTGCGACGGTCTGTCGTCGATCTCGTGCGTTCGCTGGGAGGCGAGGAAGATTACGGTTGAGGCGCGTTTATAGGCTGACGGAATCGTAGCGCAATTTTCGCGGCTTGCGCTGTTTCATCTAAGCTTTTCACCCCCGCGGCCTTGACCCGCCTTGCCAAAACTGTAACACACGGCCCGAATTTCAGGCATTAGCGCGAGATCGAAGGGGGCCAGGGTGGCACGCCAGTCGTTTCTGTTCACGAGCGAGTCCGTTTCCGAGGGGCATCCGGATAAAGTCTGCGATCGTATCTCCGACGAGATCGTCGATCTGTTTTATCGCGAAGGGCCCAAGGCCGGCCTCGATCCGTGGATCATCCGCGCTGCGTGCGAAACTCTCGCCACAACCAACAAGGTGGTGATCGCGGGCGAGACCCGTGGGCCCAATACCGTGACGAAGGATTGGATCGCGCACGTGGCGCGCATGGCCATCCGCGACATCGGCTATGAGCAGGACGGTTTCCACTGGGAAACGGCCGACATCGAAGTGCTGCTCCACCCGCAGTCCGCGGACATCGCGCAGGGCGTGGATGCCCAGCAGCCGGCCAATCAGGAAGAAGGCGCGGGCGACCAGGGCATCATGTTCGGCTATGCGTGCCAGGAAACGCCCGAGCTGATGCCGGCTCCGATCTATTACAGCCACAAGATCCTGGAAGACCTCGCGGTCGCCCGGAAGGCGCGCAACGGCGACGCGGCGAAGCTCGGGCCCGATTCGAAGAGCCAGGTGACGGTGCGTTACGAGAACGGAAAACCCGTCGGCGTGACGCAGATCGTCGTTTCGCATCAGCATGTCGTCGAGAATCTTTCGTCCAACGACGTGCGTGGCATCATCGAGCCGTTCGTGCGCGAAGCCCTTCCCGAGGGCTGGATCAGCCGCGACACGATCTGGCACATCAACCCGACGGGCAAGTTCTTCATCGGCGGGCCCGACGGGGATACCGGGCTTACGGGCCGTAAGATCATCGTGGACACCTATGGTGGTGCTGCGCCCCACGGCGGCGGCGCGTTCTCCGGCAAGGACCCGACGAAGGTGGACCGTTCGGCCGCGTATGCCGCGCGCTATCTCGCGAAGAACGTTGTGGCGGCCGGTCTTGCGGACCGCTGTACGATCCAGCTTTCGTACGCCATCGGCGTTGCGCGTCCGCTCTCGATCTACGTGGACACCCACGGCACCGGCAAGGTGGACGAGGCTGCCATCGAGGCCGCGCTTGCAAAGTCCATGGATCTGACGCCGCGCGGCATTCGCCAGCACCTCGACCTCAACAAGCCGATCTTTGCCCGGACCTCGGCTTACGGTCATTTCGGCCGCAAGCCGGACAACGACGGCGGCTTCTCGTGGGAGAAGACGGATCTCGCGGACGCCATCAAGAAGGCGGTCTGAGGAGAGCTGGGCGCGTCGCCCCCTCACCTGGACGCGATCTGCCGGTCGCGTCCGACCTCTCCCCACAGGGGAAAAGTAAGGGGGCGGCTTGATGCGAGCCCACAATGGCCATGAGCGAGCGCGACGTCCCGCCGGAAGTCCAGTTTGCCGATATCCGATCCTTCGGGCGGCGGCGGGGGCGTAAGCTCAGCGGGCGTCAGGCGTCGCTGCTTACCGACCTGCTGCCGCGGGTTTCGGTCGATCTCGGTCAGCCGGCGCCTGCCGACCCCACGCAGCTCTTTTCGCCGGGAACGTCGGCGGTTTGGCTGGAGATCGGGTTTGGCGGCGCCGAGCATCTTATCTGGCAGGCGCGTGCGAACCCGAACGTCGGCTTCATCGGATGCGAGCCGTTCGAGGACGGGATCGTGAAAGCGCTGACGGCCATCGATGCCGATGGCATCGGCAACCTGAAGCTCTGGGGCGACGATGTGCGACCCTTGCTGCGGTGGTTGCCGGACGCCTCGCTCGGGCGGGTGTTCATGCTTTTTCCCGACCCGTGGCCAAAGGCGCGCCATCAGAAGCGGCGGCTGTTTTCGGCGTCTTTGCTGACCGAACTCGCGCGCGTGATGCTGCCGGGGGCGGAGCTTCGCCTTGCGACCGACATCGGCGATTATGCGCGAACGGCGCTTTTGGCGGTGGCCGAGACGCCCGTGTTTAAGTGGACTGCGGAAAACCCGGACGATTGGCGGGTGCGGCCCGACGACTGGCCGGGGACGCGGTATGAAGCCAAAGCCGTGCGTGAAGGGCGCCGACGTTATTACTTCCGATTTGCCCGGCGTTGACCCGAACTATTGCCGGTAAGGCTTCATCTGCCCAGATGAGTGCCTGAAAATGGCGCAAACGCCCTTGCAACGCCTGTCATCTTCACGTAGTATTCAGCTGCTCATGATCATCTCAACTCATTGAGTGGGCCCCACAAGGGTCCGCTCTTTTTGTTTTGGCAAAACCCTCGCTCCCGCCATCGAAGGCGGCAGGCGGCGGCCAGAAGTTTCGACTTATGCAAAGCGAGCACGAGGTCGTATCGCGCGACCGCTTCATTCGGGAGACAGGTCTTGCTGCGGACCTGGCCGAGCTTGTCGAGCCTGTGCTCGACAGTCTCGGCTTTCGACTCGTGCGCGTCGAGGTGTCGGGACGCGACGGACAGACCGTGCAAGTGATGGCCGAGCGGCCGGACGGCACGATCAGCATTGAGGATTGCGAGGCGATCTCGCGCGCCGTGTCCCCGGTGCTCGATGTGGCCGACCTCGTGAGCAACGCCTATCGGCTCGAAGTTTCGTCGCCCGGAATCGACCGCCCGCTCGTGCGCCCGTCCGATTTCGTGGATTGGGCCGGTTCGGAAGCCAAGATCGAGCTGGCGCAGCCTGTCGAAGGGCGCAAGCGCTTCCGCGGACGCCTCGAAGGTTTCGAGGACGGCGAGATCCTGATCGAAGCCGATCTCGGCGAAGAAGGACAAAAGATTATCGGGCTTGCGGTCGGCATGATCGCAAGCGCCCGGCTGGTGCTGACGGACGACTTGGTCCGCGAGGCGCTTTCCCGGGCGAAAGCCAAGGGCAACGAGCAACAGTTCGGAGATGGCGTCGAAGCCGATCCGGACGATCTAAAGACCGACGACGTGGAGGATCTCTGAAGATGGCAGGTATCGCCGGAATCAGTGCGAACAGGCTGGAGCTTCTGCAGATTGCGGATGCCGTCGCGCGCGAGAAGACGATCGATCGCAAAATCGTCATCCAGGCCATGGAAGACGCGATCCAGAAGGCCGCCAAATCGCGTTACGGCGCCGAGAACGACATCCGCTGCGAGATCGACCCCAAGACCGGCGAAACGCGTCTTTCGCGTGTGCTGGCGGTGGTCGACGATGTCGAAAACGAATCTACGCAGATCACCGTCGACGATGCCAAGCGCCGGAACCCGGACGCGAAGGTGGGCGACCTGATCGCGGAAAGCTTGCCGCCGCTCGATTTCGGCCGCGTGGCCGCGCAGAACGCCAAGCAGGTGATCGTGCAGAAGGTGCGCGAAGCCGAGCGCGACCGGCAGTTCGGCGAGTACAAGGATCGCGTCGGCGAGATCGTGAACGGCACCGTGAAGCGCGCCGAATACGGCAACGTGATCGTCGATCTCGGCCGGGCGGAGGGGATCATCCGCCGCGACGAGATGATCCCGCGCGAGAACGTACGCTATGGCGACCGCATCCGCGCCTACATCTACGACGTGCGCCGCGAGCAGCGGGGTCCGCAGATCTTCCTGTCGCGCGGACGCCCCGAGTTCATGAGCAAGCTGTTCGCGCAGGAAGTGCCGGAGATCTACGACGGCGTCGTCGAGATCAAGTCGGTGGCCCGCGACCCGGGCTCGCGCGCCAAGATCGCCGTCATCTCGCGCGATAGCTCGATCGATCCCGTCGGCGCGTGCGTCGGCATGAGGGGTGCGCGCGTGCAGGCCGTGGTCAACGAGTTGCAGGGCGAGAAGGTCGACATCATCCAGTGGAACCCGGATGCGGCGAGCTTCATCGTCAACGCGCTGGCGCCCGCCGAGGTGACCAAGGTCGTTCTCGACGAAGATTCGAACCGCATCGAAGTGGTGGTGCCGGAGAGCCAGCTTTCGCTCGCCATCGGCCGGCGCGGTCAGAACGTGCGGCTTGCCTCGCAGCTCACGGGCTGGGACATCGACATCCTGACCGAGCAGGAAGAGAGCGAACGGCGTCAGAAGGAATTCGCGGAGCGCAGCCAGGTGTTCATGGACACGCTCGACGTAGACGAAGTGATCGCGCAGTTGCTCGTGACGGAAGGCTTCGCCTCGGTGGAGGAAGTGGCTTATGTTGAGCTCTCCGAAATCGCCCATATCGAGGGCTTCGACGAGAGCACGGCGGAAGAAATTCAGACCCGCGCCCGCGAATACCTGGAAAAGCAGGAGGCCGAGCGCGATGCGCGGCGTCGCGAGCTTGGCGTTGCCGACGAGTTGGCGGGTGTCGAGGGCGTGAACACGGCGATGCTGGTCGCTTTCGGCGAGAACGGCCTCAAGACGCTGGAGGACCTCGCGGATTGTGCCACCGACGATCTGGTCGGCTGGACGGAGCGCTCGAAGGACAAGGACGTGGAGCCGGTGCGCCACAAGGGCGTGCTCGACGGCTTCGAGGTGTCACGCAAGGACGCCGAGGACATGATCATGTCGGCGCGCGTGCTTGCCGGCTGGATCACGGCCGAGGAGCTTGCGGGGCCGGAGGCTGAAGCCGAAGACGGTGCGGAGGACGGCGCCGAGGATGCCGCCGCCGAACCCGCAACGGACGCCTGAGGGTGTTTTACTGCGCACCAGTTTTGGAGGATGAAGGCCTTTGGCCAACCGTCTCAGCCATTCCGACGATGCCGAACCGGGCCGTAATGGGCCCGGTGCTGCACGCGCACGGCCGCGCCGTGGCGAGGATGGCGAGCGGCGCTGCGTCCTCAGGCGCGAGGTTTGCGACCCGGATCATCTGATCCGTTTCGTTGTCGATCCGGAGGGCGAGATCGTACCGGATCTGGCGCGGCGTCTTCCCGGCCGTGGCGTCTGGGTGACGGCGGACAAGGCCTCGGTTGCCGAGGCGGCTCGCATCAATGCCTTTGCCCGCAGTCTCAAGCGGGCGGTCCGCGTGGATCCCGCGCTGGCGGAACGGGTCGACGGTCTCATCGAGAAGCGTGTCCTGGAGGCGCTGGCGCTGGCCAATAAGGCCGGGCTGGTGACAATTGGCTTCCAGAAAGTGGAGACGCTGATCGCGGCGGACAGCGCGCTGGTGCTAATTCAAGCTCACGACGCGTCCGAGGGCGGACGGGAAAAGCTCACGCGGAAGTTTGCCGCCATCGCGCGCGCGAAGGGCCTTGAGCCTGCTTTGGTAACCAGTCTATCCACCGAACAATTGAGCTTGGCCATGGGGCGGTCAAATGTGGTACATGCTGCCCTCATACATGGTGGAGCCGCGCAGCGGTTCCTGACCGAGGCCGAGCGAATGATGCGCTACCGGTCGGGCTCTGCCGTTTCTGCAGAGCCGAAAAATGCCCAGAATCTAGAGGTTTGAACGGATACGGAATGAGCGAAACCAAGGACACTGCCGACAAGCCGTTGACGCCGGGCGGACGCAAACCGCTGTCGCTGCAGCGTACCGTCGAATCGGGACACGTTCGGCAGAGCTTCAGCCATGGGCGCTCGAAGTCGGTGGTGGTCGAGAAGCGTAAAACACGCAAACTCGCCACGCCTGGAGCGCCGGCCGAGCGGGAGGCTGGGCAACCTGCCGCCGCAGCGCCCGCGCCTGCTGCCGCGCCCAAGGCGCCGAGCCGCCCCGCCAGCGAGGCGAGGGGAGACGCCGGCAAGTCAGATCTCCTGAGGCCGGAAGAGCGCGACGCGCGGGCGCGCGCCCTGGCGGAAGCCCGCAAGAGGGCGGTCGAGGATGCACAGCGCGCCGAAGAGGAGCGCCGTAACGCTCCGCCGCCGCCGCCTGAAGCTCCGACGCCCGTAGTGGAAGCTCCCGCTGCGAAGGCCGAGCCCGCTGCTGCGCCCGCGCCGGCTCCCGCCGCGCGTGCCGCGCCTGCTCCGTCCGCCGCCCCTGCGGCGCGTCAGCCTGCGGGCGACCGGGGGGCGTCGCGCCCGCCGATTCGCTCGCGCTCTCCCGGCTCCAACGATACGCGGTTTGCGCCGCGCGAGGGCGGCCGGCCGATGCAGATCGAGATTCCGCGGCCGCCGAGTGCCGCGCCTGCCGCCGACCGCACTGCCGGCGAAGTAACGAAGATCGTCAAGGATGTGCGGGCTCCCCGCCCCGTGCAGACGTCGGACGACGACGAGAGCCGGGCCATCAAGCGCGGCGGTAAGCTGGTCCGCGTCCCGGTGAAAGCTCCGACGACCGATACCAAGCGCGAGCGCGGCAAGCTCACGATCAACAATGCCCTTGACGAGCAGCAGCGCGAGCGTTCGCTCGCGTCTCTCAAGCGCAAGCGTGAGCGTGAAAAGCTCAAGGCGATGGGCATTCAGCAGCCACGGGACAAGATTGTGCGCGAAGTGACTATCCCCGAGGCGATCACGATCCAGGAACTCTCCAACCGCATGACCGAGCGGGGCGTCGACGTCATCAGGTTCCTGATGAAGGAAGGCGCCATGCATAAGATCACGGACGTGATCGATGCGGATACGGCGGAGTTGATCGTCCAGGAGTTCGGTCATACGCCGAAGCGCGTTTCGGAAGCCGACGTCGAGACCGGGTTCATCGGCGAGAAGGACGCGGAAGAAGCGCAGAAGCCGCGGGCGCCCGTCGTCACGATCATGGGGCACGTCGATCACGGCAAGACGTCGCTGCTCGACGCCATCCGCAAGACCAACGTGGTCTCGGGCGAGGCCGGCGGCATCACGCAGCACATCGGCGCCTATCAGGTGACGACGCCTTCGGGCGGCAAGGTGACGTTCATCGACACGCCGGGCCACGCCGCGTTCACCGCGATGCGTGCGCGCGGCGCGAAGGTGACGGATATCGTGGTGCTGGTGGTGGCGGCGGACGACGGCGTCATGCCGCAGACCGCGGAAGCCATCAATCACGCCAAGGCGGCGAACGTGCCGATCATCGTGGCGATCAACAAGATCGACAAGCCGGCGGCCGATCCGAAGCGCGTGCAGACCGATCTCCTCTCGCACGAGATCGTGGTCGAAAGCATGGGCGGCGAGACGCTGGAAGTTCCGGTCTCGGCGCTGAAGGGCACGAACCTCGACAAGCTGCTTGAGACGATCCATTTGCAGGCCGAGGTTCTCGATCTCAAAGCCAACCCCGATCGGTCGGCGGAAGGCATCGTCATCGAAGCCAAGCTTGAGCGTGGCCGGGGCCCGGTGGGCACCGTGCTCGTGCAGCGCGGTACGCTGCGCGTGGGCGATATCGTGGTTGCGGGCACCGCCTGGGGCCGCGTTCGCGCGCTGATCGACGACCAGGGCAAGAACGTGGACGCGGCGGGGCCGTCGTTCCCGGTCGAGGTGCTGGGGTTCGATTCCGCCCCCGAGGCGGGCGATCAGATCGCCGTCGTCGAGAACGAAGCGCGCGCGCGTGAAATCACCGACTACCGCATCCGCAAGCGTCGCGAGACGCTGGGATCGGCCGGGACGCCGCGCACGCTTGAGCAGATGATGCAGACGCTGAAGGATTCGGCGGGCAAGAAGGATTTCACCCTTTTGATCAAGGGCGACGTTCAGGGTTCGCTTGAGGCGATCCAGGGCTCTCTGAAGAAGCTCGGCACGGACGAGGTCGAGGCGCGTGTCGTGCACTCGGGCGTCGGTGGCATCACCGAATCCGATATTGCGCTCGCGGGTGCGTCGAAGGCCGTCGTGGTGGGCTTCAACGTCCGCGCCAACGCGCAGGCGAAGCAGGTTGCCGACAGCCAGGGCATCGAGATCCGCTACTACAGCATCATCTACGATCTCGTGGACGACGTGAAAGCGGCCATGTCGGGGCTGCTTGCGCCGACGGTGCGCGAGAACTTCCTCGGCTACGCGACGATCAAGCAGGTCTTCAACGTCTCGAAGGTCGGCAAGGTCGCGGGTTGCCTGGTCACGGAAGGCCGCGTCGAGCGCGGCGCGAAGGTGCGCCTGTTGCGAGACAAGGTCGTCATCCACGAAGGCACGCTGTCGATCCTCAAGCGCTTCAAGGACGACGTGAAGGAAGTTCCCGTCGGACAAGAGTGCGGCATGGCGTTCGCGAACTATCAGGATATCCGCGAGGGCGACGAGATCGAGTGCTTCCAGGTGGAGACGATCAAAAGAAGTCTCTAATCGCTCACGGCTGCTGTACCGCTCGCTACGCGAGCGGGCAGCCTCCGCGGGGGCGGCGCAGTCCATGCGGAGCATGGCTCCGCCATGACCGCCGGGTCGCGTCCAAGCGGAGCTTGGCTCCGCCAAGATGCTCCCGGGCTGCTTCGCAGCCGGAACTTACATTTATCATCATATGACCTTGGCCGGTTCGAGCCCGGCAGGATCAGGATATGGCCAAGCAAAAAACACAGCAGGGCAAAGGCCCATCGCAGCGGCAATTGCGTGTCGGCGAACTCGTTCGGCACAAGCTTGCAGAGTTGCTCGCGCGGGGCGAGATTCACGACGACGTGCTCGCTTCGCACGTCGTGACGATTTCGGAAGTGCGGATGGCGCCGGACCTCAGGCTTGCGACGGCGTACGTGATGCCGCTTGGCGGCAAGGATACGAAGGCCGTCATCGAGGCGCTGACCCGGAACAGCCGTTTCATTCGCGGAGAGGTCGCGCATACGCTCGATCTGCGCTCGGCGCCGGAGATCCGCTTCCGTGAGGACGAGACCTTCGAGGAGGTTCGCCGGATCGACCAGTTGCTCCACAGCGAACGCGTGCGCCGGGACGTCGAGAAGGACGAGTAGGGTGCCATGCTCGACCGAGAACTCCGCTACCAGATGCCTTTCGAGCGGCTGGCGAAGCTCAGTCGTGCGGCGAGCCGCAAGGCGTTTTCGAGTTCCTGGTATTTGATGTGGGGCCTTTTCGCCGTCTACTTTTCGCTTCTTGGCGGAATGCTCTTATTTGCCGACACGATCGGCCGCCTGCAGCGCGAAGCAGGCATCCCGCGGTGGTCGTGGATGGTGGTGCTGGGCGGAATTCTGATTGGCGGGCTGCTGCTCTTACGGCGTCACGGGCAGAAGCAGGCCAAAGCGCGCGCGGACTACGACAGCACCGTCACATTGCGACAGGAGGCTGAGGGTCTCCGCTTTGCGACGCCTGAAATCGAATATTTCATTAAGTGGGACGGCATCAGCCAGATGATGACGATGCACGACGGTGTGGTCGTCTCGCACGGTTCGCTGTTTTTCTTGGTCCCGGACACGGCGTTCGCCGGTCGAGGCGAGCGCGACGCATTCGTCAGGGATGTTTATGGACGTTTGAACGAGGCCGCGATCGAGAGGAGCGAGCCATTCATTCGCCCTCTGCTCGACGCGGCGTCCAGCACGACAAGGACTTAACGTGGCACGACGCAAGAAGGGTAATCCGGTTCACGGGTGGCTGGTGCTCGACAAGCCGTTCGAGATGACGTCGACGCGGGCTGTCGGCATTCTGAAGCGGCTCTATTTCGCGCAGAAGGTTGGGCACGCGGGCACGCTCGATCCGCTCGCGACGGGAATCCTCCCGATTGCGTTCGGGGAAGCGACGAAGACCGTGCCGTTCGCCGTCGAGGGTGAGAAGGTCTATCGCTTTACCGTGCGGTGGGGGCCGAGACGGCGACGGACGATGCGGAAGGCGACGTCGTCGCGACGGGCGATGCGCGGCCGACGGTGGAAGACATCGAGGCGCTTCTTCCGCAATTCACCGGCGAGATCATGCAGGTGCCGCCGAAATTCTCGGCGATCAAGGTGGACGGCGAGCGGGCGTATGCGCTGGCGCGCGACGGTGAGGACGTGGTGCTCGATCCGCGTCCGGTGGTGATCGACGAGTTGCGGCTGATCGATGTGCCGAACGACGATACGGCCGTTTTCGAGGCGCGCTGCGGGAAGGGGACGTATGTGCGCGCAATCGCGCGTGACATGGGGCGTGCGCTCGGTTGCCGAGGGCATGTGATCGCGTTGCGGCGCACGCGCGTCGGCCCGTTCAGCGAGGAGAATGCCGTGAGCCTCGAAGAGATCGAGGATGCGGCGGACGCGGGCGAGGACCTGACCACGTTTCTTCAGCCGGTCGAGATGGCGCTGGGCGAGGTGCTCGAACTCAATGTCAGCCCCCAGGATGCGGCGGATCTCGCGCAAGGGCGCAGCATCCTGATCCGTGGGCGGGACGCGCCGATCCTGGGCGGGGCGGCGTATGCGATGTCGAAGGGGCGGATCATCGCGCTCGGCGAGATCGAAAAGGGCGCTTTGCATCCGACACGGGTGTTCAATTTCGGCGGATAACGCTTGTTTTTTCGTGGCTTAGCTAGCTCTAATCCGGTTGCATGATATGCAACTCCCGGCAGGGCCTCGTTGCGTTTTTCGCAACTTTTCCTCGCCCCCGTCGCGGGAGTGTGTATAAAGCGCCGATCCGCCTGCGCCTCCGGTGTGGGCGGGCTTTTTTGTTTGCGACCTTGCTGGACGACATCCCGGCCATGGCCGCTTCTCAGGCAGCGCCGTGCTGCCCTCCAACAGACAAGGAGATCCCGATGTCGCTGACGCTGGAACACAAGACCAAGATCATCAAGGACAACGCTACCAAGGCGAACGACACCGGCTCGCCGGAAGTCCAGGTGGCCATCCTCACCGAGCGCATCAACGGCCTCACCGAGCATTTCAAGGCGCACAAGAAAGACAACCACTCGCGCCGCGGTCTGCTCAAGATGGTGAGCCAGCGCAGGCAGTTGCTCGACTACGTCAAGGGCAAGGATGAAGCGCGCTACCAGAAGATCATCGAGAAGCTCGGCATCCGCCGTTAAGCGCCGATGGCTTGGAGCCTAGGGTATTGATCTTTTTACGAATGTCGTGACCGCGCGGCGCCGCAAGCCTTTTTGGGTTCGCGGCGCTGTCCGCATTCGTGCTAAGGAAGCCGCGCATCAAAAAGACATGAAACAGAGATAGAACGAAAGAACGCACATGTTCGATATTCATCGTGTGGAGATTGAATGGGGCGGGCGTACGCTCAAGCTTGAGACCGGGCATATGGCCCGGCAGGCCGACGCCGCCGTTTATGCCCAGTACGGCGAGACCAGCGTGCTCGCGACCGTCGTTGGCGCCAAGAGCCCGAAGCCTGGCATCGACTTCTTCCCGCTGACCGTGAACTATCAGGAGCGCACCTACGCCGCCGGCAAGATCCCGGGCGGCTACTTCAAGCGCGAGGGCCGCCCGACCGAGAAGGAGACGCTGACCAGCCGTCTCATCGACCGCCCGATCCGTCCGCTGTTCGTCGCGGGTTTCAAGAACGAAGTGCAGGTCGTGGTGACCGTGCTTTCGCATGACCTCGAAAACGATCCCGACATCGTCGGCATGGTTGCGGCTTCGGCTGCACTGACGCTTTCCGGCCTGCCGTTCCTTGGGCCCATCGCGGCTGCCCGCGTGGGCGTCATCGGCGGCGAGTGCGTGCTGAACCCGATGATCGACGAAATGACCGAGAGCGATCTCGATCTCGTGATCGCGGGCACGCAGGATGCCGTGATGATGGTCGAGAGCGAGGCGAAGGAGCTTTCCGAAGACAAGATGCTCGAAGCCGTGATGTTCGGCCACAAGCATTCCCAGTCGGTCATCCAGGCGATCATCAAGCTTGCAGAGAAGGCCGCCAAGGAGCCCTGGGACATCCAGATCCCCGACAAGACGAAGTACAAGGATCAGGTGACCGCGCTCGCCGGCGACCTGCTCAAGACGGCGTTCTCCACCAAGGAGAAGGGCAAGCGTCAGGACCTCGTTACCGAAGCCAAGAAGAAGATCGTCGAAGGCATCCAGCTGCCGGACGATCCGGCCGAGAAGGTTCTGCTGACCGACGCCTTCAAGGCGCTCGAAATGGACATCATGCGCGGCGACGTCCTGAAGACGAAGCGGCGCATCGACGGGCGCGATCTCGAAACCGTGCGTCCGATCGTGTCCGAAGTGCACGTGCTGCCGCGCACGCACGGCTCGGCGCTGTTCACGCGTGGCGAGACGCAGGCGCTTGTCGTCGCGACGCTCGGCACGGGCGAGGACGAGCAGTACGTCGATGCGCTGGAAGGCACCCGCAAGGAACGCTTCCTGCTGCACTACAACTTCCCGCCCTACTCGGTCGGCGAGACGGGCCGCATGGGTTCGCCCGGCCGCCGCGAGATCGGCCACGGCAAGCTTGCCTGGCGCGCCGTGCGTCCGCTGCTGCCGAAGAACGACGAGTTCCCGTACACGCTGCGCGTGGTCTCGGAGATCACCGAGAGCAACGGCTCGTCGTCGATGGCGACGGTGTGCGGCACCTCGCTTGCGCTGATGGACGCCGGCGTTCCCTTGAAGTCGCCGGTTGCGGGCATCGCGATGGGCCTCATCAAGGAGGGCGACGACTTCGCCGTTCTCTCCGACATTCTCGGTGACGAGGATCACCTCGGCGACATGGACTTCAAGGTTGCGGGCACCGAGAACGGCGTCACCGCGCTGCAGATGGACATCAAGATCACCGGCATCACCGAGGAGATCATGAAGATCGCCCTCGCGCAGGCGAACAAGGGCCGTCTGCACATCCTCGGCGAGATGTCGAAGGCGCTGACGGGCGCCCGCGAAGAGCTTGGCGAGTATGCGCCGCGCATCGAGACGATCAAGATTCCGACCGACAAGATCCGGGAAGTGATCGGTTCGGGCGGCTCGGTCATCCGCTCGATCGTGGAAGAGAGCGGTGCCAAGATCGACATCAACGACGACGGCACGGTGAAGGTCGCTGCCGCCAAGCGCGAGAGCATCGAAGCAGCGCTTGAGCGTATCCGCTCCATCACGACGGAGCCCGAGGTCGGCCAGATCTACAAGGGCAAGGTCGTGAAGATCATGGAGTTCGGCGCGTTCGTGAACTTCTTCGGCGCGAAGGACGGCCTGGTGCATATCTCGCAGCTTTCGCAGGGCCGTCCGCAGACGGTCGGCGAGGTCGTGAAGGAAGGGCAGGAAGTGTTCGTGAAGCTTCTCGGCTTCGACGACCGCGGCAAGGTTCGCCTCTCGATGAAGATCGTCGATCAGGAGACGGGCAAGGAAATCCCGCGTGCGGAAGGCGAGCCCGAGGAAGTGTTCTCGGCCGAGCGTCCGCCGCGCCGCGACCGCGAGGGCGGTCCTCGCCGCCGCCGGGATTAATTCTCTGCGTTGACATTTGGAACGGCGGCGAACCTTTCGCCGCCGTTTCTCTTTGGAGGGATGCGATGGAGCGTCCGGATCTTCCTGGCCAAGTGGTGTTCCGGCTGCATCCGGATCAGGGTGTGGCGCGGCATGCGGCCGTGCGTCTTTTCGAGTGCGTCGAGAAGGATTTGAGAGCGTTGTTGCCTGCGTCCGCCGACGTCCGTCACGTCGGTGCGACGGCTGTGGCCGCTTGCCTGACGAAGGGCGATCTCGATGTGGTCGTGCGCGTGGAAGCGGATGCATTCGCGGATGCGGACCGCGCGCTGGCTGCGAGGTTTGCGCGCAACGAGGGGTCGAAACGCACGGCGTGCTTTTCCTCTTTTGAAGATAGCGGGACGGTTCCGCATCTCGGCATCCAGCTCACGGTGCAAGGCGGCGCGGACGACTGTTTTCATTTGCTGACCGATGCGCTGAGCGCAGATCCTGCGCTGGTCGAAGCGTACAACGCGCTCAAGCGGCGGTTCGATGGGGAGCCGATGGAAGCTTATCGCGAGGCGAAGGGCGCGTTCATTCGCGATGTGCTTGCCGATCAGGGGATTTGAGCGAAGCTCGCGGTGAGGGCGGCTGCGATGAGCGGCGCGACGGCTGCGCTGTTTCCGATGGCGCCGGTGTAGATGGCGTTCGCGCCCGTTTCCGCGATGGCGTCCGGCACGTCTTCTCCGCCGTGCATTCCATCGCCGAAGAAGAAGCCTGCGACGACGGTTGGCGTTTGCCGGCCTGCGGCAAGGGCATCGTCCAAGAAGGGTTCTTCTTCCAGGAACGCGGTGGTGACGCTGGCGAAGCGCCGCGCAAGGGCGGCGCGGGCGGCGGCCTTGCGCGTTGCGGTTGCGGACGCGGGGCCGAGCTTCGAGCCGTGGCCGACGATGAGGAGGCGGGAGGTAATGGGTTCGAATTCCCTCGTCTCCGCCGTGCTCGCGGCTTCTCGAACGAGAATCTCCGGCAAGGCCGCATCGAGGCCCAGGGGAGCGAGGATGCTTGGCGCGGGCGAGATGCCAGTGGCTTCGACGCGCTCGCGGACTTTGCGCATGAAATAGCCGTCCGCCATGAAGAGCGGATAGACGGCGATCCGTGTTGCGCCGGTGGCTGCGGCTTGCGCCAGAGCGTCTTCCAGCGTGGGCTGGCCCTTGAGGACGCCTGGCGCGACGATGGGGAGGCCGATCAAGGCACGCACGGCTTCCGCCTGGGCGCGGAGGGCTGCGTTTGGCGCAGGGCCGCCACGGTCGCCGTGTGCGACGAGGACGGCGGCGTGCGTTTTGTGGTCTGTCATGACGTGGCGGATGCTTGGGCGATGGCAGCTTCGAGGGCCGCCTGCACGCCCGGCGAAAGACTGAGAGATCCGGCTGCTTCCTGGCCGTGCGCAGACATCTTGGCGAGAGTCTTGACGAGGATCGCGACGACTTTCTCGGGCGGATGCTTGGCTGCGAAATCGTCCGCGTAGTGCGCGAGGAAGACGAGAGCCGCCACGTCTTCTAGCGCTTGCGTCTCGGCGTCTCGGCGCAGGTTTTCCTTGCGCAGAAGCGCGCCGACGCGCGCGATCTCTTCTTTGTCGTAGCCTGCGGTTTCGAGGATCTCTCCCGCCCATTCGGCGTGCTTGCGGCCGAGTTCCTTGCGCCAGCGCAGATAGCCGGGGCGGTCCATCGGATAGCTGTCGCGCGGGATTTCCCAGCGGCGGATGTGCTGGGCGCGCACGGCAAGTTGAAGAAGCTCGGATGCGTCCGGATAAACGCGCGCCAGCATGGCCGACATGCGCTCTCCGTAGAGGAGTTCGGCGGGGACGTGTGCGCCGTCCACTTCGATCGTGTTCGGATCGTCGCCGTTGGCGGCGTCTATGCCTGCGAGGGCTGTGCTCAAGCGTGTCATGAGCGCATTCTACAGCGGCCCTTTGAAGATGAAATAGGCGCCCGCGAGGATGAGCAGAAAGCCTATCGCGTGGTTGATCGTGAGTGGTTCTTTCAAGAACCAAATGGAAAAGCCTGCGAACACGATCAGTGTGACGACCTCCTGGATCGTCTTCAGCTCCGCCGCCGAGTAAACGGAATGGCCCATACGATTGGCGGGGACGACGAGGCAATACTCGAAAAACGCGATGCCCCAGCTGACCAGGACGGCGATCCAGAGTGGCGTGGATTTGTAATTGAGATGCCCGTACCAGGCAAACGTCATGAAGATGTTCGACACGAACAGCATCAGAATGGGTAGGAAAAAGGTGGGCGACGTGACGCTCGACACGGGGGCGTCCTCCGACCGATGGCTTGGACATAGAGAACGGCGGCGAGCTTCTGCCCGCCGCCGGTAACGTTCGCGCACCCGCATCGCTGCGGGACGCCTGTTTGTCGGTCCGACTAGATCTTCAGCGTGCCGGCCTTTGCGGCCGCGTAGCGCTCGGCCACGGCGTTCCAGTTCACCACGTTCCACCAGGCTTTCAGGTAATCGGCGCGCTTGTTCTGGTATTTCAGGTAATAGGCATGTTCCCAGACGTCGTTGCCGAAGAGAACGCGGCCGCCGTCCATGAGCGGGGTGTCCTGGTTCGGCTTGGATGTGAGCGCGAGCTTACCGTCCTTGTCGACGGTGACGAACACCCAGCCGGAGCCGAACACACGGCCGCCAGCGGCGTTGAAATCCGTCTGGAGTTTGTCGAGACCGCCGAGGTCCCGGTCGATGGCATCCTTCAACTCGCCCTCGGGGCTGGTGCCACCGGGTGCGCCCATGATCTGCCAGAACATGGAGTGATTGGCGTGGCCGCCGCCGTTGTTGCGAACGGTCGTGCGGATGCTCTCCGGCACATCGTTGAGTTTGGCCAGAAGTTCCTCAAGGGGCTGCTTGGCGAGGTCGCCGTGGTCGGCGAGGGCCTTGTTCAGGTTGGTGACATAGGCCTGATGGTGCTTGCCGTGATGCAGGTTCATCGTGGCGGCGTCGATATGCGGCTCCAGCGCCGCAGGGTCGTAGGGGAGAGCCGGAAGCTCAAACGGGCCTGCCGGCGTGTCCGCGAAGACCTGGCCGAAAAACGGCCCCGCCGATACGGCGGTCGCGATCGTGGCGGCGCCGGCCGCGAAAAGGAAGCCTCGGCGATTGGGTGTGAGCATCGGCGGTCTCCGTCGTAGATTGGAAAAAACTGTTGTCGCCTCGGATCGTGGGGGCGAAACGATATATAGCGTCTGGCTACGGCAACGCTAAGGGCCATGAGAAGGTTCGGCAGGGATCGCGTGCATGGGGCTCCGGCTCGACAAAGTGCTTGTTTCGCGACGGCTCGTGGGCACCCGCTCGCGGGCGCGGGATCTCATCGTGCGCGGAGTCGTGACCGTCGATGGCGCGGTCGAGACGAAGCCGGGGACACTGATCCGCGAGGACGCGCCAATCGCACTTTCGGAGGATGCCGACTACGTCTCGCGGGGGAGCCTCAAGCTTATCGCTGCCCTCGATGCATTCGGGTTCGATCCCGCCGGACGTGGCGCTTTGGACGTCGGCGCTTCGACGGGCGGGTTCACCGAGGTTCTTCTGCGGCGGGGGGCCGCGCATGTGACGGCCGTGGACGTGGGGCATGGGCAACTCCATCCGAAGTTGGCGGACGATCCGCGCGTCACGCAGCACGAGGGGCGCGATGCGCGGACGCTCGGGCCGGAAGACGTTGGTGCACCCGTCGAGGCCATCGTGGCGGACGTGAGTTTCATTTCGCTCGAAAAGGCGCTCCCGGCCGCGCTTGCGCTGGCCGCGCCAGGAGCCTGGCTCGCGGCGCTCATCAAGCCGCAGTTCGAGGCTGGGCGCGATTCCGTGGGCAAAGGCGGCATTGTGCGGGACGCGGCGGTGCGCGACGCACAAGCGGACAAGATCGCGATGTGGATCGCAGGGCTTGCGGGATGGCGGGTGGTGGGCGTCATCCCATCGCCGGTCGCAGGGGGCTCAGGCAACCGGGAATTTTTGATCGGGGCAGTGTTCGATGGTTGACGGCGTGGAAGTCGAGATCGCGCGCATCGGCGCTCGTGGCGACGGCGTGGCGATGCGCGACGGCGCGCCGGTTTACGTGCCGTTCGCGCTGCCGGGCGAGCGGTGGCGTCTCGACGGCGAAGATGGGGCGGCGCGCGTGGCCGATGGTCCGGCGCGGGCCGAGCCGATCTGCCGTCATTTCCTCCGCTGCGGCGGCTGTGTTGCGCAGCACATGCCAGGCGACGTCTATCGCGCCTGGAAACGCGGGCTTGTGGTGGAGGCGTTCGGCCATCGGGGCATCGAAGCCGATGTGGCGCCGGTCGTGGTCGTGGCTGCAGGGTCACGGCGGCGTGCGGTGCTGGGCGTCGTGCGGCGTGGGGGCGAGGTTACGCTCGGGTTTCGCGAGGAAGGGCAGCACAAGCTCGTGGATCTTGCCGAATGCCCGGTGCTGGATCCCGTCATCGTTGCCGCGTTCCCCGGTCTGAGGACGCTTGCTCGTCTTGTGCTGAAGGAGGGCGAGACGGGGCGGCTGGTGGTCACCCGGTTGGATCACGGGCTCGACGTTTCGCTCGACGCCGAGCGGCGCGATTTCTCGGCGGACGAGCGGGCGGAGCTTGCGCGTCAGGCGCGCGAGATGGGCTTGTTGCGGCTCACGGTCGGCAAAGAGCCGATTGCGTCCGCAGGGACCGCGACCGTCACCCTCGGCGGCGTTGCGATTGCGGTCGAGCCCGGCATTTTCCTGCAGGCGGTGCCGGAAGCCGAGCGCGTTATTGCCGATCTCTGTGTCAACTCGCTGCCCAGGCGGGCGAAGACCGTCGTCGATCTCTTCTCGGGCGTGGGGACGCTGACGTTCCCGTTGGCGCGGCGGGTACAGGTTATGGCGCTCGATAGCGACAAGCGGGCGATTGCGGCGCTATCCAATGCGGTGCGCCATGCGCAGGGCATCAAGCCGGTGACGGCGCGCGTCCGCGATCTCTTTCGCGAGCCGCTCTCGGCGAGGGAGCTGCAAGGTTTCGATGCGGCGGTGTTCGATCCGCCGCGCGCCGGTGCGGCCGATCAGGCGGAGCGGCTGGCTGCTTCGAAGGTGCCTGTTGTGATTGCGGTCTCGTGCAGCCCGGCGACGCTGGCGCGGGATGCGCGGACGCTGATCGACGGCGGATACACCATGGGGCAGGTGACGCCGGTCGATCAGTTCCTCTATTCGGCGCACGTCGAGGCCGTCGCCGTGTTCAGGCGCTAGGACGCTCAAGGCTTTCAGGCTGGGACGGCCGCGGGGCCGTCTTTTCGCTTAAGCGGAGGCCTTGGCCTTCGCGGTGCGGGCCTGGCCGGACGCCTTCTTCAGGCGCGTGCGGGCCGCAGCCGTGTTGCCCTGGTTGCGTGTGACGGCCGGGCGCGGAATGGCGCGGCGGGCTTTCTTCTTCTTCGTCTCGACCTTGCGGTGATGGAGGGCGGCCATGGTTAAAACATCCTTTGGGAGCGGGGCACGCTAAAGCCGGCGCTGGGCCCGCTCGTTTTTTGATCCGTGCCGCCTCGTCTAGGCGATCTTGCGCCCGGTGGCAAGCCGCACGCCCCTCGTCGTGGAGACTGTCACAGGACCGCAACACGAACTCGTTAGGTGGGCCCGGATGCATAAGCATATTCCGGGAGGACCCAATGAGCCGAGCGACTGAGGCGTGCGTCGAGGAAGAGAGCGCGTATCTCGGCGCCAGCCGGAATCGGCGCCTTGCCGAGGCGGTTCATCGGTATGGGGCGGTGAGCCGCAAGGGGCTTGAGGAGCGCTTTTTCACGCTCGTTTTTTCGGGGCTGGTTTATCCGCAGATCTGGGAAGATCCAATTGTCGACCTCGAAGCGATGGCATTGAAGCCCGGCGAGCGGGTGGCCGCAATCGCGTCCGGCGGCTGCAACGTTCTCTCCTATGTAGCTTCGGAAGACGTCGGGGTGACGGCCATCGACCTCAACCCGGCGCATGTGGCGCTCAACAAGCTCAAGGTGACGGCGGCGCAGCGCTTGCCGGACTACGAGACTTTCGCGCGGCTGTTTCTCTCGATCAGTGATCGCCGGGCTGTCGAAATCTACGACGATCTCGTCGCGCCGCACCTCGACAGCGCCACGCGCGCTTACTGGGACGGACGGGATGCGCTGGGCCGCAGGCGCATCTCGCGCTTTCGCCGCAATTTCTACCGGCAGGGCCTGCTCGGCCGCTTTATCACCGCAGGCCACCTCGTTGCGCGGCTGCACGGGCGCAATCCCGCAAAGATGCTTCACGCGCGCTCGCAGGCGGAGCAGGAGCGGATCTTCAACGAAGAGCTGGCGCCGCTGTTCGAGATGCGCCATTTGCGCTGGATGATGGAGCGGCCAGCTTCGCTGTTCGGTCTCGGCATTCCGCCGTCGCAGTTCGACGAACTCAAGGGGCAACAGCATATGGCGGACGTGCTGAAGGCGCGTCTTGGCAAGCTCGCGTACGGTTTCGATCTCGATGACAATTATTTCGCCCGGCAGGCGTTCGGCCGGTCGTATGGAGACAAGGGCGCGTTGCCGCCGTATCTGGAACGGAGCAACTGGGACGTTCTTCAGCAGCGCGCGCAGAATGTCGATGTGGTCCACGCCTCGTTCACGGAGCATCTGCCGAGCCTCGGTGCGCCGACCTATGACGCTTACGTGCTGCTCGATGCGCAGGATTGGATGACGGATGCGCAGTTGACGGCGCTGTGGGACGGCATCCTGGCAACCGCAAAGCCGGGTGCGCGCGTTATTTTCCGCACGGCAGGCGAGGACACCATTCTGCCGGGCCGTCTGCCGGAGACCATCCTCAGCCGCTTCCGCTACGATGCCGACGAGGGGCGCGCGTTTGCGGCGCGGGATCGCTCGTCGGTGTACGGCGGCTTCCATCTCTACACGCTCGAAGGGTGACACCGTGACGGTGGAGCACGACCCCGCCCAGCACATGGACAGCATCTATCGCGTGCAGCGTCACATCTACGATGCGTCGCGCAAATACTACCTGCTGGGGCGCGATGGATTGATCGATGCGCTTCAGCCGATGGCGGGCGAGACGGTGCTGGAAATCGGATGCGGGACGGGGCGCAATCTGATCTGCGCCGCGCATCGCTATCCGTCGGCGATGTTTTACGGGGTCGACGTGTCGGCCGCCATGCTGGAGACGGCTCAAGCCTCCGTCGAAAAGGCAGGGCTCGGTCACTGTATCCAGTTTGGGCAGGCGGATGCGGCTCGGCTCGACACGGAGGCGTTGTTCGGCGCCGCATCGTTCGACCGCGTGTTCGTTTCTTACGCGCTCTCGATGATCCCGCCATGGCGGGAGGCGCTTGCGCATGCGTTCGCCGCGGTGGCTCCCGGTGGCGCGCTCTACATCGTCGATTTCGGCGAGCAGGAGGGATTGCCGCAGGTGTTCCGTGCCGGCCTTCGGGCGTGGCTCGCGAAATTCTCGGTCGAGCCGCGGGCGGATCTTGAGGACGAGCTTCGGCGGCTTGCGGCCGAGAGCGGGGCGGCGCTGACGTTTTCGCGGCCGTTCCGGGACTATGCGTGCCGGGCCGTTCTGAAGCGGCAGGCAGCCGCTTAATTCAGGAAGAGCCCAAGGATCAGAGCGGGCAGAAGAATGGCGAGGCCCCAGGCCACCGTCGAGGCCGCGCTCTGGATCGCGAACGGCGCGAACGGGCGTTCGAGGATGCCGATTTCGAGCGGGACGAGGCCGCGGTTGAAGCCCTGGAACTTGCTGACGATCAGGCTCAGGGCCCCGTGGCGTTCGACGAGCGCGAGGGCTTCGGTGTGCTGCTCGGGCGAGGCCGAGAACGGCCAGGTGGCCAAGCGATCCTGCTTGTGGGTGACGCCCTTGTAGTAGGCGTAGAGATCGCCCGCGAAGGCGCCCGCCGCGGCGGCGAGCCAGATCGACGTGAAATGTCCGTTGGCCAGCACCATCATCGAGCCGAGGCCGATCACGAGGATCAGCGTCGGCCAGAACATAATGGGACGAGGAATGCTGTTGGCCAATGCCAGCAGGAACAGAAGACCTGCGACCCAATAGTGGTGCGTGGCGAGGAAGCCGAGCACTTCGTCCTTGAAGGTTACGAGAAAGAAGGCAGGCGCGATGACGCCCGCCGCCCAGACGAATGCCGAGGCGACGTTGGCGATTTGGAAGGGGATTTCCCGCATCCGGAACATACCGGCGACGACCGGGATCACGGCGCGCACGGGGCCGAAGAAGTGGCCGAAAAACACACCGAGCGCGCCGTAGGTTTCGAAGAATTTTTCGCCCTGCGCGATGAGGTGCGGCCGGGTCTTGAAGGGCCAGATGTGGGGAACGCTGTCTTTGAAATAGCGTCCGAGCCAGAACGAGATTGCGTAGCCGAGCGTGCCGCCGAAGCCGGCGGCGAGGATTGCGGGGAGAACGATATGCATCTCGACGCCGCTGGCCGCGAGCAGGGCTGCGACACCGGCCAGGATCGCCGTGCCGGGCACGATCAGCGACAGGAATGCGAAGCTTTCCCCGAAGGCGACCAGAAACACGACGAAAGGTGTCCACTCCTCGTGATCGCGGACGAACGTCACGATGGTTTCGACGAAGGACTCAAGTGTCATGGACACGTCTCTCTTGTGGGCTCTGGCCGCGGAAGCGCGAAATGGTGGGGAGCTTACCGCGGCCGCCGCGTGCGGTTTCATCCGGTGGCGGCGCGCAGTTCCAACAGGCTCAGCCCCTCTTGCAACGGCGATTGAATTCGCGTTCGAGCTCGCGGCCCACTTCGCCTGCCAGCATCACGCTGCGCGAGACCTGGGCGGGTGTGAGACGGTCGCCCACGCTGTTGAGGCTGGATCGCGCCGTGTCCGCTTCGAGTTTGCCGCGGCGCAGCTCGTCGCAGGTCAGCTCTTTCTTTTTGCTTTTGTAGGCGAAGAGGCGGACGCCTGATGCGTAGGCTTCGGGGGTGGGGCTTTCGTGCACCCAGCTTCTCGACCGATCATTGACCATGTGGCGCAGCGTGGCTTGGCGCTGGTCGATGCACGCGGGGCTGTCGTCGACGCAGCCAAGGCCCGCGCGCGTACCGATCTGGGGGCTGGACATGGCGCAGGCCCCCAGAGTGCAGGCTCCCAGGGCCAGCAGTCCGGCGACCAGGGCGAAATTGGCTGCGCTTGCGATCGCGTGCAAGACGCTCATCTCCATCCTCTTGTGCTCATTAGCGTGTGGCCATATTAGCCAGACGTGGCAGGGTCAAGGCGGCCGTGACATGCGCTTTTGCGCCGTCTTGGCGAAGCCGCGAGGCTGCGTCACGATTTTCGTTCCCTTTCATGGAGTTGCCCTATGGTCCATGCCGTGCGCCTTCATTCGGTCGGTGGCCCCGACCATCTCGTCTGGGAACGGATCGAGATTGCGGATCCCGGGCCGGGAGAGGTGCGAATCAAACAGCGCGCGGCCGGTCTCAACTACATCGACGTCTATCATCGCACCGGGCTGTACCCGCTTCAGAGCTGGCCCGCCGTGATCGGCATGGAGGGTGCCGGAGACGTGGTCGCGGTGGGCGAGGGCGTGAGCGGGCTCGCTGTCGGCGACCGCGTGGCTTACGGGAGCGTGCTCGGCGGCTATGCGGAAGAACGCCTGATCGCCGCCGACCGCGTGGTGAAGCTCCCGGACGGTATTTCCTACGAGACGGCTGCCGCGATGATGCTTCAGGGCATGACCGTCCGTTATCTTCTCCGAGAGACGTACAACGTCGTGCCGGGGACGGTGTTGCTGTTTCATGCGGCGGCGGGCGGCGTCGGCCTGATTGCGTGCCAGTGGGCGCGTGCGCTGGGCGCGACGCTCATCGGTACGGTGAGCACCGACGAGAAAGCCGCGCTCGCGCGGGCGCATGGCGCGGAGCACGTGATCGTCACCTCGCGCGAAGATTTCGTCGCGCGCGTTGAGGAAATCACGGACGGTAAGGGATGCGATGTCGTCTATGACAGCGTCGGCCGCGATACGTTTCCACGTTCGCTCGATTGCTTGAGGCCGCGCGGTCTTTGGGTCAGCTTCGGCAATGCGTCGGGACCTGTGCCGCCATTCGATCTCTCCGCGCTCAAAGGCTCTCTCTTCGCGACGCGGCCGTCGCTGATGGGATACACGGCGACGGCCAGCGAGCTTCGAGAGAATGCCGCCGAGCTGTTCCGGATGGTCGAGAACGGCGCCGTCAAAATTACGATCAATCAGACGTTCCCGCTCAAGGACGCGGCTGCGGCGCATCGTGCGCTCGAAGCGCGCCAGACGACCGGCTCGACCGTACTCACCATTTGATCTCATCCGCACAACGAGGAGCGCCGCATGGCAAAGAAGCCGATCGACTTCTATTTCTGGCCGACGCCCAACGGGTTCAAGATCCGCATCATGCTGGAGGAGTGCGGCCTCGCGTATCGGATCAAGCCCATCGATATCGGCAAGGGCGACCAGTTCAAGCCGGCGTTTCTCAAAGTGTCGCCGAACAACAAGATGCCCGCCATCGTCGATCCGGACGGCCCCGGCGGCAAGCCGATCCCGGTGTTCGAGAGCGGCGCCATTCTGCAATATCTCGGACGCAAGACGGGCTTGCTCTATCCGGATGACGAGCGTGAGCGCGTCGAAGTGGAGCAGTGGCTTTACTGGCAGGTTGGCGGACTTGGGCCGATGGCCGGGCAAGCTCACCACTTCCGCGTCTACGCCAAGAAGAAGGTGCCCTACGGCATCGAGCGCTACACGACGGAGGTGACGCGGCTTTACGGCGTGCTGGAGAAGCGCCTGCGTGGCCGCAGCTACATTGCGGGTGACTATTCGATCGCGGACATCGCCGCGTTCCCCTGGGTCCTGAGCTGGCAGAAACAGGGACAAGATCTGGACGACTACCCCCGCATCAAAGCCTGGGTTGCGAGGCTCTCGCGCCGCGAGGCCGTGGAGCGGGGACTTTCGACTGCGCTGGAATAGGCGCGACGTCTCTTCTTTCTGCATGGTTAGCAAGGGGTTTCCGGAAATCTTAAGCTTGGATTTCAAGCTGGCCGGAAGTCTTCCGTTTGACCCGAAACGGGGCGGCGCCGAAAGGCTCCGTTCGTGAATAGCCTGTTCCCGCGTTTACTGCTTTTCATCAGAGACCGCCGTACCGTTTCCCTCAGAAGCCGCCCTTTTGCCGGACGTTATGTGGCAGGGCGCGGGCTTCGATATTCGATGGAGAACCCGACAGAGGTAAATGGGAATGGCACGTTTTGAATTTTCGGCGGAGGACGTCGTAGGCGCGACGGGTGCGGACGCGCTCTTTCACCTGGGCCTGATGTATTGCACGGGCCGCGAGGTCGAAATGGATCTTATCCAGGCGCACAAGTGGTTCAATCTGGCTGCGCTGCGGGGCAATGAGTCCGCCAAGCAGTATCGGCTCGATATCTCGCGCGAGATGACCAAGAAAGATATCGCGGCCGCCCAGAAGAGCGCCCGCGAATGGCTGAAGCTGCACTGACAAAGCCGGGAATGGTGCGCGACGCGCGTCGATCCCGGCTTTCAGCGGTTTGCCGCTTCAGCCGGGATGACAGAGCGTTATCAGGCCACGTCGCCCGTCTCTAGGCGCGCGGAGTTCTGAACCGCCTTCTGCACCTTTTCGAAGGCGCGCACCTCGATCTGGCGAATACGCTCGCGCGAGACGCCGAACTCGGTGGACAGCTCTTCGAGCGTAATCGGATCCTCGGCCAAACGGCGGGCTTCGAAGATCCGGCGCTCGCGGTCGTTCAAGCTCGAAAGCGCATCCGACAGGTAGGACTTGCGCCGGCCGAGCTCTTGGGTCTCGACGAGGAGTTGCTCCTGATCGGGGCCGTCGTCCACAAGCCAGTCCTGCCATTCTCCGGATTCGGAGTCGGCACGCACGGGCGCGTTGAGCGACGCGTCACCGCCGAGACGACGGTTCATCGAGATGACGTCTTCTTCCGACACGCCGAACTTCTTGGCGATGGATTGGACATGCTCGGGGCGGAGATCGCCATCCTCAAGTGCCTGCAGCTGGCTTTTCGCCCGGCGCAGGTTGAAGAACAGCTTCTTCTGAGCCGCAGTCGTGCCCATCTTCACGAGGCTCCACGAGCGCAGGATGTACTCCTGGATCGAGGCGCGGATCCACCACATGGCGTAGGTGGCCAAGCGGAAGCCGCGGTCGGGCTCGAAGCGCTTTACCGCCTGCATCAGGCCGACGTTGCCTTCGGAGATCACCTCTCCGATCGGCAGGCCGTAGCCGCGGTATCCCATGGCGATGCGCGCAACCAGCCGAAGGTGCGACGTGATCAGCTCGTGGGCTGCCTCGGCGTCACCGTGCTCACGCCAGCGCTTGGCCAGCATGTACTCCTGATTGGGCTCAAGCATCGGAAAGCGGCGGATCTCCTCAAGGTACCGCGAGAGGCCGCCTGAACCGTTGGCAATCGTCGGAAGAGATTTCGTAGCCATTTTCCTCAAGACGCGGAGTTCCGACTTGACCGGATTTGCCGCGCTCCCCATGTCTCTGCCTGGAACCGGACTGATCCAGGCTCTACGCCGTCATGGCCGTGAAGGCCGCTTCAACGCCGCGCTTACCGGCGTACAAGGCCTGTGCTTCCTCGCCGTTCTGCTGCCGTCCCGGCGGGGATGCCGTTTGTCTTGCCTGTTGTCTTTCTACGTCGATTTCCAACGCGTGGATCGCTTGGCGGTTTCCGTTTTCCGAGGCGTTAACGTCATCCTACCGCCGAATCCGTCGGCGGGCCTAATTACCGTTTGGAAACATTGGATTTTGTGCCGCGCCTGCTGGTTTTAGCTGACGGCGCCGCGGTGCCTTTCAGCGCTTCGTAGAGTGCTTGGATGTCCGCAGGTCGCGGGCTTGTGAAGTGGAGCGGCTTATCTGTCGCGGGGTGAACGAAGCCGAGTTCGACGGCATGGAGCGCCTGGCGGCCCAGGCGTTCGAGGGTGGCTTTTGCGGGAGCGGACAAGCGCTGCGCGCTTGCCTTGAAGCCCGCACCGTAAATTGCGTCTCCCATCACCGGATGGCCGATGTGCGCCAAGTGGACGCGGATCTGATGCGTGCGCCCGGTTTCGAGGTTCAGCCTTAAGCGTGACGCCAGTGGTTTGCCATCCGCATCGACGAAGGCCTCGGCAATCTCATAATGCGTGACGGCGCGCCGCCCGCCGTCACCGCGCATGACGGCGATGCGTGTGCGGTTGGCGGTGCTTCGTCCCAGGTTTGCGTCGATGCTTCCGACGCGCTGGTCGGGAGTTCCCCACACGAAGGCTTCGTATGTGCGGGTCAGGCGGCCATCTTCGCCGTGAGTTGCGAACTGCTCGGCGAGCCCGCGATGCGCGGCGTCCGATTTGGCGACGACGAGCAGGCCCGATGTGTCCTTGTCCAGCCGGTGGACGATGCCAGGCCGCTTCACGCCACCGATGCCGGAGAGGTCGTCTCCGCAATGGGCGATGAGCGCGTTGACGAGGGTTCCCGTGGCGTGGCCCGCGGCCGGATGCACGACAAGCCCCGCCGGCTTGTCGATCACGATGAGATCGGCGTCTTCGTGAACGACGGTGAGGGGGATGGTTTCCCCCGCCGGTGCAGCTGGCTCGGGCGGAGGAACGGTCACGCGGAAGGCGTCGCCCGCCTTCACCTTGGCGCCCGGATCGGTCGTCCTCCCGCCCGGTCCGCTGACGTGCCCCTCGCGGATAAGAGTTTGGAGGCGTGCACGGCTCAGGTCGCCGATATGGGTTGCGAGGAAGCGGTCGAGCCGCTGACCTGCGTCGTCGGCCGTGGCGATGAGGTCGTGAGGGTCGGCTTGGATGTCCGTGTTCATGGCGTTTCTCGGCGCGTGTCTCTGCGCGCGTCTCGGCCGCAGCGGATTTTCGCTCGCTTCTGGCGGCGCGATGCTGTTAGAGCAGGGGCCTTAAAAGGGAGGGCGCGGCATGACGCGGGATGATCCCAGGATGGCACCGGCATGACCCGGCAGGCAACCGATGCTGCCGCGCGCAAGCGGACGGAGCGGACGCTCGTCTTTATCGTGGTGTTTCTCGGGTTGCTCATCGTGGCCGGGATCGTCGCGGTGGTGCTTCGGATCATCTATCTCTCGTCGCAGCCTGCGGCACAACAGGCGGAAGTGCCCGCGGTTGCGGCAGGGGAGGCGGCCGATGCGGCCAGGCTTGCGTTACCGGCGGGCGCGGTCGTGAAGTCCGTTTCTCTCGCGGGCGATCGGTTGGCCATTCATTACGAAGCGGCAGGCGGGGCCGGGATCGCCGTCGTGGACGTGGCCAGCGGTGCGCTCGTCCGGCAAATCGATGTCGTGCCCGCCGGATCCGAGCCTTAAGGGACAGGATTGCGATCCTGAAGATCGCCCTTGATCGGCGCGGCTGCCTCTCTTATAGGTGGCCCTCCTTCGAGAGCAGCCCCGTTCGTCTAGTGGCCTAGGACACCAGCCTCTCACGTTGGTAACAGGGGTTCGAGTCCCCTACGGGGCGCCACAATTTAGCCACAATTTAAATAGCATTTTGATTTCTCTTGATAAAAATTTGTTTTATTTGTGGTGTGAAGAGTTTGAGCGCGTCTGCGCACGGACGATAGCTGTCTGTCACAGATGTGTGTGGCCGATCGGGAAAGACGTTACGCGACGAACGACTGGGCGAACCTATCTGAATGCTCCGCAATGGCGTCTCGCAGCGGTGAGTGCAATCCGATCCTAGGATCGCGAGGGATTGTTTTAGCGGGCGCCCGCGGCAATGTTCGGCTCATCATAGTGCGTTTTAGAAAGCACGCGCCGGAAGCGCTGGTTGGAAGCGTCAAATGCCTTCTGTGGCTGCCGCTGACCAAGTCCGCGGAATATTAGTCCCATTAGCCGTCATTCGCAGCCGCACGACCTTCGCTGCACCAGGTCCGAGTTCGACGTGTCTGCTTGGAGGTGATGAGCGGCCCTGCGCCCTTTGCCATGGACGATCGCTCGTGACCCGGAGCGGACCTCCCTCCCGAAAATCCAACATAGGCACCAACTGCAATATAGCGCGGCGCGCGGGCCCGATATTCATTCGAATCACCTATAGATTTCAGTATGAGGAGCCTCGTCACTCTCGAGCTGTCGGGTTCTGACCGAGCGGCTTGAGGATTTGAAACGATGATGCGGTTCTGTCGATTGCTGGCAATGGCCGGTACTGCGGTATGCGGCGTATCCGTCGGAGCCTTTGCGACAGAGACCGCCAAGTGGGGCGCCCACGTCGACGTCGAGGGCAAGTTCGGCACCGATCGCAATCTCGGCGAGGTCGATCTGTTCCTGCCGTTGAGGCAAAACGACCGAACACTTTTCTTCAGCAACATCCGCGCACGAGCCGATAACGAAGGCAGCCATGAAGGCAACTTTGGCCTCGGCCTGCGCCATATGCTGCCCTCGGGATGGAACGTCGGCGGTTACGCTTACTACGATCGCAGGCGCACGGACTTCGACAACATTTTCGAACAGGCAACACTGGGTGTGGAAGCGCTCGGCCGCGATTTTGATTTTCGTGTCAACGCGTACCTTCCGTTTGGCGATCGTGTTCAGCATATCAGCTCCACGCCAGGAGGAGGTTCATTCGCGAGTCTGGTCGGGACAACCATCGAGGTAACGACGCTCGGCGGCTTTACGCATGAGGAGCGCGCCTTGCGAGGCTTCGATGCCGAGATCGGCTGGCGCGTGCCGCTGTGGTCGGCGGACGCCGACAAGGCGCTCAGGCTCTACGCGGGCATATTCCATTTCGACGACAGCACAGTCGAGCCCGTGACCGGTCCGCGTCTGCGGGCGGAACTCACCATGTACGATCTACCCTCTCTGCCGGAGGCGTCGCGACTGACCCTCGGCGCGGAATACCAGGACGACGACGTACGCGGCAGTCAGGGTTTCGCGATGGCCCGCCTTCGCATCCCGCTGCAGGCGGAACAACGCACCGGGCCCTCCCTGCATTGGCAGGCGCGCCGCATGACCGACTACGTCGTACGCGACGTCGACATCGTAACCGGCACGCAGACCACTCAAGCTGCGACAATCGTTGAAGCCGCGACGCAGACCGCGGACGGCACGAGCATAAACGTCATCGATAGCGCCGCAACGACCGGTGCCGGTCTGCAAGCCGCCGTGACGAATGCGGGCGCCAACAGTGTCGTCATACTGTCGGGTACCTTCAGCACAACGACGGCCACGTCCTTGCAAGCCGGACAGACGATGATGGGCAAAGGCATTATTGCGGTCAAAACGCCTTCGGGTCACACCGCCGCCCTGGCCACGCCAGGAGCGACGATCAACGCATCGACGGCTTCCAACAGTATCGGTGCCGTCGCGATGGCCAATGGCAGCACCCTCCGGGGCATGACGATCACCCAAACCCAGAACCCCGCCAATGTAGATCCCCGCGGGGTAGACGTTGTCGGAGTGAGCGACGTAACAATCGTCGATAATATCGTCAGCGTGATCAGTACGAACGGTAACGCGTTCGGAGCTTTCATCATTGATTCCAGCAATGTCGTCGTGACGGGCAATACCATTTCGACCTCGCGGCCCGGTGCGACGGCGGTCGGCCTTTATGCAAACAATTCTTCGCTGACGGTTGCCGGAAACGATCTCAGCGCGTTCGGAAACACCACCTTTGCAGCCTATTTGGTATCCAACCCAGGAGATTTGCTCGCGATCTTACCGAACTCCGACGGAAACGTTTTTACTCAAGGAACGTGCGGCACTGTCGGCTCGGGCACCTTCACCGGGTCCTTCGGTTATACGAGCGGGGGCGTACCGGGATCTTGCCCATAGGCTTCGGCACTTCGCGCCGCGCGAACAAACGTCCGCTCCTGGCCCGAAGCGCCGATAGTCTATGGACGGCTTTGGGACCATAGCGACATCCATCCGTCGCGCCGGTCGGTCCCAATAGCGGTCCTCGCATGACTTCAGACACTCGGCGCGGACGCAGCTACACCGCCTGTCCGCAACCGAGCTGAAAGCTGACATAAACTTGGTGGCGACCGGAGCCGCAGACTTAGCTGGCCTGCGCCAGCACCATAGCGTCGGGGCCTGCGGGATACCTCAGTTGCTCAGACCAATCGTTTGCGGCACGCCAAACAACCTCTGCCACATCGCATTCGGTCGTCACCGCGCTTGGCTGCTCGAACGCTGAAAGGATCGAACTGGCGTACGAGGCATAGGCTTCAGGGATCGTCGCTTCGATCGGCATTTGCACGTTCTGGGTGAAACGCGTCGATGGCCCATAGCCCGGCTCGACCAGCTTCACCCGGATGCCGAAGCCTTTGAGCTCGTGCGCGAGCGATCCTGTGAACCCTTCGACGGCGGCCTTGCTGGCCGTATAAGCCGCAACCAGCGGCATCGGGGCCAGCGTTGCGCTCGACGTCACATTCACGATCACGCCGGACCGGCGCCCACGGAACTGCGGGAGCACCGCTTGGGTCATCGCCATCGTGCCGAAGGTGTTGGTCTCGAACAGATTGCGGACGACCGTCATCGACGTCGCCTCGAAGGCCCCGAACATGCCGATACCGGCATTGTTGACGAGCACGTCGATCGGACCGCAGGCTTCGAGAGCAGCGGCTACGCTCTCGGGCTTCGTGACGTCGAGCGCCAGCACGCGCAGCCGATCGGCTACCGGTAGGATGCCTTCGCGCGGTGTGCGCATAGTTGCGATCACGCTCCAGCCCTGAGCATGAAAGTAGCGCGCGGTCTCCAGGCCATAGCCTGAGGAGCATCCGGTAATCAGCACGGTCTTCATCGTTGTTCCTCCTTGGTTTGAACGAGGCGGACGATAGACGATGCTTTCCGGACGATCTGCAATTGATCGTCCGTATTTCGTTTGTTAGCGTCCTGAAATGGTTGACCCCCTTTCGGAAGTCATCGCGCTGCTGCGGCCGCGCACCGTCTTCTCCAAGATCATCAGCGGCGCCGGCCGCTGGGCCGTGCGCTATTCCGACTTCGGCCAGCCGAGCTTTTGCACGGTACTCGATGGGAGCTGCCGTCTGACCGTCGAAGGTCACGAACCTCTGACCCTCGAAGCGGGAGATTTCCTGCTCCTGCCAAAGACGCCCGGCTTCACGATGTCGGGCTTCGAGCCATCGTCGGCAAAGCACATCGATCCCACGGTATCATCTGCACCAACGAACGAGGTACGTCATGGCACGCCTGACGGCGACCCTGATGTGCGGTTGCTTGGCGGATCGTTCGTCTTCGACTCCAGAGATGCCGATCTCTTGGTATCGCTGCTGCCGGCGCTGGTGCACGTGCGCGGCGTGGAAAGACTCTCCACGCTCGTGCACCTCGTCCGCGATGAAGCAACTGCCGAGAGACCAGGTCGCGATCTTGTCCTGGGACGCCTCGTCGAGGTGATGCTGATCGAGGCGCTACGGACGATCCAGGGCGATATGGCACCAGCTGGGCTCCTACGCGGCCTCGGTGACGCACGCATTGCGATAGCGATAAGGGAGATGCACTCGGATCCCGCGCGGACCTGGACGGTCGAGGATCTTGCCAAGACGGCGGCCCTCTCGCGCTCGGTGTTCTTCGATCGCTTCACAAGTGCCGTCGGCGTGCCGCCGATCGAGTATCTTCTTGGTTGGCGCATGGCCATCGCCAAGGATCTTCTGCGCCAACAGGATATCAGCCTCGCCGAGGTTGCAGAGCGCGTTGGATACAGTTCTGCGAGCACATTCAGCACCGCCTTCAGCCGCCATGTGGGACAGCCCCCGGGCCGCTTCGCTCGCGAGGGTGGCAATCAAGTATGATGTCGGCAGCGTCCCATAGCTGCCGTTGGCGTCACCCTGATCGGCGAAGTGAAATCCATCGCCGACCACGTCTGCTTTCTGCGGTATCGCGTTAAATGTCTATCTTCTCAGCGATCTCGATCGCATCGTCGACCTCGATGCCAAGATATCGAACGGTGCTCTCGATTTTCGAATGCCCGAGCAAGAGCTGTAGGGCTCTAAGGTTGCCTGTTCGCCGGTAGATGAGCACTGCTTTCGTCCGTCGCAGCGAGTGCGTGCCGAACTTGGCCGGATGTGAACCGGCGCTGCTCACTGGAGACGATCGGCGTCGAAAACTGACCCCGCCTCCAATCCCTCCACTGCTTCGCTACGCTCCGCAGCTCCGCGCTTGGAGGCGAAGAAGCTCACGCTCCGACGGGGTCAACATTGCACGCCGATGAGGGATCAAACTTGGATGCCGATTGACAGCATGATAAGCCGCGTAGACGCGGTGTCCCCTCCCGGTGCAACCGGCCTGGTGCGATCGCAAAAAAGTCGATGGAGCCTCGCTCCCGTGATGGTTCCGAACAGCCAGAATCGGCGGTTCAGCGCGGGTCGCCAACAGATGTAAGCGTTTTGAGGTTTCTAACGTCAGAGGAGTTGGCCCATATGATCAAGATGGCACCCCGTTCGATTGAAAAAATGCGGTTGGAAAGTCGCGGCCCGCGTTACATCCGTCTCGGCAGCGTTGGTAGGGTGATTTACCGGCTCTCTGACGTGGAAATTTGGTTGTCAAAGCATCAAAAGCTCTGAGCTCTCTAGTGTGGGTATCAACTTAAAGTGCTGAGATTTTTCACGTTTAAAGCCGCAATATTGAGTGTAACATTCGAACTTGCGTCAGAATATTTATATGTATATATATTTCAATAGGTTGGCTGGGGCAGGTGGCGCTCTTTTGATCCCCGACGGGGCGCCACGAATATCACCTAAGCTATTGAAGAAGCTAAATTTCTTCGATCTGTGTTTTCTTGGTGCCCCGACAGGAACTGGCGATCTTGTCGAGATGAAGTGTCTTTCTGCGATCTCTTTCGGACGAGGTGAGCGGTCGCGCAGGGCCGCCAAGTCGTCGGCGGCTTCCGTCAGCGGGTTGGGTTCCGCCTTCTTTGTTTTGCGCGCTTCAAGGTGCTTTCAAGGATTGCTTGCGTCTCATTCGAGAGGCGCTCGCGCCCAGCCTCCAGTTTCTCACGCCACCGATCACCAGTATCCCACGCCGTCCGCCAGGCCGTCGCCAATTCCGCGGGGCGTGTGTTGGCCAGCGCCGCAATGAGCGTTTCAGCCTGCTGGATATCCTTGCCGGATTTCGCCTGATCCGTTCTTTCCACGGCTACAATCAATTTGTGAACCGCAAACCGCTCAGCGCGCGGAATCGTGACTGGGACGCCGCCGCCGTAGAGCAGAACCGAGCGCTCAGGCTGATGGATCAGGTAGTCGAGATGGCGCAAAGGTTGGGCGCCGCTACCGGCCAGAGCCTTCATCCTTGCGGGTTTGTCCTGATGCTCGTCCGATCCTCTGTTCGGAGTGAGAAGGTCGACGGCATAGTCCATTTGATTGCGGTACCGCGTGCATGCGAAGGGATCTTTGATGTTGGGAACTTGCCGAAACGTGGCGTCGATACTATGCAGCACGGCGAGGGGGGCTGGCATGCTCTCGCCAATGTTCTCGGAGATGCCCCAGAACTGCGCAAAGTCCGCGTCTTGGGTCATGAGTGGCGGACCGTCGAGGCGAATGCCGAGAGGCCCGGCATACGCCTGGTAGGCCAACGTGCCGCCCAGCACGCTGCGTAGACGGAAGAAGCCTGCCTTCCACATGGCTTCGACGATCGAACCCGACAGGTGATCGGGGGTCGGCAGGCCGGCAGCTGCTACGGCACGAACCAGGGTTTGCCGACGCTTGAAACTCGACTTGATGCTCGCAAAGCGATTGACACGATCCGTGATGCTCTTGTCGGTGACAGGCCCGACGTATTTGTTGCGCGTCTTATCGCCGTCACGCCATTGATAGTGCCAATAAAAACGTTCCTTGGACTTCTTGCGGACGAAGGTTCCGTTCTCGCGAAATTCAGCATCGAATTCGGCATCCAGGCACCGCTGGAGAAGTTCGGCGAACATGGTTTGCGTTGCCAGGTCGATCTGTTGCATTGGTATTTTGCCTCCGGTTGACCAACGAAATGCAAATGTTGGTCAACAGGTTGCGCCCGCTCGGTCCTGAGTGATCGGCGCATCTGCAACCTCAGCGAATGTCGGCACCTCTTTGGGCTGGTCTTGGCGAGTTCCGCTTTTGGATTCTCGGCCGGTGCCAAGCGGTTCGCGTCGAACGCGCTCAGAGGCCGATAGCGATGGCCGCAAGCGCGGCATTTGACCCGACCGTCGCCGAGCCGATAGGCCCACGTGTAGCGGTACTCAGGACAACGCCTTTTCCTGACTCCAGCCTACGAAAGCTGGCCCGGTTTGGTTAGGCATTACCGTTTATTTGCGCAGCGAAGGGCGCCAACTGACCTGCCGTCGGATGATGCTTGCGCGTCACGGATGCTGCGGTCAGCGCGGTGCCGCGCTCTCGTTGGAGGCCGCCCCAAAGATCGCCGCGTCGCACCAGTGCCGGACCGCGTCCTCGTCCAGGGGCAGAAGTGCCGGCGTGCTGCCAACGAATTGCGTCCAGGCGTCGAGATGTGCGGGCTTGACGGCTGCCAGCACCGGGATGCCGAGAACGACGGCTTGTTCTATCAAGGGGCGGAAGCCGTGGCCTTCCGCTTCGCGCTTGCTGAACTTGTTGACGATGACGAGCGCCGTTTCAGGTGCGAGGGATGCGGACGACAGGCCGACGATGTCTTCGAGGGCGCCGGCGTCGAGGCGGCATCCGCTGGCCATGGGGCCGCGATTTTCCGACGCTTGCACGACACGGCCGGATGCGAGGTCTTCGAGGAGGATGTCGCAGCGGCTTTGGCCAGGTTGAGAGACGTTGCTTTGAACCGCGCCCGCGAGTTTCAGTCCACGCTCGCGAAGGCGCCACGCAAGCTCGGCAAGCAGTGCGTCTGCCGCCGGTCCTTCGTCGGCTGCGTAGAGGATTGCCGCGACGCGCATGGTTGGCCTCGTAGAGGAAAGAGTGAGCCTGCGCGCGAACCTAGCACAACGGAGGTCGACTCGGGTCCCGCTTTTGCTTTTCGTTTACCACTGTTTACGGGTTGGTAAGAGCCCTCGACCTATTGCTTAGAGTGGCCTTACGTGCGCAGCGCGTGGGCGGCCGTGCACCGTTGCAAGCCTTGGTGTGCGGGTCAGTTTTTGAGCCGCATGACGGCGCCGATCCTGTTCCTGCCATACTCCTGTAGGAGGTAGGGGCTCGGGCGTCGAATGTTCTAGCGTCAGGGTCGATCGCTTGCTCAGGCCGTTCCTCATTCTCAGTGTCGTTTCGGGAGCGACGGCCGCGTTCGCGGGGCCCGTGCCTCTTTCCGGCGATGACCTGAAAAGATCGTTCAACGGTGCGCTCGTCGAGATGGATACGCCGCTCGGGACGACGATCCCCGTGCGTTTCGGCACGGACGGGCTCGTGTCCGGCGAAGCGGGCGAACTCGCGCCGCTGCTTGGATCCGCGCGCGATCGCGGCCGCTGGTGGATCGACGGCGACAGGATCTGCTCCAAGTGGTTCCGCTGGTTCGACGCGGAGCCTCAGTGTCTCAGTGTGCAGCAGGACGGCGCACGGCTGTTCTGGCAGCAGGACAACGGAAAAAAGGGGACGGCGACCCTTGTGGAGGGACCGCCCGCGGAAAAGGCCGCACCCCAAGCGACCGTCGTTGCGAGCGCCGACAGCGTACCTCATCCGACATCGCCATCTGCGAAAGCAAAATCACAAACAAAGGGGGATGCAGCGCGCGCCCGCGCGCCTGCCCCGCGCACGCAGTCTGCGGCCGATCCCCTGCCGTTGCCGGTGCGTGCGCCTCAGCGGGTGACGGAGCCGCGGGGTGTTGCCGGGGTCGATCTCGCGCCCGAAGGCGAGGCTCACCGCATGCCTCAAGACAGGGCGGCAGTCGTTCAGACAGCCACCGCACCCGAAGCGATGCCGGATGTGCCGATGATGCGGTTTGGCGGGGCTGGATTGCTTGCGGCATCTGCTCGGATCGCGGGCGAAGAAGCGTCCCAACCCGCACGCGTTCCGGTGACGCCGGTCGAGGCGGAAAAGCAGAAGCCCGCCGCGGAAATCCGCGTTGCGGCGCGTGCTGCGCCCGAACCGACGGCAAAACCTGTCGTGGCGTCGCAGCCTGCACGCGCCGAAACGGGATCGCTGAAGCAGCCTGCTGCAAAAATTACGCGGGCGGGGCGCGAGCCGTGGACATCGGCTCCGTCCATTCATGCACCAGGTCATTATCGTGTGCGCGGCGTTGCGCGCAGCGATGTGCTCAACGTGCGCAGAGGCCCTTCCGACGGGCATCCGGCGGTTGCATCCATTCCGCCGAACGGGCGCCGGATCGAGATCACGGGCGCCTGCCAGGGCGAGTGGTGTCCGGTCCGCTATCGCCGCGCGACGGGCTGGGTGCACGGCTTCTATCTTTCCGAAGAGGCGCCGGGCAGAGGTTCGGCAAGCCGGGTCTATCTCGCGCAGCCGTAAGCGCGCATTTCCTTCAAGACGCTTTTTGCGTTTCGGCGCCCCCCGCCTGCGCGCCGGCCTGGCGGCGTTGACCGTTCAGCTTGCGTCCGAACACGAGAATGGCCGCCAGCGGCGCCACAAGTCCGATGGTCATGACGAGGCCGAGCAGCAGCGGCAGGTTCTCGTAAGAGCCCCGATCCACGATCAGCATCTGGTTTACGTACTTCGTCTGCAAGGCGCTGGCGACAAGCGCGAGGTTCATGAGCGAGCTCATGAGCGCGAACCAGGTGGCGCGGCGCGTGGGCGGCGCGTAAATCGCAATGAGCGTCAGCAGCGGGATCATCGAGAGCTGCATGAAAGGCGAGGAGGCGGCGGTGTCGATGATCGCGATGGTGCGCGCGCCGAAGCCGAGCGTCGCTTCCGTCCATTCGCTGATGCCGAGCGTGAGGGCGAGGCTCGGGAGCGAGAGCACGGTACCGACGATGGTGAGCCAGAATAGAACGACCGGGACCGGACGCCTGGTGATGGCGTCGGAGAAGAGCCAGGTTCCGGCGAGGGCCAGTACCGCGCCGATCTGGTTCAGCGTTCCCTGGAAGGCTTCGTCGAAGCCCAGAACATCGATGGTGAACCAGGTGTAGCCCTGGCCGACGAGCGGCGTGGCGCGGAAGACGAAGATGATAATGGCGGCATAGAGGATCGTTTCCTGCGTGCGAGCGTCGAGATCGCGCACGATGCGCCACAGCATCGCGCAGACGACCGCCATCGAGAAAACGAAGACGATCTCCTGGCCGAACGGCAGCCCGGTCGTTGCGACGGCCACGACGGCGGCGCCGAATGCGATGCCGCCCCCCAGGATGCGCCAATCGACGGGGCGCGTCTCCGTCGGCGTGATGTCGATCAGCAGCGCGCCGGAGACGGAGATCAGCGGGATGACGAGGCCGAGCAGGAAGACGGTTTCATACGAGAATGCGCTGGCGAGAAGACCGGAAATGCCGGCGACGGCCACCATGCCGAACGAGAGCGCGAGACGGCCCAGGACCTGGACCATGCCGAGGTCGCGGTTGATGTCGTTGGGATCGCGCGGGGTGCCGTCGGGGTTTTCGCGGTCGACGACTTCCGTGCTCATGGCGTCGGCGGCCACATCCTGCAGCACGACGCCGACGACGGAAAGAAACGAGCCCAGGCGATAGAGGTTCTGCGGTTCCGCGAAGACAAGCCATCCGCCCGCGGCGCCCGCCAGCGTGATCAGTCCGGCCGCGACGAGAGTGCCGCCGATCAGGACGTAGACTTTGCGCTGGGACCCCATGATCGGCACGGCATCGACCAACTCGCCGAACACCATCTTGATGGTCCAGGGCAGCGTGAGCCACACGGAGAGCGCCGCAAGCTCGGCCGGCGTCATGGTGAGGGCGGATTTGATCCAGAACGTTTCCGCGATGGTGACGATGCCGAGGGCGCCGTACGCGAAATAGACCATCAGCAACGGAAGGTAGCGTAGGCGGAATGCGCGGATCGGGTTCAGAAGCGCCGTTTGAAGGGTTTGCCGAAGCCTGGTGTCCGCAGGCTGGGTCGTGTCGGTCATGGGGATGTCTCTGTCGCCGTACTTCGAGGATATAGCCGAGACGGCGGGGCTGCGATCCAGGACATTCTGCCCAAGAGCAGCATTTTCATTGCTTGACTTTCTTGGTGCGGCTGGGGCGCGCGCGAACGTCTGGAACCTGACGCGAGGCTGCCGGTTCTAGCGGGATGGACAAAATGGTCAGATATCTCACTCCGCAGCTCAAGCGCACCTACGACCGGGTCGTGCGCACGCTTATGCCCTGGCGCATGATCGATGCGCTCGAAAATCTCGACGAGGCGGGGCGCCGGCGGTCCGGCGAGGAGGACGTCTCTCGTTCCCACGATCAAAACGGGCGGACTGACGAAGATCAGGGACCACCTTCGACACGCGCGTGAGGTTTTTTGTCCTGCCGGGCCGGCAATCGAGGGGCGTTTGCCGACATCACGCGCATGACTGTCAGGCATCTGATAAAAAAGTGACGGCGCTCGCTCAATGATGCCACATTTGATTGGTCCTTCTTCCCTCCGATCATGTTCAGGGGACACTTGGGGGACCACGATGCGTTTCGTGCTCGTTGCGTTTGCATGTTTGCTTGCTGCGCCTATCGTGGAGGCCGCTCAGCCGAGCCGCAATGAAAGAGCGCTGATGAAGCTCAGCCCGGAAGAGCGCGCGCAGCAGGCGTGCGTCGCTCGCGGTATCGACGCCATCCGGCGCGACAAGCGGTTGAAGGGTGTGGATCGCGTCATGCCGGACACGTTCGGACGTGCGCAGTTCGATGGAACGGCGGTGTCGGCGAAGGGGGCGGCCGTGCGCGCAGGCAAGGGATGGTATGCGCTGAGCTTCGATTGCAAGCTCGCTGACGACCAGCTCAAGGTGACGGCTTTCACCTATCAGCTAGGCGACGAAATTCCGCCGGAACGCTGGGAAGACGTCGGTCTCTGGTAGACCCGATTTAGCTGCGGGATTTGCGCGGGGCCTTGGCCAAAAGGTCCCGCAACATCCTCACTAGGCGCGTGGCCGGGCCGCGGCTGCCGCATTGGATGCTGATGCGCGCGCCTTCGAACAACAAAAACACTTCGTCGGCGAGACGTTCCGGCTCGCGGTATCGCGCCGCGCGGAACAGCTTGACCAGGTGATCGCGCTTTCGGTGCTTGTAGTCTTCGATCACAGACCGCGCGGGATGCCCCGGCTGAAGCTCCACGGCCGCATTGGCAAGGGCGCACCCGCGTTCGGCATTGCTGGTGACAATGTCTTCGACGTGATCGATCCAGGCGGCGAGGCGCTTGTCTGGATTGCCGGGATGCTCGGCGGCGAGATTGACCCAGACCGCGTCTCCCGCTGCGGCAAGCTGCCGCGCATATTCGACCACAAGATCGTCCTTCGACTTAAAATGCCGATAGAGCGTCATCTTGTTGGTGCGGGCGGCTTCGGCGATCAATTCGACGCCGACGGCGTGAATTCCGTTCCGGTAAAACAGATCGCAGGCAACGGCGAGGATCCGCTCGCGAGGAGGCGGCACAAGGGCATCCGATGCCTCGGGATTTCGCCCGTCGCGAAGGATCGTTTTGTTCATTGCCCCTTGACTGTGATGTTACCGATCGGTACCAAAACTAATGTTACCGATCGGTACCGCCTAACACACTTCGACCTGCGTTGTCATCGGATCATTACGCGGACTACGAAATCCAGGTCGCTGATTTCTGTCAAATGCCGAGATCCGCGGGATGGGCCGGTGCGTACACCGCTCGGCAGGGGATGAACAGGATCACGAATTATGTCACGCGCTGGAGGGCCTATGTCGCCTCGTCGCTCCTCAATCGCTTTTGTCGCGCTTATTGCTGTCGCGACGTCGCTCGGTGCGTGCCGTGAGCAGGAGCCGGGCGCAAACGCCGGCGCTGCGCCGCCCGCGCCCACAGTGACGGTCGCCAAGCCGGTGACGAAGCTCGTTGCCGATCATGACGAATATGTGGGCCGCTTCGTGGCTCTCGATTTCGTCGAAGTGCGTGCGCGCGTGTCGGGCTATCTGTCGAAGATCCATTTTACCGACGGCCAGCTCGTGGAGGCAGGCGCTTCGCTCTTTACGGTGGATCCGAGGCCGTTCGAGGCCGCGCTTGAGCAGGCGAAGGCTTCGGTCGTTACGGCGGAAGCCAATCTCGCGTTTGCCGAAAGCGACCTCTCGCGCGCGGAAAGTCTCGTCAGCGGTACGTCGATCACGCAGCAGACCATCGACCAGCGCGTGCAGGCCAAGCGCGTCGCGGAGGCATCCGTGACTGCGCAGAAAGCTGCGCTCGCGCAGGCGGAGCTCGATCTTGAGTTTACGGAGCTCCGGGCGCCGATTTCGGGCCGCATCGGCGACAGGCGCGTATCGCTCGGCAACCTTGTGACGGGTGGCACGGGCGGCAACACGACGTTGCTTGCCACGGTGGCGTCCGTCGATCCGATCCGTTTCGAGTTCACGATGGATGAGGCGTCGTATCTGCGCTATCTGCGCGCTGTGCAGGCCGAGAATTCCAGCGCGGCGAACCGCGGCATGACGTTGCCGGCGCGGCTCAAGCTGATCGACGACAACGATTTCGTTCACGAGGGCAGCATCGACTTCGTGGACAACACGATCGATCGGTCGTCCGGCACCATTCGCGGACGGGCCGAGTTCAACAATGCAGACGGCAGGCTGACGCCCGGCATGTTCGGGCGTATCCGCGTCGCAACCTCGAAGCCGGCCGAAGCGCTGCTCGTTCCGGACGGTGCTATCGGTACCGAGCAGGTGCGGAAATTCGTCTACGTGGTTTCGGCGGATAATGTCGTCAATCCGAAATACGTAACGCTTGGGCCCGTCGTCGACGGCTTGCGCGTGATCACATCCGGTCTCGAAGCGGGCGATGACGTGGTCGTCAACGGTCTGATGCGGATACGTCCCGGCGTGACGGTCACGCCGGAGCAGGCTCAGACCGCAAACGGAGCGGCCGGCGAGACTGTCGTCGGCACGAACTGACCCGAACCGAGCGGTAGGGCTTAATCCATGCGCATTTCGCATTTCTTTATCGACCGGCCGATCTTCGCCAGCGTCATCTCGATCGTTTTCCTGATCGTGGGCGCGGTTTCGCTGATCCGGCTTCCGGTCAGTCAGTATCCCGAGATTGCGCCACCCGTGGTCAACGTTACGGGGCAGTATCCGGGCGCAAGCGCGGAGGTCGTCGCCAATACGGTCGTTGCGCCGCTCGAACAGCAGATCAACGGTGTCGAGAAGATGCTGTTCATCTCCTCGAACTCGTCGAACGACGGGCGCTTCACGATTTCGGTCGCGTTCGACCTCGGCACCGATCTCGATACGGCCCAGGTTCAGGTCCAGAACCGCGTCGCCGTGGCCCAGCCGCGTTTGCCTGCGGATGTGCGCAACATCGGGGTGACGGTGGCGAAGTCGTCGCCGGACCTCATGATGGTCGTGAACATGATGTCGCCCGACCAGTCGCGCGACACGCTGTTCATTTCGAATTACGCCAATGCCAACATCGTCGACGTGTTGAGCCGTATCGACGGCATCGGGTCGGTGACGGTCTTCGGCGGACGCGATTATTCGATGCGCGTCTGGCTCGATCCCGATCGGCTGCAGTCGCTCGCAATGACGGTCGCCGACGTCGTGTCGGCGCTTCAAGGGCAGAACGTCCAGGTTGCGGCGGGTGTTCTCAACCAGCCTCCCGTCGAGATGCCCGGCGCGTTCCAGATCGCGGTGCAGACGCAAGGCCGCCTCGCCGATCCTTCCGAATTCGGCGATATCATCGTCAAGCGTAACGGCGATGCGGTGGTACGGCTCAGGGACGTGGCGCGCGTTGAGCTTGCGGCGCTCGACTACGGCGTCAATTCCTATCTCGACCGCAACCCGGCCGTTGGCCTCGGCATATTCCAGCTTCCCGGTTCCAACGCCATCGCGACAGCCGAACAGATCAAGCAGACGATGGCGGATCTGGCGAAGAACTTCCCGGCCGGCGTCGCGTACGACATCGTCTACAATCCGACGGAGTTCATTCAGGAATCGGTTAACGCGGTGATCTTCACCATCCTCGAAGCGGTGGTGCTGGTTGTCGCGGTGGTGATCTTGTTCCTGCAGACGTGGCGGGCGGCCGTCATTCCAATCGTCGCGATTCCCGTCTCGCTGATCGGCACGTTCTTCCTGCTCGATGTGATGGGCTTTTCGCTCAACAACTTGTCGTTGTTCGGGCTTGTGCTCGCGATCGGCATCGTCGTGGACGACGCGATCGTGGTGGTGGAAAACGTCGAACGCAATATGGCGGCCGGGCTCTCTCCGCGAGATGCCTCGTTCAAATCGATGGACGAGGTCGGCGGCGCGCTGATCGCGATTGCGCTCGTGCTGTCGGCCGTGTTCGTTCCGTCGGCCTTCATCACCGGCATTTCCGGTCAGTTTTACCAGCAGTTCGCCGTGACGGTGGCGGGTGCGACGATCATTTCGCTCATCGTGTCGCTGACACTGTCTCCGGCGCTTTGCACGCTGCTGCTCAAGCCGCACGACGGGACACATCGGCCAAGCCCGATCATGTGGCCGATCCATGCCTTCTTCCGAGTCTTCAACTGGAGCTTCGACAAGGCCTCGCAAGGATACGGCTGGTTGATCGAGCGGCTGGTGCGGCTCGGGGCGCTTATGCTCGTGATCTACGCGGGTGTCATCGCGTTCGGGATGAACGAGTTTCGGCAAACGCCGACCGCTTTCATTCCCGGTCTCGACGCCGGCTATCTGATCACGGCGACGCAGCTCCCGCCCGCAGCGGCGCTTTCGCGCACCGACGAGGTCAACAGGCGTGTCGTGGAACTCGCGCTTGAGACACCGGGGGTCAAGCACGCCGTCAACTTCATCGGTTTCTCCGGCGCCACCCGTACCATGCAATCCAACGCGGGCGCGGTGTTCATCGTGCTTGAGCCGTTCAAGGATCGCGACGGAAAACCCGAGCTGTCCGCACAGGCCATTCAGCAGACGCTGATGCAGAAGTTTTCCGTGATCCAGGAGGCGATGGTGCTCGTCATCGCGCCGCCTGCCGTGCGCGGTATCGGCAGTTCCGGCGGCTTCCGCATGATGGTGCAGGATCGCGACGGTGCGGGACCGCAGGCGCTCCAGCAGGCCGTCGGTGCGATGATGCAGCGCGCCAATCAGACGCCGGGGCTGCAGCAGGTGTTCTCGCTGTTCGAAACATCGACGCCGCAGCTCTACCTCGACATCGATCGCGTCAAGGCGCAGATGCTCGGCATCAATATCCCCGACGTGTTTCAGGCGCTGCAGACCTATCTCGGGTCCGCATATGTGAACGACTTCAACCTGCTCGGACGGACGTTCCGCGTCACGGCGCAGGCGGATGCCGATTTCCGCGCAGACGTGAAGGACGTTTTGCAGATCCGCGTGCGCAACGCGCAGGGCGATACGGTGCCGCTCGGATCGTTCACGACGGTGAGCGATATTTCGGGGCCGGCCCGCGTGCCCCGCTACAACCTTTACCCGGCAGCAGAGCTCGACGGCTCGGCCGCGCCCGGCTATTCGCAGGGGCAGGCGCTGGCGATGATGCAGGAGATCGCCGCGGAAGTGCTGCCTCAGGGCTTCGGCTACGAGTGGACGGACCTCGCGTTCCAGCAGATCCGCGCCGGCAATACGGCGATGTTCGCTTTTGCGCTCGGCGTTCTGTTCGTGTTCCTGGTGCTGGCGGCACAGTTCGAAAGCCTTACGCTGCCGATGGCGGTGATCCTGATTGTGCCGATGAGCCTCATCGCAGCGATCAGCGGCGTCATCATGCGAGGCATGGATAACAACATCCTGACGCAGGTGGGCTTCATCGTTCTTATAGGCTTGGCCGCGAAGAACGCTATTCTCATCGTCGAATTCGCCGCGCAGCTTGAGGAACAGGGGCGCAACAGGTTCCAGGCGGCTGCGGAAGCCGCGCGAATCCGGATGCGGCCTGTTCTCATGACGTCTCTCGCGTTCATTCTTGGCGTGGCGCCGATGGTTTGGGCGACGGGAGCGGGCGCCGAGTTGCGCCAAGCGCTGGGTACGCCGGTGTTCTACGGCATGATCGGCGTCACGGTGTTCGGCCTTATCTTCACTCCCGTGTTCTACGTGCTGTGCCGACGCTTTGGCGGCAAGGTGCATCGCGGGCACGCAGCGGAAGAGCCGACACCTGCTCCCGCCGAATAGAGGCGCGCCTCGCCCGCCAACCAAACAGCACAGCGCATCTCAACGCGCCGCGGGCACATCCCTGCGGCGCGTTCTTTCTATTGGAAAATCCTCCGCTCCAGATCGGAACTGCCAACGCCGTGTGACGTTATTGCGGACAAACTTCTCATGCGATCCGGGCTGTTTGAACGGATTTGAGGTCTGCGTCGTGCGTGGTCCGGAGGCTGCTCCCGCGCCTCGGGCCGTCCATTTCAGCCGCAGCCGCTACCCTCTGGGAGGAGACGTCTATGGCCCGAGCCGCGCACGAGCGCGCTTTTTCACCGCCCCAACAGCCTCAATCGCCGGATATATCGGATGCGCTCTCGGCGCGGCTTTTCGCGACGCGGGGACTGTCGCTTGAACTTGCAGCGCCGCTCAGTGCCGAGGACATGGCCGCGCAGGCCATGGAAGATGCGAGCCCCACGAAGTGGCATCTGGCGCACGTCACCTGGTTTTTCGAAACGTTCGTGCTGAAGCCGCATCTGCCCGGCTATCGCCTTTTCGACGAGGCATTCAACTTCTGTTTCAATTCCTATTACGAAGCGATGGGGGCCCGTCAGCCGCGGCCTGCGCGGGGGCTTCTGACGCGTCCGTCCGCTGCGCGCGTGATGGATTACAGGGCGCATGTGGACGAAGCGCTGGAGCGTCTCGCGGAGCGTGGTTTCGAGACGGGCAGCGATCTGGCGCGACTGATCGAGATTGGTATCAACCACGAGCAGCAGCATCAGGAGCTACTGCTGAGCGATATTCTTGCGCTGTTTGCCGTGAACCCGCTCCGTCCCGCCTATCGCGAGGGGCGTGCGCGCACCTCCCTATCCGCTGTCGGGGAGCCGTCCGAAACGTGTGGTTCCGCAGCGGCGGGATGGATTTCCTACGATGGAGGCCTCGTAAAAATTGGACACGCAGGCAACGGATATGCGTGGGACAACGAGAGCCCGCGGCATGACGCGCTGGTTCGTCCCTTCCGTTTGGCGGACCGCCTGGTGACAAACGGGGAATGGCTGGATTTCATGGGCGACGGCGGATATCGGACGGCGTCTGTGTGGCTGGCGGACGGTTGGGCCAAGGTCAATGCCGCTGGGTGGCGTGCGCCGCGCTACTGGGAGGAGCACGGCAACGGCTGGCACATGATGACGCTCGACGGGCTGCTGCCGTTGGAGACCGCAGCGCCAGTTTGCCATGTTTCCTATTACGAGGCCGACGCCTTTGCGCGATGGGCGGGCTTCCGTCTCCCGACCGAGTTCGAATGGGAACTGGCGGGCGCGACGCTTCCGGTCGAGGGGAATACGCTCGGCACGCGTGCGTTGCGGCCCGTGCCAGCCGGGGCGCGCGGCGAAGCCAGTCCGCGGCAGATGTTCGGCGATGTCTGGGAGTGGACGCAGAGCGCGTATCTGCCGTACCCCGGTTATCGACCGCCGGAGGGTGCTATCGGCGAATACAACGGCAAGTTCATGGTGAGCCAGCAGGTGCTGCGCGGAGCCTCGTGTGCGACGCCCGACGGCCACAGCCGCGCGACCTATCGCAATTTCTTCTATCCGCATCAGCGTTGGCAGTTTGCGGGCGTGCGGCTCGCGGCGGAGGTTTCCTGATGCGTCGCGGAGGTGTGCAGACCAGGCATCAGGGCGCCGTGCATGCTGCGCCCGCCGACGATTTCGCGGATGCCGTGCTCGCCGGGCTTTCCAAGCCGCAGAAAGCGATCTCATCGCAATTCCTGTATGACGCGCGTGGCAGTGCGCTGTTCGAGGAGATCACGGGGCTTCCCGAGTATTATCCCACGCGTACGGAGACTGCGATCTTATCCGCGTATGCGGCCGAGATGGTGGACGGGCTTGGAGCCGACGGCGTGCTGGTCGAATTCGGTTCGGGTTCGAGCGTCAAAACGGAATTTCTTCTCTCTCAATTGCGACCCGGTGTCGTCTATGTTCCGGTCGATGTGTCCGAGAGCGCTCTATACGAGGCTGCCCAGAGGCTATCGGCGCGCTTCCCTACGCTGGATGTTCGGCCTGTCGCGGGGAACTTCTCGCATCCGATCCGGCTTCCGGAAGATCTCAAGGCGCGACCGGCTATCGGCTTTTTTCCCGGTTCCACCATCGGAAATTTCGGCCCGCCGGACGCCGTTCGTTTGCTCCGATCGTTCGGGCGGGCGCTACCCGACGTCAGCCGGTTCATCATCGGAGTGGATTTGAAGAAGGAGGCGCGCAGGCTCGTTGCCGCCTATAACGACCGCGAGGGCGTGACTGCGGCGTTCAACCTCAATCTTCTGGTGCGCATCAACCGGGAACTCGCCGGCGACTTCGATGTCGAGAGTTTTCGTCATGAGGCGATTTACGATCCGCGCGCGGGCCGCATCGAGATGCATCTTGTGAGCGATGTCACCCAGGACGTTCATGTTCTCGGGTGCCGGTTTCGCTTCAAGGCCGGCGAGAGCATTCATACCGAGAACTCCTACAAGTACACGGCCGAGCAATTCCGGGAGATGGCAGGGGCAGCGGGGTGGCATGTGGGACGGCTTTGGACGGACGCGAACACGGACTTCAGCGTGCATGAGCTTTTCGGTTTCGGTAAGGGGTGAATGGAAGCGCCGGCGCTGCATGGCCAGGGGCCGGCGTGCGGAATGGCACGCAACGATGCCGATCCTTGATCCAGGTCAATATCGACCGGAGTCGCGTCTCTATTCTCGGCGTGCGGCTTGGACATCCCCGAGCGGCGTTTCGTGTCCGGTTGGCCGATGACATCCGATCTCCTTCAACGCCACGGCGGACCCGTTCCGCGGTACACCAGTTATCCAACAGCCAATCATTTTTCGGCGGCGGTGACGCCTGCTCATCTGAGAACGTGGCTGGCCGATCTGCCGGATGACCCTGCGCTGTCGCTTTATGCGCATATTCCGTACTGCCGGGAGCTTTGCTTCTACTGCGGATGCAGCACAAAGGCTTCGCGGCGGTACGCTCCAGTGGAGGAGTATCTGGTTCCTCTGCAGGCCGAGATCTCGCATGTGTCGGCGCTCGTGCCGCCGGGGCATCGCGTCACTCACATTCATTGGGGCGGCGGCTCGCCCGATATTCTGACGCCCGCCGACATTCTCCGGCTGGGACACACGTTTCGCAGTCAGTTCGCGGTTGCTTCGGGTGCCGAAATTGCGGTCGAGATCGACCCGCGCCTGCTGAGCGAGGCCCAGGCAGACGCCTTTGCAGAGATCGGCGTCAACCGCGTTTCCATCGGAGTTCAGGATTTCGATCCCAAGGTGCAGGCGGCGATCGGGCGTATCCAAAGCTTTGAGACAACGCGCAAGGCGTCCGAGATTTTTCGGACACGGGGCGTGCGTTCGCTCAACGTGGACTTGGTCTACGGTCTGCCTCATCAGACGGTCGAAAGCGTCGGACGGACGCTTTCCGATGTGATTGCGATCGAGCCGGATCGCATTGCGGTTTTCGGATATGCGCATCTGCCGGAGCGGCTGAAGCATCAGCGGCTGATCGATGAGAAGACCCTTCCCGGGTTGGCCGAACGTTTCAGCCAGTCGCAACACATCGCGGAGCGGCTGCAGGATGCGGGCTACGTTCAGATCGGGATCGACCATTTCGCCCGTTCGACGGATGCCCTCGCGGGCGGTGCCGTTGCGCGGAACTTCCAAGGCTACACCACGGACACGGCCGATGCGTTGCTGGCGTTCGGCGCTTCCGCCATCTCGCGGCTGCCGCAGGGCTTTGTCCAGAACGCCGTTGCCGTCGACGATTACACGCGCCGGATCTCAACCGAAGGGCTGGCCGTCGTGCGCGGGCACGAAATGGCGGGAGATGACGCTTTGCGCGCCTATCTGATCGAGCGGCTTATGTGCGCGTTTTTCGTGTCGTGGCGCGATCTCAAGCAGCGGTTCGGTGCGGAGGTCGCTCGTGTCCGCTTCGAGGCCGAGGCCGCAGCGCGCCGTGATGCCGATGGCCTGGTTGCGGTCAACGACGAAGGTGTTCGCGTGACGGACCGGGGACGGCCGTTCGTGCGATCGGTGTGCGCGTGGTTCGACCCCTATCTCTCCCGCGATATGACCCGGCGCCGGCATGCGCTTTCCGTCTGAATTATTTTCGCACGCGAAATTCGGCCCCTGCTTCAAAGATATTTTTACAACCGGAAGTAAGTGCGATCCCGGCTCCACCCTTGTTTTTGAGCTGCGACTCAGTTGAGTGTGGCTTTGACGGTGAGTGTTTCGAAATCATTTCTCTAAATTGCGTTTGTTATTGGGTGACCTGCAACCTTTGTAGGAATTTTTACGACGTTTTGTTTTGCGCAATATTTTCTTCCAGCAAATGAAAGTGATGTTGCACGGAGCATGTCTCATGCGCGATCGCGCATGTGGGGCGCACGTGCGCGCCGGGCCATATGGCGCGCCAAGGCAGAGGGATGAACAATGAGTGCCGAAACGTCCATGGCAGCACGGTTGTCGTTCAACCAAATCGATGACGACAGCCGGCGGCTTCTTCGCGAATCCAAAGACTTTCTACTCAGTGAATTGGCAAGCGTTCTCGACGGGTTCTACGAACATCTCGCCAAGTATCCGGAAACTGTCGCGTTTTTCAAAAGCCGTGCCGATATGACGGGCGCGAGAAACGGCCAGCTTCGGCATTGGGGCACCATTCTCGACGGTCATTTCGACGGCGCTTATGAAACCTCGATCAAAAGGGTAGGCGAAACCCATCATCGGATCGGGCTCGATCCCCGCTGGTACATCGGCGGATACAACGCCCTGATTACGGGCCTGTTGCGAGCGATTGCGCTCCGGCTGCCCGCGCGGGCGGATTGGAAGGGGAAGGCTCCCTCGCCGGAGGAGCGGAAGATCGCGCTGCAAGGCGCCGTCATCAAGGTTGCGATGCTCGATATGGATCTTGCGATCTCGGTCTATCTCGACGCCGGGCGGCGGGATCTCGATCAGCTCGCGGGCTCGGTCGTCGCCATGGCGGGATCGGTGGCGACGACGGCGGGCGAGCTGGAAGGTGCGGCGGCAGCGGTCGCGCAGGCCGCCAGGACCGCCACGGACCAGACGTCTGCCGTGGCCTCGGCCGCAGAGCAGGCTTCGGCCAATGTCCGCACGGTGGCTTCTGCTGCCGACGAGCTTTCCGCGTCCGTGAGGGAAATCTCGCGGCAGGTTGCCGGTTCGACGGAGATTGCCGGGCGTGCCGTCGTCACCGCTGATGCCACGTCCGAAAAAGTGCGCAATCTCTCGCAGGCGTCGCAGGCCATTGGCGATGTCGTCGAGTTGATCAGCAACATCGCGCGACAGACAAATCTGCTTGCGCTCAATGCGACCATCGAAGCGGCGCGCGCCGGAGAAGCCGGGAAGGGGTTTGCGGTTGTCGCTCAGGAAGTGAAATCGCTCGCGAACCAAACTGCGAAGGCCACAGCCGAGATCAGCGCGCAGATCCACGCCATCCAGGGGTCTACTGTGGACGCAGTCGGGTCCATCGGGGCGATCGGGGATATCATCAAGTCGATGGATCAGATTGCGAGCACGATCTCTGCGGCGGTTGAAGAACAGGGGGCTGCGACCATCGAAATCGCGCGTAACGTGCAGGAGGCAGCGCACGGAACGTCGGAGGTGGCGTCCAACGCGGTGGGGCTCAACACCTCGGCGGCGACGACAGGGTCGGCCGCCGCTCAGATGCTCGCGTCCGCTCGACAACTCGGCCAGCAGGCTGCCGACCTCAGGAAAACCGCGGAAAGCGTGATGTCGTCCAAGGGCCGGGCGGCGGCGTAAGCGCCACGGTCACGTAGCATGGCGTTGCCTCCCGAGCGGCGCCATGCGCATCCGTGCTGCCGGTCCGCCCGTTGTTTATTTCTTGGTTGGCGGTGGAAGGCCGACGATTTTTTTCGCCTGGTCGAGCGTGTGCTCCGGCGTTTGTCCGGCGTCGATCCGGGTCCAGGAGATGGGGCCGAGGTTGCGTTCGGCCTGAGCTTTGACAACCGTCGCATCCGAATCCGATGCGTCTCCCCGGCGTGCGCCGACGCGGGCGATTTGTGAATCGAGCGGTGCGTCGAGCCATAAGCCCACAAACTCGCAGCCCGATTTCAGCGCGATGGAGGCAATCCGGTCGCGTTCCTCGGCGCGCGCCGAGACGCCGTCGAAGATGACGGCATGTCCGGCGAGAAGTGCTTGCGCGGACTTGTCGTAGAGGCGCGCGTAGACTTCGGAGGAGACGGTTTGCGTGTAGTGCTCCTCTGCGAGGCGCTGCGTTTCCGAGACGCCGAACAGGCGTTTGCGCTCGACGTCCGTGCGCAGGACGACGGCTCCAGGGGCGGGGCCGAGGCGTGGCGCCAACGCGGCGGCCAATGTCGATTTGCCTGTGCCCGAGAGACCGCCGACAGCCAGCAGGATCGGCGGGGGCGGCGTGAGATAGGCATTGGCGGCCTTGATATAGGCGAGGCCATGCTCGATTTCGGCCGCCCGCTTTTCTTCTTGCGGCTCTTGGCGTGCGCGTTCCAGTGCAACGACGCCACGGACGGCGGCGCGGGTCGCGAGGAAGAGTGGGAGCGTTGCGAGACCTTCGATCTCTCCGCCAGTCGGGGCGGCGGTGACATATGCGTTGAGTATGGCGTTTGCCGCCGTTCTGTCTCCACGCACGTCAAGATCCATGAGCACGAACGCGAGATCATAGAGCACGTCGGTGGTGGCCAGGCGTTCGTCGAACTCCAGAGCGTCGAAGGCGACGGGTGCACCATCCTGCATGACGATGTTGCCGAGGTGGAGGTCGCCATGGCATCGGCGGACGTAGCCGGCTTTTGCGCGCGCGTCGAGAAGGTGGGCGATGCGCGTCAGCTCGATATGGGCGAGGTGTGCGAACTCGTCGACAACGTGTTCGCTTCCCGGCGGGGCGATGTCTTTCATCTCGCCCGCGAGTTGGTCGACGACATCGCGGACGATGCCGGAGCCGGACGCGGCCGGCGCCGCGGGCGCGGCCTGATGGTATCGCGCGACCATCTCGGCGAGCCCGCGTGCCGTGTCGCGCGGAAGCGGGCCGTTCCCGGCGATGCGCGCGAGCAGGTCTTCTTGCGCAAATCGGTTCATGACGAGCACGGGCTCGACGGGCGTTCCTTCGGAAAAGCTGAGGCGGCTCGCGCCGTCGCGATTGACGCTTGCGAGCGCGACATAAATTCCGGGTGCGTGCGGGTGATTGAGTTCGAACTCGCGGGCGAGGGCCTTGCGGCGCTGGGGCTCTGTCGAAAAGTCGAGGAACGGCAGCGTCACCGGCTTTTTGATCTTGTAGGCCTTCCTGCCCGTGAGGAACACGCGCGCGGCATGGGTCTCGACGATTTCGACGTGGCCTGTCGGCGTGCCGTAGGATGCGGGATCGGACAGGAAGGCGACCAACTCATCCTGGGCCGCGCTCGTAGAAGCGCTGGAGGGAATATTGTCCGCCATTGCGCGTCGTCGCTCCGATTGGTGTTGAGGGCCCCATTCAGCCAAGTCACGCGCCGGCGCGCGGGGATCCCCTGTCTCACGAACGGTTGGGCGTCAGGGTCGTAAGATAGTCGATGACGGCGCCTATTTCGGCGGGTGCCAGGACGAACTCGGGCATGTCGGGATGTCCGGTGGTGATCCCTTCGGCGAGTGCCTCCGCCAGAGATTCCGGCGGGTAGCGCTTGACCACGTCGCGGAAGGGCGGCGCTTCGGCGTGCGCGCTCGCGTCGGTCTCGCCGATGCCGTGACAACGGGCGCAGCGCGATTCGAGCACGGCCTTTCCCGGATCGTCCGGGGTGGCCTCGCCGCAGCCTGCCGCAGCGGCGGCCATCGCGATGCATAGAATGCGCAGGGATGCCGAAATTCTCATGGCTCGCCTCAGGCTCTTTCGGTGTTCTTCGCTTCCGTACCGCCGTGCGCTCGTTTTCAGAGCGGCGGATCGACCTTCAGGCTCATAATATATGCGATGACGTTGTCGCGCTCGGCTTCGGGGATGATGAAGTTCGGCATCGTGGGATGCGAGGTCTGCAGCCAGACGGCCAGCGCGCGGGCGGTCATGCCGGGGGTGTTGGCCACATCGACGAAGCGCGGGGCGGCGAAGTCCGGCGAGATGTCGTCGGTCGCTTGCTCCACGGCATGGCATTCTGCGCAATGGGAGCGGGCATAGTTCTGTCCCTTGCTTGCGTCCCCAAGGTGTTCCGCTTGCACGGGCAGGAGCGAAAACGCCCATAGGGTTGCGGACAAGACAGACCGGAGGATGAACGGCACGGGAGATCTCCTTCGCCTTGGATGACCAACGACGACTCGTCTTAGCGAATTTGGTTGCGCTCGGCCAACGCTGCCGTGCGATCCGTATCCAGGCAGAGGGTATCGTTGGCAGGGTGAGGAAGCCAGACGCTGAGAATTGCGAGGCCGGCGATGGCAAGACCAGCGGACGTGCGTAGTGCCCGGCGCTGGCCGGCGGCGGCGAGCGCGCGCACACCGAGCGATGCGGCGAGCAGGCCGGGGAGCGTTCCTGCGCCGAACGCCAGCATGACGAGACCGCCCTGGGCCGCGGCGCCGGTGAGCAGGCTCATGAAGAGGGCGCCATAGACCATCGCGCAGGGCATGAGCCCCCAGGCGAGCCCGGCCGCGAACGGCGTCATCAACGTGCCACGTACGCCGCGCGTGGCGCGCGTCAGCCTTTCTGCGATGGGGGCGAGAAGGCGGTCGAGGCCGCTCATAGCGGGCAGAAGGCCCGCAGTCGACATGCCGATCCACATGAGTGCGACGGCTCCGGCCCATTGCACGAGCCGGAAGGCGAGCTCGCGGTCGAGCCAGCCGACGACCGGGGTGCCGACGGCGCCGATCAGAACGCCCGCCAAGACGTAGGATGCGATGCGTCCGCTATGGGTTAGAGCCAGGAGGCGTCCCGTTTGGGCGGCTCCGCCAGGGGCTCCGGCCAGGAGCAGGCTCGACGAAATGGCCCCGCACATGCCCGCGCAATGGAGCGTGCTTGCGAGGCCGAGCCCGAAGCCGGTGACGATGCTGAACATCAGGGAGTCCACGGGCGCGATCCGGCGACTGTTGTCATTCGGCGGCGAGCATGGCCTGGGCGCGCGACGTGCTCCTTGCGTGCGATCAAGGGAGCGTGCGAGCCCGGCTCGGCCGGTGGGCGGCTTCGACGAGGGCGGGCGTCATCGCGAGGACGAGGCCCCACATCGTCCCCATGGTTGCCGGAGGAACAAACGGGTCGCTGAAGGCGCCGATGCCCCAGCCGGCAAGCAGGAGGGCGGCGGCCGCGCCAAACAGAATGCCGAGCCATTTCGGGCGGCCAGCGTCGTCGAGCCGTTTCAGCGTCAGCACCGTTGCGACATAAGCGGCGAGAGCAGCCCAAAGAAACGCCGCCATGGTGGGGGCATGTGGCACTGCATTGACGCTCTCGTCGAACGTGTCGGCATTCATGAGAGCCGTGCCGATCAGGCCGGCTCCGGCCGTTGCGAGGATGCCGATCCACCACGCGAGGCGATTGATCCGGCCTTTCGGCGAGAATGCGGCGTCTATGGAGTGTTCGATCATGGGGGTCCCCCGTATCGCTTCGCGAGCGGAGATGGCGCGCGGATTTTCGATGAGAGCCTAACAATGTCGCCGCCGGGGTTTTTGATGCGCGTCAAAGATCGTGTGCGCGGTGCGTTGAAAGATGGGCGCAGGCTTCGCAGGGAGATACGACGATGGCTGGCGGGCGGAGATGGGGCGATGCAGCGGTGGCGTTTGCGCTGGGGCTTGTCGTGACGATCGGGCTTTGGGGTGGCCTCGCCGTTGCGGCCGAGGACGCGCCGCGCGCGCCGGGCGATGGGCCGTGGCGGATGATCCTCCAGGACCAGCTCAAGAAGGAAAAAGGATGTGACCTCAAGGAGGTCCTGAGCTACCAAGAAATTCCTCTCGGCGACGAGATCATGATCGAGGGACGGGTCTCGTGCATCGACGACCGGGCGTTCGATTTTACCCGTAGCCGAAAGCACCAGAAATTCAGAATCGAGCTTTGCGAGCCCGTCGTTTGCTGACGGCCGCCCTTTAAGTGGCCAGGAGAGAGTGACGGACATGGGTTACAAGACGATCCTTGTGCATCTCGCAGGCGAGGCCGGTTTCGATAGCGTTCTCACTCCCGCGCTCGATCTCGCGCGGCGGTTCGATGCGCATGTCATCGGCCTTTCCGTCGTGCCGCCCTATGTCTTCAAGCCGACTTTTCTTCCCGGCAGCAATTCCACGGTGGGCGATCAGCATCGCAAGGACTTTTCGGCGGAGACGCTGCTGCTCAAGCCGCGGTTCGAAGCTCTGGCGCGCGAGGCGGGCGTGGGCGCTCAGTGGGTGGATGAGGACGCGGGGTTGCTTCCCGTCTGGCGGCGCGTGGTTGCCTATGGGCGGGCGGCCGATCTCATTGTCACGCAGGCCCCGAAGGACGACGGCGCGGAGCAGATCGTGCTGCAATCGGGCCGGCCGGTGCTGTTCGTTCCGGAAGGGCCGGGGCGGGCCGTCGGCAAGTGGGTGACGGTTGCCTGGAACGCACGGCGGGAAGGGACGCGGGCGGCCTTTGACGCATTGCCGCTGCTGGCCACGGCCGAGGCGGTCAAGGTGCTCTGGATCAACCCGGAGGACGACAACGAGACCGAGGGTGTGCCGACGGGCGATCTTTGCTCGGCGCTTGCCCGTCATCGGGTGCCGGCGGAAGCTGTCGAGATCAAGGCGCCGGACGAGCAGGTTGGCGAGACGCTGACGCGGTTTCTTCGCGATTCGGGCAGCGATCTCCTGGTCATGGGCTGCTATGGGCACTCGCGGCTGCGCGAAATGGTGCTCGGCGGGGCGACGCGGCGCATGCTTGCCTCCCTGCCGGTGCCGGTCCTGATGTCGCACTGAGGGCTGCTTCATCGGCATCCAGCGGGCGCGGACGGGCGCCTGTTACATTCTCTTACAATTCGTCACGACCGGCGCATAACGACGGTTCGGATGCAGGCTCTATTCCCGGCTACGGAATTTCCCGGCCAGGAGAGAGAGATGCTTGCAGTCCAGACCCTCGACGCACGTCCGTTTCAGACCCCTCTCGGCCGTCTCAGCCGGGGCGAGGCTCCGCAGCGGTCCCTGGAAGATCGACTGGCGCATGCAACGGTCCGTAAGATCGAAAGCAAGGAGCACGTCTTTTGCGAGGGAGACCCCAGGCTTCACGTGTTCCGCGTCGAGGAAGGGGTGATTGCGATCTACAAGACGCTTTGCGACGGCCGGCGCCGCATCATCGACTTCGCTTACCCTGGCGATCTTCTGGGGCTCGGCGTTCTCGACGAGCACATTCTCTCCGCCCAGGCGACATCGGCTGCCAAGGTTCGCTGCTTCTCGGCGGCGAGCCTCGAAGCGATGGCGGAAAACGACGCGGATCTCGCGCTCAAGCTCTACAAGTCCGTGTGTCAGGAGTTGAGCGCGACGCGTAGCCTTCTGGTTACGGTGGGGCAGCGCAGTGCCGTCGAACGTGTCGCGGCGTTCCTGCTCGGGCTGCGCCGGCGCTCGGGCGACGAGGCCGGTGAGACGGTGAAGCTCGCCATGCGCCGCAGCGATATCGCGGATCTTCTCGGCCTTACGATCGAGACCGTTAGCCGCACGCTGACCAAGCTGCGCACGATGGGGGTCATCGACGTCGAACTCGGCGGAACGACGGTCACGCTGCGCGATGCGGCGCGTCTTGCGGATCTCGCGAACGAGTAGTTGCGGCGTCTCATTCGCGCGACGTCAGACACACCTGCGTCAAATGGGCCGGCATCGGATCGTCTATTGATCTACGTCAAGGCAGGCCCGCGCACCCAACCTCATCAATCGCCAATTATTTCAAGTCGGGAGAGGGGCAGCTCATGGCCGTACCGAGGGCAGCAACCAGTGAAGAGGCAATCGCGTTCTCGGGCGCGCTCGCAGTTATATCCGCCGTTCTGATCGCCACCGTGGGTGGTATTTTTGCGTTTGCGGGTCTGGACGAAGTGATCCGGATCCACGGCGCGTTGATTGCGGTGTCCGCGATCGCGGCGGTTCTCTACGTCATGTCCAATCCGCGCAAAGGCGGAGAGGACGAGCAGAAGAGCTATTTCGACGGTCCGGTGAAAGTTGCGACGTTGGCCGCCGTGTTCTGGGGCGTGGTCGGCTTCCTCGTGGGCGATCTCATCGCCTGGCAGCTCGCGTTCCCGGTCCTCAACTTCGACATGCCTTGGACCAACTTCGGACGGCTGCGTCCGCTCCACACCTCGGCGGTCATCTTCGCATTCGGCGGCAACGTGCTGATCGCAACGTCGCTCTACGTCGTGCAGAGGACCAGCCGTGCGCGCCTCGCCGGCTATTGGAGCCCCTGGTTCGTCGTGTGGGGTTATCAGCTCTTCATCGTGCTTGCGGCCACGGGTTACGTGCTCGGCTCGACGCAGAGCAAGGAATATGCGGAACCAGAATGGTACATCGACATCTGGCTCACGCTTGTCTGGGTGGCCTACCTGCTCGTGTTCCTCGGCACGCTGTGGAAGCGTAAGGAACCGCACATCTACGTGGCGAACTGGTTCTATCTGGCTTTCATCGTCACGGTTGCGCTTCTCCACATCGTCAACAACCTGGCCATTCCGGTCTCGGTGCTCGGCTCGAAGAGCTACTCGCTGTTCGCCGGCGTGCAGGATGCCATGACCCAATGGTGGTACGGGCATAATGCGGTCGGCTTCTTCCTCACCGCCGGGTTCCTCGGGATCATGTATTACTTCATCCCGAAGCGGGTGGAGCGGCCCGTCTATTCGTATCGGCTCTCCATCATCCACTTCTGGAGCCTCATCTTCCTCTACATCTGGGCAGGACCGCATCACCTGCACTACACGGCACTGCCCGATTGGGCGCAGACGCTCGGCGTGACGTTCTCGATCATGCTGTGGATGCCGTCGTGGGGCGGCATGATCAACGGTCTCATGACGCTTTCCGGCGCTTGGGACCGGCTGCGCACGGATCCTGTCGTGCGCCTTCTCGTGGTGTCGGTCGCCTTCTACGGCATGGCCACGTTCGAAGGCCCGCTGATGTCCATCAAGGCCGTCAACTCGCTCAGCCACTATACGGACTGGACGATCGGGCACGTGCATTCGGGTGCGCTCGGCTGGGTCGGCATGGTGTCGTTCGGCGCGATCTACTGCCTCGTTCCGTGGCTGTGGAAGCGTGAGGGCCTCTATTCTCTCCGCCTCGTCGAGTGGCACTTCTGGATCTCGACCATCGGCATCGTGCTCTACATCTCGTCGATGTGGGTCTCGGGCGTGATGCAGGGCCTTATGTGGCGCGCCTACGACAGCATGGGCTTCCTCACCTACTCGTTCATCGAGACGGTGGAGGCCATGCACTGGCCGTACATCATCCGCGCAGCCGGCGGTCTCCTGTTCGTGATCGGCTCGTTCATCATGGCCTGGAACGTGTGGAAGACCATTCAGGGCGTGAAGCCGGTCGACATTGCCGATCAGCCGCGCGTCGCTGCGGCACCTGAACTGCGAGCCGGGCTCGCGGCTCAGCCGGCGGCGTGAGAGGGGGTTGTCTCATGAAATTCAATCACGGATTCTTCGAACGGAACTCGATGGTGCTGCTGATCGGCATCCTGGTCGTCGTGTCTATCGGCGGGCTGGTCGAGATCGCACCTCTGTTCTTCCTCAAGTCCACAATCGAGAAGGTGCAGGGGATGCGTCCCTACGCACCGCTCGAACTCGCAGGGCGCGACATCTACATCCGCGAGGGCTGCTATGGCTGTCACAGCCAGATGATCCGCTCCTTGCGCGACGAGGTGGAGCGCTACGGACACTACAGCCTTGCGGCCGAGAGCATGTACGATCATCCGTTCCAGTGGGGCTCCAAGCGCACCGGACCGGATCTCGCTCGCGTCGGCGGAAAGTATTCGGACCAATGGCACGTGGATCATTTCACCGCGCCGCGTGAGGTGGTGCCGGGGACGGTGATGCCGGGCTATCCCTTCTTCGGGACGCGGGCACTCAATGCCGACAACATCAAAAATCACATGACGGCGTTGAAGCTTGCGGGCGTGCCTTACACCGACGAGATGATCGAAAACGCGAAGGTGGATCTCGTCGCGCAGACGCAGCCGGATTCACGCGAGGCGCGCGCGCTTCTCGAACGCTATCCCAAGGCGCAGGTGCGCAAGTTCGACGGAAAGCCGGAAGGCGCCGTGACGGAGATGGATGCGATGATCGCCTATCTTCAGATGCTGGGCACGCTGGTCGATTTTACGAAGTTCGATGCGGCTGGTCCCAACTTGAGGTGAGCCATGACGTACGAAAACATTCTTGGCTGGTCTCAGTTGATCGCGATGATCCTGTTCGGGCTGGTCATCGCTGGCATGCTGTTTTACGCGCTGCGGCCAGGCAACAAAGAGAAGTTCGATCGGGCCGCGCGTGCGCCGCTCGTGGTGGAGGACGATACCCCGGCTGAAAAGCCCGCACGGCCCTCCCTCTTGCGTGAAGATGACGAGAACGGGGAGGATACGCATGGCCGGACATAAGGAATACGATGCCGCGACAGGCGCGGAGACCACCGGACACGTCTGGGACGGCGACATCAAGGAGCTGAACAAGCCGTTGCCGAAGTGGTGGCTGTATGTGCTCTACGCCACCATCGTGTGGTCGATCGGATATTGGATCCTCTATCCGGCGTGGCCGCTGGCTGAGGACTACACGCGCGGCATGCTCGGCTACAGCCAGCGCAGCGTCGTGGCGCAGGAGATTTCGGACGCAAAGCAGACCCAGGCTCCGTTCCTGCAAGCGGTTGCCAGCAAGTCCGTGGAGGAGATCCGCAGCGATGCCGGGCTCATGGAGTTCGTGAGGCGTGGCGGGGCGGCGCAGTTCGCGAACAACTGCGCTCCTTGTCACGGTTCGGGCGCGCAGGGATTCAAGGGCTATCCCAACCTCAACGACGACGATTGGCTCTGGGGCGGATCGGTGGAATCGATCGAGAACACGATCCGTTTCGGTGTCCGCTCCGATCATGCCAGCACGCATCAGGGTGTGATGCCGCGCTTCGGTCTCGATGGCTTGCTCGACAAAGGACAGATTTCGGACGTCGCCGAGTTCGTGCTCTCGCTGTCGGGAAAGTCGGAAGATGCGGAAAAGGCCGAACGCGGCAGCGTGGTGTTCGCGGAGCAGTGTGCCGCGTGTCACGGAGCCGACGGCAAGGGTATAGTGGAAATGGGCGCGCCGAACCTCGCCGATGCGATCTGGCTCTATGGCGGCCGGAAGCAAGACGTGGTGGAGAGCGTTCACGGTGGACGCGCGGGAATGATGCCCGCGTGGGAAGGCCGTATCGATCCTACCGCTATCCGGATGCTGGCGATTTACGTTCATTCTCTGGGTGGCGGCGAATAGCGACAGAAGGCGGACGGAGACGGCCGACGTGACGCACATGCAGCCGCAAAAATCGATCGAGAGGGGAGTTGCCACGGAGGCAGCTCCCGGTATCACACGTATCGATGTCGACGCAGTGTCGTCGAAGGCGTCCCGCTCGCTCTACACGTCGCGGCAGAAGATCTATCCCAAGCTCGCGCACGGCACTTTCCGGTCCGTGAAGTGGGTGGTGATGCTGGTGACGCTCGGCATCTACTATCTCTTGCCGTGGATTCGCTGGGACCGCGGGCCGACGCTCCCCGATCAGGCGTTCCTGCTCGATTTCGCCAATCAGCGGCTCTACTTCGGCCCGATCGAGATCTGGGCGCAGGAGCTCTATTTCATCACCGGAATTCTCGTCATCTCGGCGCTGGCGCTTTTTCTCGTGACGGCGCTGGCGGGGCGCATGTGGTGCGGTTATGCCTGCCCGCAAACCGTGTGGACGGATCTTATGGTCGTCGTCGAGCGGTTCTGGCAGGGCGACCGCAACGCGCGCATGCGGCTCGACAAGGCGCCGTGGACCTTCGAGAAGATCTGGAAGAAGACGGCAACGCACGTCTCGTGGATTCTGATCTCTCTTGCGACGGGCGGCGTGCTCGTTTTCTATTTTCGCGACGCGCCGACGCTCGCGATGGAACTCGTGACAGGCGAAGCCCCGCTCGTCGCCTACGTGTTCATGGGCATCTTTACATTTTCGACCTACCTCCTGGGCGGGATCGCGCGGGAGCAGGTCTGCATCTATATGTGCCCGTGGCCGCGCATTCAGGCGGCGATGTACGATTCGGAATCTCTGCTCGTTTCCTACCACGGCTATCGCGGCGAGCCGCGGGGACCGCATAAGAAGGGCCAGCCGTGGGAAAATCGCGGCGATTGCATCGACTGCAAGGCGTGCGTCGCCGTGTGCCCGATGGGCATCGATATTCGCGACGGGCAGCAACTCGAATGCATCCAGTGTGCGCTTTGTATCGATGCCTGCGACGACATCATGGGGAAGGTCGACCGCCCCTACGGTCTCATCAGCTACGATACATTCCGGAATGTGGAAGCTCCGTCCGGGAGCGAGCGGGCCCCTGTTCGGCTTCTGCGGCCGCGGGTGCTCGTCTATTCCGGTTTGATCGCGCTCATCATGGCGCTCATGGCGTGGGCGTGGATCGTGAGGTCCGTGGTCGAGATCAGCGTGATTCCGGATCGCAACCCGCTGTTCGTCGTGCTGTCGGACGGCGGTGTTCGCAACGGGTACACGATCAAAGTTCTCAACAAGACGCATGAGACGCGCACGTTCCAGCTTCGGATCGAGGGGCTGTCCGACTTCCATGCCGCGATCATCGGGTTCGATACCGCTGACGCCCCACTTGTGGTGGAGCCCGACACGCTCAGAGCGATCAAAGTCTATGTGAGCGTGCCACGTGAGGCGGCATCCCATCTCGATGCTGCCGCCACGCCGCTGACGCTGACCGTGAGAGATCTTGCGAGTGGCGATACCGTCGTTCGCGAGACGACATTCAGGAGCCCTGGATCATGAAGCATTTGTCGGAAGGCGTGCGCCCGGCGCGGGAGATCCGTGGCGGACATGTTCTGCTTGCGATGCTGGCCTTCTTCGGAACGATCATCGCCGTGGATTCCGTTTTGATCTACAAGGCGGTGTCGACGTTCGGGGGCGTGGAGAACGTGAACGCCTACCGGGACGGGCTGGCCTACAATCAGCGTATCGCGGTGGACGAAAAGCAGGCGGCGCTCGGATGGATGGATCGTGTCGAGGCGCGGGGGACGCCGCTCCGCTTGAGCGTGTCGCTCGAAGATCGGGACGGTGTTGCCCTCGCGCGGCGACATGTCGTTGCCGATGTGGGGCGACCGGCTACCAACCGATTCGACCGCACGCTCAAGCTGGCTGAGGTTTTGCCTGGCGTCTACGAGGCTGCGTTTGCAGATGCCGAGCCGGGGACGTGGGTTGTCGATTTGCGGGTTTCCGCACGTTCCGAAGACGGCGCCGCGCCGGATTATCAGGTGAGGAGACGGCTGTGGATCGCGCCCTGAAGCTTGGCGTTGCGGATGGCGTGTTCGACGCGCAGACCCAGCGGATAGAGGCGCGCGAGGAGACCGTGTCGCTCGTCGTCGAGAACATGCACTGCGGTGCGTGCATGTCGTCCATCGAGCGCTGTCTCAAGGCTATCTCCGCCGTTTCGGAGGCGCGGGTCAATCTTTCGGCGCGCCGGGCCTCGGTGACGTTCGATCCGGATCGGGTCGAGGTCCAGGCCCTGGTCGATGCGCTGGGGCGTGCGGGCTTTCGCGCCGCCGAGGCGGTGGAAGCCAGCGGCGATCAAGATGTGGCGCGGGCGGACGATCTTCTGCGCCGCCTCGGTGTCGCGGGATTTGCGGCGGCCAACGTGATGCTGCTTTCGGTTTCCGTGTGGGCCGGGCAAGCGAGCGACATGGACAAGGCGGCCGCGGCGCTGTTCCATTGGCTGTCGGCGCTGATCGCGATGCCGGCGATCGCCTATTCCGCGCAGCCGTTCTTCCGCTCTGCGCTGGAGGCGCTGAAGGGGCGTCGTCTCAACATGGATGTGCCGATTTCGCTCGGCATTTCTCTTGCGACGATCATGAGCTTCTACCAGACCATGCGCGGGACGTCGCACGTTTACTTCGATGCCGCGATCATGCTGACGTTCTTCCTTCTCATCGGGCGTTATCTGGATCAACGCGTTCGCGTGCGTGCGCGGGGCGCGGCCGAGAACCTCCTCGGTCTCAAGGCGTTGGGTGCGCTCGTGCTCGACGATGACGGGACGGCACGCCGCGTCAGCGCGCGCGCGCTTGCTCCGGGCATGAAAGTGCAGGTTGCGGCGGGCGAGCGCATTCCGGTGGACGGGCGCATCGTCGATGGCGTGACGGATGTCGATGCGAGCCTGATCACGGGGGAGACGCTGCCGCAAGCGGTCGGCATGGGTGGTGTTGTGCATGCGGGGACCGTCAATCTTACGCGCCCGGTGGTGGTCGAGGCCACTGCGACGGACGACAGCACGCTGCTTGCAGAGATCGCGCGGCTGATGCAGGCGGCGGAACAAGGGCGCGGGCAATATGTGCGTCTTGCCGACCGTGCCGCGCGCCAGTATGCGCCCGCGGTGCATGTGCTGGGTGCTGCGACGTTCATCGGCTGGATGATCGCGGGCGCGGGCTGGGAGCTTTCGCTCACGCATGCCATCGCCGTGCTGATCATCACCTGCCCCTGCGCGTTGGCGCTCGCAGTGCCGGCTGTGCAGGTGACGGCGACGAGCCGGCTGTTCGGCAAGGGCGTCATTCTCAAGGCGGCCGACGGATTGGAGCGGTTGGCCGAAGTGGATACGGTTGTGTTCGATAAAACCGGGACGCTGACACGCGGCGCTCCGGTGTTGAGCAATGCCCGGGATATCGACGATGCGACGCTGGCCGAAGCCGCGTCTCTCGCGATTGCCAGCCGGCACCCGTATTCGAAGGCAGTGCTGATGGCGGCCGAGGCGCGCGGCCTCGATGTGCGGCCGGCGGAAGGTGTCAGTGAGGTGCCGGGCTCTGGCCTTTCGGCAGCCACCGCCTCGGGCGAGCGGCGGCTCGGATCGGCGTCATGGGTCGAGGGCGTGGCGGGTCTGCATAGCGGAACCGGCTCGCTGTGGTATGGTGTTGCCGGGCAGGCTCCCGTTGCGTTCCATTTCGACGATGCGGTTCGTTCCGATGCGCCGGATGTGGTCGCCAATCTTCTGCGCGCGGGCTACGGCGTCTACCTGATCTCCGGCGATCGCGAAGAAACCGTGCGGCGCGTTGCGCATGAGGTCGGGATCGAGGATTGGCAGGGCGCCGTGCGTCCGGATGGCAAGATCGCGGTTTTGGATGCGCTCAAGGCGTCGGGCCGCAAGGTGCTGATGGTGGGCGACGGGCTGAACGATGCGCCGGCGCTGGCCGCGGCGCATGCGTCGCTGTCGCCGTCGACGGCGGCCGACATCAGCCAGACGGCGGCGGATGCCGTGTTCCAGGGCGAGGACCTCGGCCCGGTGGTCGAGTCCATCAAAGTTGCCCGTGCGTCGCAGGGCATGGCGATCGAGAACTTCGCCATCGCGCTTGCCTATAACGCCGTGTCGGTTCCTATGGCGATGGCAGGGCACGTGACGCCGTTGATCGCGGCGCTCGCCATGTCGCTGTCGTCGATCGCCGTCACGCTCAATGCGTTGCGGCTCAAGACGGCGCGGCTTCGGCTTTCTTCCGTGGGAGGGCGCAGATGACCGCTCTAGCCTGGCTCATTCCCTGCGCGCTTGCGCTTGGCGCCGTGGGGCTCGTCGCGTTCATTTGGGCGCTCAACTCGGGGCAGTTTCAGGACCTCGAAGGCTCCGGCTGGCGCGCCATCTCCGACGACGAGGACGACAAGCCGCAGTCTTGACGGGGGCTTCGCGTGCGGTGCGTGCGATCAGGTGGCGGCCACCTTCCGGTTTTCGGAGAGATCGAGCGTAACTTTGCGGATCGTGATGTCGCCGGGTGCGGTTTCGATACGGAAGCCGAGCGCACGGCACATGTCGAGCATGGTCGTGTTGGTGGCGAGGACTTCTCCGAAAAGCTGTTTCAGGCCTTCTGCGCGGGCGTAATCGATGAGGTGCTGCATCAGGAGCCATCCGAGACCGCGCCCCTTGAGATCGGATCGCACCAGTACGGCATATTCCGCGCGGACGTAATCCGGATGGGCGGAGAGACGGCTCACGCCAAGCAGCTCGCCCTCGTTCGACACCGCGACGAAGGCCATCTCGCGCGCATAGTCGATCTGAGTTAGCCGCGCCACGAAACGGTGCGACCTGTCGGGCTGCACGGAGAAGAACCGCATGTGCGAATCTTCCGGCGTGACGGCCTGGAAGAATGCCTCGTAGAGCGTTTCGTCCTCCGGCCGGATGGGCCGGAGGTGGATGGTGCCCAGGGTTTCGAGGTCGCGTGTCGTCTCCCACTTGGCCGGGTAGGGTCTGATCGCGAGCGGGCGTCGCGGTTCTTTGGCTTCGTCCACGACCCGCATGCGTCCGTCGACGGCGATGCATCCCTTTTCGTCGGCGAGCAGCGGATTGATGTCGATCTCGCGGATTTCGGCATGGTTCGTGACCAGCGAGCTGATACGGATCAGCACATCCGCAATGGCGTCGAGATCCGCGGGCGGGCGATTGCGATAGCCTTTGAGGAGACGGCTGATGCGCGTTTCGCGGATTACGTCGCGGGCGAGGAGTGCGTCGAGCGGCGGCAATGCCTGAGCCGTATCTTTCATCACCTCGACGGCTGTGCCGCCCGCTCCGAACATGAGCGTTGGGCCGAAGGTTGCGTCCTCGCTCATGCCGGCGATCAGCTCATGCGCGCCGGGGCGCTCGATCATTTCCTCCACGACAAAGCCGTCGAGCTTGGCATCCGGGCGCAGGCGCGCCACGTCGGCCAGCATGGCGCGAGCGGCTTCGCGTGCTTCCTCGGCGCTGCGGAGCCCGAGACGTACGCCGCCCACGTCGGACTTATGGGAAATGTCCTTGGAGAGGATCTTAATCACGCAGGCCTTGCTGTGGCCGAGAATTTTGCCTGCCGCGTCGAAGACCGTGTCGGGATCGCGCGCGACGGTGATGTCCGTCACCGGGATGCCGTAGCAGGCGAACACGGATTTCGACTCCCACTCGGTGAGCATGGAGCGGCCCTCTGCAAGAGCGCCGTGGATGATGCTGTGCACCTTATCCGCATCGGGTGCGAGGCTCGCTGGAGATTGAGGCGGCGTGCGCATCAGCTCGTTTTGCGAGCGCCTGTAGGAGACAAGCTGCATGAAGCCTTCGATTGCGTCGGCGGGGGCATCGAAGGTCGGAATCTCGGCAGCAGCGAACTGACGGCGGCTTTCTTCGGCGGCGCCGTCGCCAAGCCAGTTTGTGAGGATAGGCTTGCGGCGTCCGGTGCGTTGTTCTTCGCTCTTCACCGCGCGGATCACGGCGCCTGCAGCTTCTTCGCTGGAGGCGAGGGCCGTCGGGCAGTTGATGACGAGAACGGCGTCCGAGGATTTGTCGGCCAGCAGGATCTTGAGGGCTGCTTCGTAGCGCTCGGGGCCTGCATCGCCGATGATGTCGACCGGATTGTTCTTCGACCATGTGGGGGGGAGCACCGAGTCGAGGGCGGCGGCGGTTTCAGCCGGGAGCTCGGGCAGCTCGACGTTGAAATCCGCGAGCCGGTCGGCGGCCAGCACGCCCGCGCCGCCGCCGTTGGTCAGAATGGTCAGCCGCTCGCCCGTGAGTCGGGGTGCGAACGACAGGATCTCAGCCGCGCCGAAAAGCTGCCCGAGATCGCGGACACGCACGAGGCCCGCACGGCGGAAGGCGGCGTCGTAGACGGCGTCGGATCCGGAAAGCGCACCTGTATGGGATGCGGCGGCCTTGGCGCCGGCGGCGTGGCGGCCGGATTTCAGAACGATGACGGGCTTGGCGCGCGCGGCACGGCGGGCTGCGGAGAGGAACTTCGGCGCATGGGTGATTTGCTCGACATAGAGGAGGATCGCCTTACTCTCCGGATCGCCCGCCACGTAGTCGAGCGTATCGCCGAAGTCGACGTCGGCCATTTCGCCCATGGACACGACTTTAGAGAACCCGATCCCGCGCGAGACGGCCCAGTCGATGACGGCGGTGACGAGGGCGCCCGATTGGGAGAGAAACGCGAGGTCGCCCTTTTTGGGCATGCGATGAGAAAAGCTCGCGTTGAGGCCGAGGTGCGGCAGGAGCATGCCGAGGCAATTGGGGCCTACGATTCTGAGGCATGTCTCGCGGGATGCTTCGAGCATTCGTTGACGCAAGCCGGCATCGATGCCGGCGGTAATGACAATGGCGGCACGGGTTCCTTTTTCCGCCAGTTCGGCGATGACGCCGGGGATCGTCTGCGGCGGCGTCGCGATAACGGCGAAGTCCGGCGTGCTGGAGAGCGCCGAAACGGATGCGTAGCACGGCGTGCCCTCGATCTCCCGATAGCGCGGATTGACGAGGAAGATCTCTCCGCCGAAGCCGCCCGATAACAGGTTCCGGGCGACGATGCGTCCGATGCTCCCAGGTTTCGGGCTCGCGCCGACAAAGACGACCGACTTGGGCGAGAAGGCAAACTCCAGATTGCGAACGGTCATGCGGGGATTTCCTCGAATTCTCGTGCTCGGCGTGTTGGCCGCCGAACACGCGACGTGCCACTCATGATGTCATGTCGGGGACAAAGGTTTCGTGGCCTGCGGGTGCGGTCAAGGCGGCACTACGTCATCGAAAAATGACAGGGTTGTGTGCGTGGTTTCCCTCTGTGCCAGAATCGGGCGCTGTGACGTCGTGAGTGAGGAGGACGTCGCAACCGGCATCGAGGAGCGCGCGAGAGACGGCGAGTTGCCGTTCGGGGCCTTCGGTCCGCGCGACAACGATGGATGCCCCCGCGGTGAGCCTTCGTTCCACATGCCGTGCGAGCCATGTCGATCCGTGCGATTCCGCGGCGTGCGGCTGTGCGTTGTCCCGGACGGACAAGCTTGCCCAAAGGGTATCGAACGGCGGCCAGGCCGAGGGAAGGCTGGATCTGGAGACGAGCAAGATGTCTTCGCCGCCTTCAGGCGTGGCGGAGAGCCGGCGGATCGCGGTGCTGGCCGCATCGGGTTCGGCGAATATGCCGAGCACAAAGGTCTCCCGCTCCCGGACTGATGGCTCCGGGCTGGCAGGCACCAGCGCGCGCGGCCCGGCGGGGGCGGCCTCGGAACGACGGGCCTTTCCTTCGACGGCGGCTACCATGTGGTCTCCGGGTGACCCCATAAGGAGCTGATCATGCAACTCTGTCCTCTGCGGACCAGGCCTTTGCGAGTGAGGCATTGTGGCTTAGGCATTAGTGGGGGTGAGCGTCTCGGGTGTATGATGTCATTGTGCGAAAGTGTGTCACGATGTGTCAGGCGCCTTGCTTCTCCAGACGTGGCGCATCAATTCATCTCTTCCGCTCAATCGTTTCGAAGATGTCCCAGACCAGCTCTCAGCAAATCCTGATCGTCGACGACGAGCCCGAGATCCGCGCCCTTCTCCGGGCAGGGTTCGAAGCCGAAGAATTCGGCGTGCTCGAAGCGGGCAACAGTGCCGAGGCGGAGGCGCATCTGGCGAGCCAGCCCGTGGCGCTGATGACGCTCGATCTCAAGCTCGGCGGAGAGGATGGGCTCAAGCTCGCGCGGGATCTGCGTGCGCGGCGGAATACACCGATCATCATGATCACGGGCAAGGGCGATGCGATCGATCGCATCGTGGGGCTTGAACTCGGCGCCGACGATTACATCGCCAAGCCGTTCGTGATGCGGGAGGTCGTCGCGCGGGTCAGGGCGGTGCTCCGGCGCTATGTCAATGCCGAGAGCGACGTTGCGATTTCGGCCCCGGACGGCCGCCGCTTTTCGTTCGACGGTTGGGCGCTCGACGTGGCGCGACGCGAGGCGACCGACCCTACGGGCACCGTGTGTGCGCTCACCACGGCGGAGTTCAATCTGCTTCTCATTTTCGTCGAGCGGCCGGGGCGCGTTCTCTCGCGCGACGAGCTTATGGATCTGCTCAAGGGGCACGATTGGACGCCGATGGATCGTTCGATCGACGGTCTCGTTGCGCGCCTCAGGCGCAAGGTTGAGCCGGAGAGCGAGCGCCCGCAGCTTATCAAGACGGTGCGCGGCGTGGGCTATGCCTTTGCCGGTGTGGTCAAGCGTTCCTGAGTATCCGATGCCTCAGACAGGCGATGCGCTCGCATGCAAGGCGGTGTGAAGGGTCGTCGCCAAGTCGGCTCTGGCATAGGGCTTGTACAAAATGGGTGCGTCGACCAGACCTGCGGGATCCTGCTGGGCCTCTTCCGCGGCGTAGCCCGTCGTCAGCACGACGCGGATGTGGGGCATTTCCGTTTTGATCCACCGGGCCAGATCGTATCCCGACATACCGCCCATCATCATGATGTCGCTCAAGACGAGGTCGACGTGTTCGTTTGCCTTCAGGAAGCGGATCGCGTCGGGGCCGTTCTCGGCTTCCTGGACGACGTAGCCTAGGCCCTCGACGCGCTGGAGCGTCAGCTCGCGCACGTCGGGATTGTCCTCGACGACGAGAACGGTTTCCGCGTTCTCCGAGAGTGGGACGGGTTCCGAAGGTCCGGCGGCTGGAACGGGCTCCCCCGCGGCGTCGGCGCGGGGCAGGTAGAGGCTCACGGTCGTTCCCATGGATGGGGCGCTCGTAATGGTGGCGTGGCCGCCCGATTGCTCGGCAAACCCATAGATCGTGCTGAGGCCGAGGCCAGTGCCGCGCCCCTGTTCCTTCGTCGTGAAGAACGGCTCGAAGGCCTTTTCCAGAACATCGGGAGCCATTCCCTCGCCGGTGTCGGTGGCGCAGACGAGAACGTAGTCTCCCGCTGCGAGAACGGGCGGGCCTGCCGTTTCGGATGTCGACACATTGCGTGTTTCGATCACGAGCTGTCCGCCGGACGGCATGGCGTCCCGGGCGTTGAGCGCGAGGTTCAGGATGGCGTTTTCCAGTTCGCTCGGGTCGGCGCGGGTACGCCACAGCTTGCCGGCGAGAATGGTGGTGAGAGTGATCGGCTCGCCGAGCGAACGCTTCAGCATTTCCGTGAGGCCGAGCACCAACTCGTTCACGTCCACGACCTGGGGGGTGAGCCGGCGGCGGCGGGCGAAGGTCAGCAGGCGCTTGGTGAGGGCCGCGCCCATGTCTGCCGCGTCGGTTGCGCGTTTCAAATAGGTGCTGGCGCTTTCGTCCCGGATCTCGGTGGCTAATAATTCGAGGTTGCCCGTCACGATGGTGAGCAGGTTGTTGAAGTCGTGCGCGACGCCGCCTGTGAGCTGCCCGAACGCTTCCATGCGCTGGGACTGGATGAGGGCGGCCTGGGTTTCCTCGCGGCGACGGATTTCAGCTTCGAGATCGCGCGTGCGCGCGGCGATGCGCTTTTCGAGCTCCGTGTTCGCAAGCGCGAGGGCGGCCTCCGTACGCTTACGCTCCGTGACGTCGCGCAGCACCACCATGTAGATTTTCTTGCCGCCCACCTGATGCTTGGCGATGGAGGCTTCGGCCGCAAACTCCGTCCCATCCTTGCGGAGCGCGAAGATTTCCTGGCGCTCGCCCATTTTCCGCGCCGCGACGGATGCCGCGTCAAAATCCGCAACGTGGCTTGGGTGAATGGCGCGAAAGCGTTCGGGAATGAGCCGTTCGAGCGGGTGGCCGATGATTTCGTCGGGGGTGTAGCCGAAGACTGCCGTCGCGCCCTCGTTGAAAAGCGTGATGCGGAACCGCTGATCGAGAGAAATGATCGCGTCTGCTGCGATGGTCAGGATCGCCGAGATCTGGGATTCGGCGATGCGCAGATCCTCATGGGGGTCGCGCTTCGGATCTGGGCGGGGCGTCTCGGCCATGGGGTCTCTCGAAACGTTTCCTGGCCTTCTAGCATCAGAGGCGCAATGCGCCAATCGGGTGCGCCGAATTGCCGATCCCGGATGATCCCGGCAATGGACAGGCCGTGTTGCCTCTCGCCTCCGTGTCGCCTGCGCGGTAGAGTTTTCGCCAAAGGCGGGTGCTGAGGAAGGGGGAAGGCTGCTCCATGGCGGGTCAGAAGAAGATGAAGGCCGACGTGCCTCGGCGCAAACTCATTGCCGACAAGGGCCCGCTTTCGCGCGCGACGCTGCGGCTTCGCATCGTGTTTTCGGCGGAGCGGAAGATCGGGCCGGGCAAGGTGGATTTGCTTGAGACCATTGCGCGTACGGGATCGATCTCGTCTGCCGCGCGTGAACTCGGCATGTCCTATCGGCGCGCATGGCTGCTGATGGACGAGTTCGGGCGGCTGTTCAAGCGGCCTATCCTGACCACGGCCGCCGGGGGAGCGCATGGGGGCGGCGCGGAACTCACGGATTTCGGCCGAGCTGTGATTGCCGCTTACCGGCGCATCGAGGATCGCACGGCGGAGGTGGTACGCTCGGAACTCGTCGCTTTCGAATCGGACATCAACAACGACCCGTGATGCCGGCGAGTGAAGACCGCGACGGAGGACGCGTCAGGCGATTGCGCCTGACGCGTTGACGGATCAGTCGATAAACGTAAAGCCCTGGCCCTCGAAGACGACGCGCGCCTCAGGCGAAGAGAGGTGATCGAGGAAGGCCTTCGCATCGGGGTTCGTGGACGAGGCCGTGAGCGCAACCGGGTAGACGACCGGCGGGTGGCTGCCGGCCGGGAAGATGTCGACGACCTTGACACTCGGCTCGCTCTTTGCGTCGGTCGCGTAGACGATGCCGAGCGGCGTCTCGCCGCGCGCGACGTAGGCCAGTGCGACGCGCACATTTTCGGCGCCTGCAAATTTGGTCGAAACCTGATCCCAGACGCCGAGCTTTTCGAGCGCGGCCTGCCCGTAGGTGCCTGCCGGAACGGACTTGGGCTCGCCCATGGCGAGGCGTCCGGCGCCGAGCGCTTCGGCGAGCTTGAAGCCGGGTTCGATCTTGAGTTCGATGGTGCTGTCCTTCGGGGCGATCAGGACAAGCGCATTGCCGAGGAGGGTTTTGCGCGTGCCTTCGGCGATCAGCTTGCGCTCCGACAGCCAGTCCATCCACCTGAGATCGGCGGAGAAGAAGAGATCCGCGGGCGCCGCAGCTTCGATCTGCTTGGCGATGGCGGACGATGCGGCATACGACAGCGAAACGCGGGCGCCCGTCTTTTCCTGCCAGTCCGCAGCGATGCGGTCGAGAGCGGTTTTAAGGCTGGCTGCGGCGAACACGACGACGGGTTTCGTGTCGGTTGCGGAGTTTGCTGAAGGCCGCGGCTGCTCCGCGTGCGCCAGCGGCATTGCGAACAGGGTGAGCGCGAGGGCAAGCACCAAACGGCGGGTGAATGAAATCATGGGGCGACTCTTTTGGCTATATCGAAATGGATATAGCCATGATGTGACAATCTTCTGTCAAGGGGCGGCGTGATCCGGCGCGCAAGATCTATTCCCGGAACGCGGGAGATTGCGGAGGGCCTGACATCTATTGCGGAAACTCGAGGGAGGCGCTGTCCTGTCAGCGGGCGCGCCCTATCCCTTACGCCGGCAAAGTCTCGGCTCTCGCTTCAATCCGAATTTGGTCGCGGCCGCTCTGCTTCGCCTCCATCAACGCAACGTCTGCGCGTTTCAGGGCGGCTCCGAGAGGTTCGTCCGTGTGCCAGGCCGAGATACCGATGCTGCACGTGATGTTGAAGGTCGCGTCTTTGCATGCGAACGGATAAGCCGAGATGCTTTCGCGGATCACCTCGCACCAGCGCGCGGATTCCGTGCAGTCGAGAACCGGGAACGCGAGGGCGTATTCCTCGCCACCGAGGCGGGCGACAATCGGCGCTTCCTCGCCGGCGAGTTCGGCCACCTTGGTGATCACCATGTCTCCGACGTCGTGGCCGTAAGTATCATTGATCTTTTTGAAGCGGTCGATGTCGAGCAGGCAGACCGTAAGATTGTCGCCGGGGGCAAGCTCACGGCGCTTTTCCTCCATCAGGGACAGGAAGGCCCTGCGGTTCATCACACCCGTGAGTTCGTCGGTCTGCGCGAGTGCGATGAGCTGGCGCTGCATCGTAATGATGCGATTGGCGGCGCGAAGGCGAGCCATCATTTCCTGTCGGCGCACAGGCTTGAGCGTGAAGTCGTCGGCGCCGCAATCCAGGGCCTCAGCGAGCGCTCGCTCGCTCGAATTCGACGACATGACGATGATATGGAGCGGGCGCTTTTCGCCGACGATGGTTCTGAGGCTCCAGCATAGTTCCAGGCCTGGGATGGGCTCAAGTTCGAGGCTGGTTAACACAACGTCAACCGATCGCGCCTGCTGAACGTACTGCAGCGCTAAGTCCGACGCCGAGAAGCAGTCCACACGGCATCCCGTCTCTTCAAGTTCGACGGCGAGCTTCTGTTGGACGACCCGGCTGGGATCGACGATGACGACATGCATCTTTTGTAATCGTTTTTTGGCGGCTCTGCGCCCGATCTGTACACGCGCGGCGTGAATACATAATTACCGGATCGTGATGGGCAGGTCGCGGCAGGGGATTGAACCTGATCCGTCTTCGCGAGAGGAGGAAGGAGAGTGGTGCCGGCGGCAGGATTCGGGAGGGAGCTGCCTGCCGGCACCACGAGCATGACGCCACCCGTGCTCTAGGGTCGGGGAGGGGGTGCGAGCGGCGTCAGCTACGCAAACTGTTCGAGCGGCCGAAAAAACCCGGGCCGCCCCGGCTTGGGTCCCCGTCGGAAGCCGGGGGTTGCGGGGTAACGCCGAACGGGCAGGGCGGTTCCACAAAGCCTTGGCTCGGTATGCCAGTTTGACGACACGCCTTTTTTGACGATGCGAAAACTTTCGTTCGTCATCACGGAACCAGGGCGAGAGTCTTGCGTTTCCGATGCTGGCTACAGCGGCCATATGCGCGGGCCTAAGGATATATCGACCACGCGCCGGGGCGGTAGGACATTGAAAGTCATTAAAATTGCTGCTTTCGGGCATCTGTCCGAAGATGTTCCGCCGGGGGCATTGCACGGATGGAAGAGACACCGCCGGATTTGTGGGCCACCCTCCGTCGGGTGGCGGGAGGCGCAAAGACATCCGGCCGTATCGCGCCCGCCGCGACATTTTTCGGGTTTGCCGGTCAGAGGGAGCCCGGCGCCGGTATTTTAACACCCCGATGTGAAGGACTGGCGTCATGTGCGGACGTTCAGAGGGAAACTACACAATGACCATTCCGAAATCCGTTCAGCCGACACAGCATGTCGCCGGGGAGAGCGACATGGACGACGAGCCGGCTGCGGGCATCGATGCTGCGATCCAGGGCGCGCTCGGACGCAGACTTCGCGAGAGCTATGAAGAGGTCGTGCGCGAAGAGGTGCCTGACAAGTTTCGTAAGCTGCTCGACGATCTGAAACTGGCCGAGAGCGATCGTGGGCCGGCGGGTGGCAACGCGGGCAAAGGCTAACCATGGCAGCACCTGACTTCGAGCACGATCTCGTCGGGGCGATATCTCATCTCCGCGCCTTCGCGCGGTCTTTCGCCAACGATCCGGCGCGTGCGGACGACCTTGTGCAGGAGACGCTGGTCAAGGCGTGGAACAGCCGCGACTCGTTCACGCCTGGGACAAACTTTCGCGCGTGGCTCTTTACGATTCTGCGCAACGTCTATTTCTCGCAGCATCGTAAATTGCGCCGCGAGGTCGACGACCCCGACGAGCAATATCAGAATTCCTTGTCTGTGCCGCCCGAGCAGCACGGCCATCTCGACCTTGCCGACTTTCGTACGGCGCTCGGCACGTTGCCGTCGGATCAGCGCGAGGCGCTGGTTCTCGTCGGTGCCGAAGGCTTTTCATACGAAGAAGCCGCCGAGATTTGTGGATGCGCGGTCGGAACGATCAAGAGCCGCGTCAACAGAGCAAGGAACAGACTTGTCGAGATCCTGGGCGATCCCGATCTCAAGGGCGGACAGGGCAGTTCCGGGGCACATGTCGCCGACAAGCTGGTGAAGGATGCCGTGCGAGGTTGATTGCGGGAGTGATCTGATATCGTAACGTGTTGATCTAGAAGCTTTGTTTTATCTCGGAACCATGGGTTTCGACCCCGCGTTTGATACCGAGGGTCGCGGCTCGTCGGCAGCGTCGATTGAGCTCGCATTGCAGGGAGAAATTGCAGATGTCACTTGCCGAAACGATTGCGCCTCATCTTCCGTATCTTCGGCGCTTCGCTCGCGCGCTCACGGGAAGCCAGGAAAGCGGAGATGCCTACGTCGTGGCCGTTCTGGAAACGCTCGTCGCCGATCCCGAGAGCTTTCCGCAAGGGCAGATGAAGCGGGTGGGGCTTTACAAGTGTTTCCTCAAAGTCTGGAACTCGATCAGCGTCAATCAAGAGCCCGCCACTCCGAAGACGCAGGCCGACCGCAGCCTGGAGGCGATCACGCCGATGCCGAGGCAGGCGTTCCTGCTTGCGTCGGTCGAAGGATTTACCACGCAGCAGATTGCCGAAATTCTGGACTGTACGCCTGAGACGGTGACTCAACTCATCGAGGAAGCCGGCACGCAGATCGCCGAGCAGACGGCGACGGACGTGCTCATCATCGAAGACGAGCCACTGATCTCTATGGATCTCGAAGCGCTCGTGAAAGATCTCGGGCACCGCGTCTCCGGCGTCGCCCGCACGCATCGCGAGGCGCTGGCGGAAGTCCGCAAGCGCAAGCCAGGTCTCGTGCTCGCCGATATTCATCTGGCGGACGGCAGCTCCGGGCTCGATGCGGTCAACGAAATCCTGCTCGGGTTCAATGTGCCGGTGATTTTCATTACGGCCTTCCCCGAGCGTTTGCTGACCGGCGAGCGACCGGAGCCCACCTTTCTGATCACGAAGCCATTCGAGCCCAACACCGTGCGCGCCCTGGTGAGCCAGGCGCTGTTCTTCGGAACCAGCGCCCGTATCCCGGAACCGACGGCGGGAGTGGGCAACCCTCAGGATGCGCGTCTGGCCGGATCGTCGCCTCCGGGTGCGCGTGCGGCCCGGCCCTGAGTCGTTCCTAATGCTGCTGGCGGGCATTGCGCGCCGGGACAGCACACTGGCGCTCGGCGGCGGGCCTCTCGACGTGGTTCCTCAACGGGAATGTCGTCGCCGAGCGACGACGGTAGAGGAGCCTCTGGTGAGAGGGTCTATCCGGCCCGGAACGGCGCAGGTTTTCTGCCTGAAACGCTGGGTCAGCTGGCCGACTGTTCTGTATGTGGGCCTGCTTCGCCCGGGTATTCCCTGTCTAGGGATGCTTTGCTTTGCCTATTTTAGGCTTTGCGTGGATTACGAAGTCGGGTGTCAGGACGGTCGCGATGGTGCGTCGTCATTTCGTCGACGGACAACAAAAACGTGATTCACGCGCGACGTCTTCGGCTGTACCATGAGTGCGATTTCCCTTTGGGGAAGGTCGGTTATGTGTCGCTAGTTTAAGCAGGGTGGCCTCGGCCAGAGAGATTGGTTGCAGCATGGCGCGTGTCTTGGTCGTCGACGATGAAGCCCTGATCGCGATGATGCTCAGCGATTTGCTCGCGGAGTACGGTCACGAAACTGTCGGGCCTGCGCATTCCGAAAGTCAGGCGCTCGAACTTGTGGCCTCGACGCGGATCGATGCGGCGATCCTCGATGTGACGCTTGGCGATCACGATTGTTTCGGGGTGGCGGAAGCGCTGGGCCGGCGCGGTATTCCCTTTGCATTTGCCACCGGGCACGGCGTGCACGCTATGCCGGATGCATTCCGGGAGCGTATTACGGTCTCCAAGCCGTTCGATTTCGAGGTCGTGCGCAAGATCGTTGACGAGTTGGTTGCGCCCGCGCCGTTCTAAGCGCCTCTTCTTCTTTTTTGCATGTTGTCGCGCGTGCCGCCTGTTTTCAGGGGGACACGAATGCGTTCGTTCGGCATATCCGTATGCCTCAGTCGGCAAGCTTTCGCGGTGTCGTAAAGTGCTTGAGATGGCCGCTCAGCGGTTTCACGTCATTCCAGCTCGCAACGTCGAACGTGAGGACGGCAAGTGCCGCGGTCGGGAACTCGCGGGCGAGTGCAGACAATAGCTTGTGATTTCCGTCGCCCACGAGTTCAAGCGTGAGGGCGTGCAGGCCGGGATTGTGCCCGACGACCAGGACATGCTTCTCCCCGGTTTCGGCGACCGCCGACAGTATGGTCTGCGGGGCTGCGAGATAGAGCGTCTCGTCGTAGACCACGCGGGGATTGGGCGTGCCGAGTTGGGCAAGAAGCAGCGCCAGCGTCGCGCGGGTGCGCATCGCATCGGAGCACAGGACGATGTCCGGTGAAATCCCTTCCCGGCGCATGAAGTCGGCGACCAGAGGGACGGCCTTAACCCCACGCTTTGCGAGCGGGCGGTCATGGTCGTCGAGCGATGGGTCGGTCCAGCTCGACTTGGCGTGGCGGAGGAGGGTGAGCGTCAGCATGACCCGAGCATGGCCAGACGCGATGTTTCGTCAAGGGGGCTTATGAGGCGCCGGTCAATTGTTGATGTCTAACCTGCAACCCATTATTGAGGGGACGGGTCGCAGGCCGCATCGCGTCCTGGCCCCGTAGCTCAGTGGATAGAGCATCGGATTCCTAATCCGAGGGTCGCAGGTTCAAATCCTGCCGGGGTCGCCACAAATCTGGAATCTTATCAATGACCTAGTGGTTCGCCTAAGATGGCGGCATGCTGATATTACCATGATTTGGTATGCGTTTAGTATGCGAAATCACTGTTTCGTTCTCCTGATGCTCCGCGCTCGCTAAGCTCGCACGACTCGCACCCTCGTCGCTCGGACAAGTCCTCACTCCTCGTCCTCGCTGCGCTCGGATGAAGGTGCTCACAATCCACTGAGCTACGGGGCCAAGACACAAGGAGGGAAGACAACAAAGAGAGGGTCGAACCCTGTTCCTTCACGGACCCTCCGCTGGGGATAAAGCGGTTGCCTGGGGGGATGTGGGGGGCGGCACCCCCTGTACGCGTAGGGAATTACCCCTTCTAAATTGCCAGCAGAAATTCTAGAGGCCTTAGCTACTCGATTGCACTTCTCAATTTGCCTTGAGGATCAAAGATGGCGAAAATCGACGTAGGCACAAATAACAATCCCTACCAAGTTGGCGGCGATCAGAAGCTCTCGGACAATAGCCGTCACATCTCTATCAGGTGTCCCCACTGCAATGAAAATGGTGCGTTCAACAACGTCCTTCATCGCGTTCTCACGTACCAAAAAGGACGGGAACTGGCACTCACGGAGCATTCGGTGGGCGTATACCAATGCCCCAACTCCAGTTGTCGGGGCGTGGTCCTAATTGTGAAGAACCTCATGGGGCTACTAAAGGTTTTACCCCCTACGCGACTTGACTTTGACAGAACAAGTATACCTGCCAATCTTCTCACGACTCTATCGGAAGCCGTAGCTTGTCATTCCGTTGAAGCCTACAAGGCCACAGCGCTCATGGTTAGGCGCCTTCTTGAAGAGATATGTGAGAGAGAAGGGGCTACAGGGCCCAATTTACACCAGCGCCTCCACGATCTTCGTAGCAAGGTTCCGCTGTCCGAGGCGCTTCTGGATGGGGCTATGGAACTAAAAATCCTTGGCAACGATGCTGCCCATATCGAAGCCAAAGAATATGCTGCTATTGGCAAGGAGGAAGCTGAGATTGCGGTAGAGGTAGCGAAGGAAATCCTAAAGGCATTGTACCAACACAAGACGCTCATTGCACGAATGCAAAAGCTCAAAAGCGCCAAGATTCCCTAGTCCCTAAGGCTAGCATCTTGCTGGCGGTACGGACGCTGAGGGTTTTGTGGATAGCGCCAGATGCCAGGTTTAGACCTCGTGTCCACGGCAAAGCAGCCAGGGTGTATTCTGCCGGGTAATGAAGCCTTGGTAGGTGTGGCGTCTGCCCCAATCGAGAAGCATCCCATGCAGACAGCTAAGACGTATCCAGGTTCCATGAGATAGTCCCTCTCGACACTGATTTGATGCTCAGCATCGAACCATTAAGGAGAGGTTAAGGAGCAGTTAGGAGCGCACGTAGAATTGTAGGGAAGGAGGAGAGGGGAGAAATCGTCTCCGCAGAGGACAATCATTTCCTCTCTATATTATATAGCAAATGATTAGCTAGGAGGAGCCGGTAACTTCCTCTCTATCTTATATGGCAAAATACTAGGTGCCCTACCCCGTACTCGCTTCGCTCGCACTGCCCCCTTTAGGGGGCGACTTCTCTTTATCCTTTTATCTCTCCCTTCTCTTTGTCTCTCCTTTCTTTGTGCTTTTGTGTCTCCTCTTCACTTGCACCGCAGGTCTCCCGACAGAGACGATTTTTTCCTAGAACGAATGCTTGTGAAAGCACTTGCCGTCATCCGTGATGTTCCGCTCCTTGAGACCTGCACGGAACCCCGGATCGTTGCGAACGTCCCTCGTGAAGTTGGTTCGTATCATACCGGGGTCGCCACTTTCCCATGTTAAAATTGAAATTGCCCGGAATTCCGCCGCCGTTTCCCAAACCTTGGGAGAGGTTTGGGGATTCGATGGTTTCTGGCTGTTGAGAGCCGGTAAATTTCCGAGCACGCAGCTTCTTCTGCTCAGCGGCTTTCGTGTTGCCCGATCTCTTTCAGAGCAGCCTGCCTCCGGCCGCTCGTCGAGCTGCCGCCTGCGCGGCCCTGCGTCACTCAGGGGGCAGGAGGATGGCCCACGTTGCCGTTGTGGGCAAACTCCTCGATGATGCCGCGGTACTACGAGGAAGTGGGGCTGGCGCAGCAGTTACGCGGAGCTGATATTGTGTCCAGAGGGTGCGGCTGGCGGGGGCAATATCAAGGTGCCTGCTAGACTGTTCGATCGAAAGCTTCGGCAGTCACATTCGTCGGCCAAAAGGGGGAATAACAGGATGTCTTTAGAGCAAGAGCCGTTCCTGAAACAAGTTCGTTCCCGGCTGGCCTTGAGGAGGATCACGCTTGCCATTCTCGGTGTACTCGCCACCGCCATCCTAGGCGCCTTAATCAGCGGAGCAGGAAAACCCTTACTGTCTTGGGCGGAAATGCGAGCAGATGGACTGCGCGATGATTGGCTATGTGGCGGCCGTGCAGCAATGGCAGAGGGTGACCGTCTGACCGCACTTGCTGAACGAGAAGAAGTGCGCGCGAGTGAATTCCTGAGCGAAGCTAATGCGTCCTATCAAAAGGCGTATGACTGCGGATTTCCCGATGCAGGGCTGCGACTAGCGGTGGCGAATTGCCTTGGGCTTGGAACACCAAAGAACAACCACAGAGCGCGGCAATTGGTACTTGAAGTTGAAGGGAAGTATCGTGAAAAGGCCGGTCGCGCCTCGGATGTCAGAAAATTATGCGATCTATGATGCGGGCCGCTGGCCGGTCGGCGCAGTTCATCCACACTGGGGAGTTGCGCGATTGAGGCAGTATTCGCGCGCCTTGGCGAGCGCAGTGGCGGTTTCGCGTGCCTCCTTTTGCAACGATGTCGTATCGACCTTCACTCTATTATCGACGGCAACAGTCCGGGCGTTCTCCACTGGACGACTGCCTTTCATAGCAGGCGTTCGAGGACGCTTGGTCGTGCTCCCTACCGGCGCACGGTTCTCGGCCAGAACCAAGCGTTGAGAAAGATCATCAGCCACAAAGCCGTACATTTGAATGACATTGCGAACCAGTTCGTCATGACCTTGCATAAGGCCTATGAGCTGAGTTCTAGCCCTCCTTGCTACCGGATCATTCACATCGATGTCCGCCACGCCAGGGCGGCCATCGACACTTCTCACGGGCTGGCGCCCCTCATCGAAAAGAGCTGCTAACGCTTCGTACCAAATTCTGCTTCTGCGCAGACACTCGGCATCATGTTCGACCGCGTCGCTTAGGAGACGGGCAATTAGGTCGCGAGAACCGCCGGACTGCTTCCAGACAACATCCGTATACAGGCGGCTTACTTTAGCAATATCGCCCGCAGCGGTGCGGAGTGTGGTTCGGGGAATCAGCTCTCCAATTCGGCCGATGGAAATCCCGTTTACGGCGGCTTCGTGAATCCCAATCAGAGTGACCTTGTCGGGGACGCCCTGATGGTCAATCAAATGACAGTGTGTGTCCGGAATATTGTGCCCGGCATTCCAGAGGACTTTGCTGAAGGGCATGGCTTTTGCGTTAGTCGGGTGGTTCCAATACACGTGTTTGGCGGGCCATTGTACCTGACGGCCGGCCTGATAAACGGTAACGCTTCCCGAAACGGAATGTGGTTGAAGAGGGGAGAGAGAAGCGCCTGCGCTACATCCCGCCTGGATCCCCGCCCCAATTAAGAGCAGTAAGCTTGTTCCACGCCTCTGGCCACCGAACACAATTCGCCTACCTGCTGCCCGACGCCCGTATTGTTAAGCGTTCTTACCTGTTCCCAGGCTTTGACACAACGAGTTGGCGGGCTCCATTCAGTTTTCCACACGGGTCTGGGCGAGTTTCCGATCTATAGGTATTATCCGTTTTGCCGACAGAATGGGGCGCGATGGCCCAGGGCCGGTCTTTTAACGCTTACTTTACTCTCTCCGACAAATTCATCCGCCGCCAGCCTGAACGCTAGGGCCACGGCGATCAGGGTTGCTCATAATGGTGTGGTTCTTGCTCGGGCTCTCTTCGTCAGTCTGCCTGTACCGTCCTGGCACGAGCGCAGAAACGAAGAGAGAAATGCCATGCGGCTTGAACAACCTGCTGTTGCCCGCCTCGATTGGGTCGATGTCGCCAAGGGTGTCTGCATCATCCTTGTGGTGTTGATGCATGCGACGCTCGGGGTCGAAAAGGCAACCGGCGAGAGCTTAAGCCTCACTCACTTCGTCGAATGGGCTCGGCCGTTCCGCATGCCCGATTTCTTTCTGATCTCCGGCTTGTTCCTCGCCGCGCGGATCGATCGTCCGTGGCGGAGCTATCTCGATACGAAGGTGGTCCACTTTGCCTATTTCTATGTGCTGTGGCTGACCATTCAGTTCGCGCTGAAAGCGCCCGGTATGGTGGCGGAACACGGTGCCGTCGCTACCCTTGAGCATTACGTGATGAGCTTTTTCGTGCCGTTCAGCACGTTGTGGTTCATCTACCTTCTTGCCGCGTTTTTCGTCGTGTCGAAACTGTTGCGCCCGGCGCCTCACTGGCTCGTGCTCGGTGGCGCGGCGCTCTTGCATGCGGCATCGCCCCATAGTGGCGTATTCATCGTCGATGAATTCACGAGCCGTTTCGTGTTCTTCTATTCGGGTTATGCCCTGGCGCCCATGGTCTTTGCGTTTGCCGATCGTATGCGGGTTACGCGGAGCGCGCTGCTCTTGACCGGGCTCGCCGCATGGGCCGCCTTCAATACGGTTGGCGTCGTCTCCGGTATCGCCTTCGTCGCCGGCGCGGATCTGTTGTTTTCGTACGTCGGAATTGCGGCCGTCATTGCGTTCAGCGTTCTTGTGACGACGTCTTGGTTCGGACGCGCACTCGCATACTGCGGAGAGCATTCCATTGCCGTCTATCTGGCGTTCACCGTGTTCATGGGGCCTGCGCGTATCGTGCTCTTGAAGCTTACGGGCGGAGAGCACGCGACGGCGATCGCGCTTGCGTCCACCTTTGCGGGGATCGCCGGTGCGCTGTTGCTCGCTTGGTTGGTCAAGGGGACGTGGGCCGGATTTTTGTTTGCCCGTCCGCAGCGCTTTCGTCTTGCGTCTCCACGCGGGGCATCTGGATCGTGTGTGCCTGCGTCTGCCTGAGTTGCGCCGCGCGAGGCCGCTCGATCTCTGCCGGTGCGTGATGCACTCCATACTTACGGTATTTGAACGCGCTTTGTTCCGACACATCTTAACGCCGCGTCAAACAGTTGGATGATACCTGCGGGACGCGAGGGGACGGCCGAACGCGTGGGCGCGAGTTCACATTCCAATTCGATCAACGGGAAGATCGGCGTCCTTCTCTTGGCTGGATGGCGGAGTGGTTACGCGTCGGATTGCAAATCCGTTCATCCTGGTTCGATTCCAGGTCCAGCCTCCACAATGCCGCGTGCGCTGCCGCTCATTCTTAGCGCACGCCGACGACAGCACCGATCAGGACGTCTTTCGTGCCTTTCGTGAGGTGGATTTCGGCTGCTTGTCCAACGGCGCGACGAATATTTCGAGCTTGTGGCTTACGATCTTGTATCCGTGCTTGCGTGCTATTTCTTCCTGCAGCCGCTCGATCTCATCCGAGTGGAATTCGATGATGTCTCCGGTTTCGACATCGATGAGATGATCGTGATGTGCGTGATCGGCCGATTCGTAGCGTGCGCGCCCATCGCCGAAAGTGTGACGCTCGATGATCTTCTTATCTTCAAGCAGTTTCACGGTGCGATAGACGGTGGCCAGGGCGACGCTTGGGTCGATCTGCGTCACGCGACGGTGGAGCTCGACCGTATCGGGATGGTCGGTCGCTTCGGCGAGAACCTGCATGATGACGCGCCGTGGCCCGGTCACGCGCAAGTTGAGCGCGCGACAGATCTCTTCAACGCTGTCGCTCAATGTCGGCTTCCTGCTCAAAGCGAGGCCTCCCGATCTTGCCATTGCCGCTATGCGGCTTTCGCGCGTCGTTCCGTGTTTGGTCTCATACCCCAAGCGGCAATGTCCGGCCACCGTTATGAGACGTAGAATCAACATATTGGCACTCTTCCGGGGCGTCCTGGAACGCGATCTGCCTTAGGGACTTAGCGCTGACGCGCCCGGGCGAATCTTTGCGGCTTGGCAGGACATCCTGCTGGCGGCTGCGCTGCTCGTTCACGCTCTCTCGTGTCGTTACGCAGCCATTTTGCAACAAAGTCGCAATTGCAAATCAGTTGCATCTCGCTGTTGGCCGTGCAAAACGTTATTGCGAATAAATTGCAATAATGAGGTGCTGAAAATGCTTGAACGGCGGTGCGGGAGCGCGGCGTGTGGGGAATTCGCGAGGTTTGCGTTCGCGTTGCCAATTCTGGTGGTTCTGTCGATGGGCAGTGCGCTGGCGGACGATGCGGCCTTTTCCGATACGCTGACGGGTGACTGGGGCGGGGTGAGGTCGGCGCTCGACGACAGAGGGATTTCTATCGGTGCGACCTACACGGGCGAAGCGCTGAGGACGCTTTCCGGGGGCTCCCAGCAGGGAACCGCTTTCGAGGGTCTGGTCGATATCGCGGTCGATACGGACCTCGAAAAGCTCGTAGGCTGGCGGGGCGCCACGACGCATATCCGTGCGTTCCAGATTCACAACGCGAACGGCGAGAACGCCGCGGACTATGCGGGTGCGATATCCGACCCGAGCAATATCGATGCACTCGCGACGACGAGACTGTTCACTGTATGGCTCCAGCAGGAAGTCGGAGATGCCGGCTCGATCCGTGTTGGCCAGCTTGCGGCCGACGACGAGTTTTTCATCAGCGATACAGCCGGTGGCTTGATCAATGGGACGTTCGGTTGGGGAAACAATTTTGCGGCCAACCTGCCGAGCGGTGGACCCGGCTATCCTCTGGCGACGCCAGGCGTGCGCGGCAAGATCAGCGTTTCTGAAAACGTTTCCGTTCTGGGTGCGGTTTTTAGCGGCGATCCCGCAGGACGCCGTTGTTATCGCGATGACCCGGAGGCGGATCCGCAAGCGTGCAACGACCGCGGCACGACATTCAGTTTCAGCGGCGGGGCGCTGTGGTTTGGCGAGGCACAGTACCTCGTCAACCAAGGGGACGATGCCACGGGGCTTGCGGCGGCCTACAAAGTTGGCGGCTGGTATCATACCGGGCGATTTGCCGATCGGCGCTTCGGGTTGGATGCGGCGGGCGGGCGCGTGTCGATGGCCGATCCGACTGTCGAAGACGACGACATGCATGACGGAAACTGGGGTATCTACGGCGTGGCCGATCAAATGATATGGCGCGGCGATGGATCGAGCCTCAGTCTCTTTCTGAGAGGTGGCGTCTCGCCTTCGAACAGAAACCTCGTCTCGTGGTATGTCGATGGCGGCATCGGCCTCAAAGGCGTCTTTCCGGGACGGGACGAGGATGCGTTGACGTTCGGTATCGCGCACACGCACGTGAGCGGCGATCTCGCTCATCTGGATCGTGATGTCGCGTTCTTTTCCGGGGCGCCGTATCCGGTGCGGACTGGGGAGACCGTTCTCGAACTGAGCTATGCAATGCAAGTCGCGCCGTGGTGGGTGGTTCAGCCGGACATCCAGTACATCATCCGGCCGGGCGGCGGTGATCCCCATCCCGACGACGGCATGCGAAGAATGGAGAACGCCTTTGTCCTCGGCGTGAGATCGGAGATGAATTTCTGATCGAAGCAGGGTGCAGCGGCTGCTGGAATGCGGCTGCTCGGCGTCGGAAGCTTCACAAGCGAGATACGTCCCGCTTGTGAAGCGTATGTACGGGCGTTTGCGCGACGTCGAGCACGGAGGAGACAGAACCTCGCGGACGTCGCCGACGCCTTTCTACAGGCGATCGCCGGAGGCCCCTCACTCCGTCATTGCGCGCCTGGGATGTATTGTTTCGTGTCTCCGTCGGCCTCGGATTTGGCTCACCCCCTGGAAGAATCGAGAACGAGGCGACTGCCAGGGACACGCGCCAACGCGCGGCGGGCTGCGTCATCGTCCATAAACGTCAAAGCCGTCGAGAGGGCATCGGCTACGGCTGCCGCGTGCGCGACGACGGTCCGGCTGGTGGTCGGCCGCGCACAGCGGCCGGTTGCCGGGTTGAAGAGGTGATTGCAGCGTCCATTCGTGTCGAACCGGAACCCGTCCGCGCTCGTGGTGGCGACGGCCTTGTCCACGAGATCGAGCGTAATATTGTGGGATGCGTCCGTATCGATCGCAGTTTTCCATGCTCTGCCGTCCGGATGATTGCCCATGGTTCTAATCTCGCCCATGTCGACGAGCGAACTGGTGATCCCTTCCGCGCGGAGGATCTCGATAACCCGGTCGGTGATGTAGCCCTGAGCGATGCCGTTGAGCGTGAGAGCCATGCCACGGCGCGCGAATGCGATGCGGTCGTGACTGAAACGGACGTCGGGCCACCCGGTTAATTCGATTGCTTCTGCGAGCTTATGCGGTGGCGGTCCTTCGGCGTTCGCATTCGAGACCGAGAAATGATCGGCATAGCATCGCCAAATCGGCTGGACCGAAGCATCGAATGCGCCGCCGGTCGTGCGCCACATCTCATCGCACAGGTGCAGAAGACGTACGAGTTCCGAGGGAGGCCCGATGAGCACTCCGGTGCGGTTGAGTTCGCTCAGGGCGGTATCTTCGCGGTAGAGGCTGAAGATCGCTTCCAGGCGGCGGGCTTCCGCAACGGCGCGACGCAGCAGCGCCTTACCGGCGCGGCGGTCTGGATGGGCCAGGCGAATAGTCGAGACCGAGCCGAGCGACACACCCGTCCATTCCACAAGCGGCTCGCTTCCGGCACGCGGATGCGAGCCGATCGGCACGAGCGCCGCGCCGCCTGCCGCTGCGCACAGCGCGATCACCTTTCTTCGGCTCAGAGCGTTCGGCATGATCCCTCCTATCGATGGCCGCCAGTGCCATGATCGTGTGCTGCGCTGCCGTCGATATCGTCGGATGCCGTCTGCGAACTGAGCACATAATCTTGGGGTACATCGGCGAACGCGACGATGCGGCCGCCGTTCTTAGTCACGAACGCCTCGGCGGCGGTGCGATCGGAGAACGGAATGGTTTCGGGCGCGCCCATGCCGCCCTGCATGCGGCTCTCGATGACGAAGAGCGCGTTGCGGGCTTCGATCCAGTTATCGGCGCCTGGATTCTCCCACGTGGCGGCTTGGCCCATATCGGACACATAGACGGCGCGCACGTCCTTCGCCTCCTCGTCGAGCATCGTGTAGGAGAAGGCGTCGCGCGCCGAGGAAAACCAAACCGGCGTGCTTTGGCTGGCGAGAATGATCTGTCCTTTGGGACCCGTGTGCTCCATCAGGCCCATGCCGCAATAGTGCCCCATAGCCTCGGTCGTGAGCGTATGGGGAGCGGGCAACTCTACGCTCTTTTGCTCGCTACATCCGGCGACGAAGAGCGTCGCGAAGACGAGGATCGCGAAGGCCGGCGTCGTTTTCATAGCTCTCTCCTGGAGAAAATCATTGCCGAAGTGGCGAGCGGAACGAGTGTCCAGACCGCGAGCGCGCATAGGAGTTTGGCTGGGCCGAGGGCAATCGTGCCCGCAAGACCGGACATGCCGGAGAACGCACTGGCGTTCGTGGCGCCGGCAAGGTTCAACAGGCGGTAGACGTCGGTCGGATTGAGGAGGAGCAGGGCCGTCAACGTTCCGGACGAAATCATGCGGCCCTGATCTGCGACCAGTACGCCAAGAAGGACCATATCGAACACGACGACGAACAAAAGCCAGACGCCGATGGCGATGCCGGCTGCCGTCGCTCGCTCGCGTACCAGCACGCTGATGAGGTAGCCAATGGCGATGAAGACGGCGCCGAGCAGGATCGATGACCCGATCATGGCCGCGAACGCCGCCCAGCTCTGCGAGTCGATGACGGCACCTGTTGCCGCCAGCGTCACGGCTGCGGTGCCATATCCGAGCACGGTCGCGAACGCGAGAATGGCAAGATGCCCGATGAACTTGCCGATCAGGACTTGTCCGCGGCTGACAGGATAGCTGAGCAGGAGGAGCATGGTTCCCCGCTCCGTCTCGCCGACGATGGCATCGTGGGATATGAGAAGCGCGACGAGAGGGACGAGAAAGATGGTGAGGCTCGACAGGCTCACGATTACGATGTCGAGCGCGCGCGCACCGACGCTTCCTGTCGGTGCGCTGCCGAGGAAGGTCAGCGACAAGGCCAGCGCGGCAAGCAGCGCCGTCATCGCAAGAACCCAGCGGTTGCGCAGGCTTTCCTGGATCTCTTTCGTGGCGATCAGGAGGATGTTTCTCACGGAGCCTCCTTCCTGAGGAAGTGAGCGTACAATTCGTCGAGGGACGGCGGGATGATGTCCATGTCTTCGATGAGGTCGCCGGTGGAAGCGGCGCGCCGCAGAAGCTCTATTTTCTGCTCCCGTGTGGCGTCGAGTTCGACACGATGGCCGTTGAGCAATCGGATGGAGGTGGAGGCTCCGATCATGTTCGTAATTTTATCCATTGCGCCTTGCGCCACGGAGATGCGCACCGTGGCCGGCAACTCGGCGATGCGCCGCAGTTCGTCGAGCGTTCCGTCGGCCACGAGGCGACCGCGATTGACGATGATCACGCGCTCTGTGCGCTCCTCCAGCTCGGTCAGAACGTGGGAGGAGAGTACCACCGTTGCCCCGCGCTCGCGTAGTTCGCCTACGATGTCGTAGAACTCCATGCGCAGGCCAGGATCGAGACCTGTGGTCGGTTCGTCGAGGAGCAAGAGGCGAGGTCTGCCGATGAGGGCCTGGGCGAGCCCGAGCCGCTGGCGCATGCCCTTCGAATAGGTGCCGATCCGCCGCTCCGCTGCTTTTGCGAGGCCGACGCGGTCGAGAAGGGCGCGGATGCCGTCCACCGATTCCGACTTCAGGCGCGCATAGAAGGCGAGCACCTCGCGTCCGGTCAAGGCGGTGTTGAAGGTGACGCTTTCGGGAAGATACCCAAGGCGCCGGCGCGCTTCTATGCCGCCTGCGGCGGGGTTTTCGCCGAGAACGTGGACGCTGCCTTCTGTTGGCCGGATCAGGCCAAGCATGAGCTTGATGAGGGTCGTTTTGCCCGCTCCGTTGTGTCCCACAAGGGCGACCGTCTGGCCCGGCTCCAGCGTGAAGGAGATGTCGCGCACAGCTTCAATGGCGCCGTAGCGTTTGGTGACGTGTGAAATGTCGACCAGAGGCGTCATGGGGCCGCTCCTTTTCTGCCGGACAGCGGAATGGCTGTCGGCGCCATGAGGGGGCGGCTGTCGACGACGCCACCCGGCAACAAAGCCGGAAACTGAGCTTGCGCCCAACGGATGATCTGGACGGCAGGACTGTTGACCAGAACTTTTGCGTGAGGCGCGGTCCAGAGGACCTTGTCGATGATGTCGTTGGGCCTGTAGGCGGAATCTCCGACACCGTCGCCGTTAAGATCGAATGCCGGGTTGTCGCTCCAGTAGTTTCCGCGCCCGTCTTTCGACCAGTCGAGATAACGGGTGCCGACATACTTCACCTGGTTTCGGTTGCGGATGAAGGCATTGCCCGCGATGGCATTGCCTTCGGAACCGGCGGTGAAGTGCACGCCGATCTCGCATCCTTCGAACCAGTTATTCTGAAACGTGTTCTTGTTGGCATTGTAAATGAAAACGCATTTCTCAGGGCCGTTCCGCACGTTGCCTGGAAGAGACGAGACGGCCTCGTCCGCAGCGGGGAGCCCATGCTCGCGGGCTTCCTTTCCGCGCAGGCCGGGGGTGGCCCAGCGGCTGGCCGGCAATATGCGGCCCTGGACCGTGTTGCCGGAGATCTCCGAGCTATTGGCGAAATTGAAAAGAAAGCCGTGATTGAGATCTCCATCCGAGACGTTGTCGCGCACAATCAGGCGGTGGGAATACATGATGGCGAAGCCCACGGTATTGCCAACCGAGACGTTGCCCACGACCTCGGAATCGTTAGTGTACATGTAGTGGACCGCAAAGCGGAGGTCACGGAAACGGTTCCCGCGAAACACGTTGCGCTTGCTGGCAACGGCGAAGATGCCGTCTCGACCGAAACGAATATCGTTGTCCTCGACGCGCGCACCCGGTGCATTCCATACCGAGACGCCGTTGCCGGCCTCGTTGATCCGGCCTTCCCTGAGACCCACGATAATGTTGCGGCGCGCGGCGGCATCCTCGGCGCCGTGAATATAGACGCCGTAGAGGTTGCCTTCCAGGCGGTTGTCTTCGACGACAGCGCCTGTCGCGCTTTGCTTGACGAAGACACCGGCGTCCATCGCCTCAAGATCGCGACCGGAGCCGCGTACGGTGAGACCGCGTACGACCGCTCCCGGGGCGGAGAGGGTGATGACGCTGCCGCTGCCCGATCCCTCGATCACGGCCCCAGACTGGCCTTCGAGAACGACTTTCCGTTCGATCCGGACCGGCCCGCGATGCACGCCTTCGGCGAGCAATACGACGTCGTCAACGGCTGCGCGATCCAGCGCTTTCTGTACGTCACCGCCCGGTGCGATCGTTACTCGTGCGGCGAGTGCGGGTCCGCTCAATGCGGATCCGAGGAGGAGGGCAGCCAAGGCCGCCCTCCAGATGTCGTGTACGTTCAAACGCGTCACCGCTTCTCTCAGGTGTTGCTCGGCTCGACCAGCATTCGACCTTGCATTTCCATGTGCATGGCGTGGCAGAACCAACTGCAGTAGTACCAATAGACGCCGGCCTTATCGGCCGTGAATGTCACGGACGAGGTCTGAAGAGGGCCGACTTCCATGTTGATGCCGTAGTTGACGATGCAGAAGCCGTGCGTCAAGTCTTCCACGTCGTCGAGATTGGTCACGTAGACGGTGACCTCGTCGCCCTGTTTGACCGTGAACTTGTCCAGTCCGAACGCGGGTGCCGTCGACGTCATGTAGACGCGCACCTTGTTGCCGTCGCGGATGACCTTTTCGTCGCGTTCGAGGGTTACGCCGTCGGCCGCGGCCTGTTTCACGGCATCGGCGAAGAACGGGTCGTCACGCTTCCATACATGCAGCGGGTTGATCTTCGAGTGGTGCACGATGGTGGCATCGTGCGGTTCCGCGAATGTCGGGCCGTCGTGCACGATCACCATCTCGTCGCCGGAAATGTCGATGAGCTGGTCGTTCTCAGGCTTCAGTGGACCGACGTTGAGGAAACGGTCCTTCGAGAACTTGTTGAGCGAGATCAGCCATTTTCCGTCCGCCTCCTTGGTTTGCCCCATGGAGGAGTGGTTGTGGCCGGGCTGATAGTGGACGTCGAGCTTCTGCAGGATCGGGTTGACCTGCTCGCCCTTGTAGGCGCGGATCGCGAGATCGAGATCCCACTTCACGATCTGGC